>CAZLZC010000193.1:0-3645 GCA_964563825.1 uncultured Actinomyces sp.
CTCGAGGCGCTGGGTGCGGATGTGCGGATGACCCGCCACTCCAACACCATGCGCAAGTGGGGCCCCTGCGTCAACGAGCGGGGTCAGTTCGGAGCCAAGGTGGGAGCCGATCTCATGCTCTCCATCCACGCTGACGGCACGAGCGCGTCGGAGTACGGCTTCTACGTGATGGTGCCCTCCGTCATCAAGGGATGGACCGATGACATCGCCACCAAGTCGACCCGCCTGGGCAAGCGCTTCGTCTCGGGTATGGCGGCCGCCGGGGCTCCGCGGTCGACGTACATCTCCGGCCAGATGCTCGTGACCCCGAGCATCTCGACCCTCAACTTCTCCGACGTCCCGGTCATCCTGCTCGAGTCGGGCAATATGCGGAACTCCGCTGACGCAGCCCGGATGTCCTCCTCCGCGGGCCAGCGGCAGTACGCCGACTGGGTCGTCGCGGGCCTTCGGGCGGCGCTGAGGGCCTGACCCGGCCCGCCGAGGCGGTTCGCTTGGGGCGGAATCACCCCGGGAAGGCCTGGGGCGCTCCCGGCGTTGACCCCATAGCCAGGGCTCAGGGCGCGAACGGGTGACCTCAGCCAGGCGGCGCTAGCATCGAACCAGCCGGGCGGCCTGTGCGTCGTACCCGGACAGGCCCTCGGGCCGCAGATGAGAGGTGGGAGAGCATGTTCGAGAGGTTTACGGACCGGGCTCGCCGGGTCGTCGTCCTGGCGCAGGAAGAAGCCCGGATGCTCAACCACAACTACATCGGCACCGAGCACATCCTCCTCGGCCTCATCCACGAGGGCGAAGGTGTCGCCGCCAAGGCGCTCGAGAGCCTGGGCATCTCACTCGAGGCCGTGCGTTCGCAGGTCGAGGAGATCATCGGCCAGGGCCAGCAGGCCCCCAGCGGTCACATCCCCTTCACTCCGCGCGCCAAGAAGGTGCTCGAGCTTTCCCTGCGCGAGGCACTACAGCTCGGCCACAACTACATCGGCACCGAGCACATCCTCCTCGGCCTCATCCGCGAGGGCGAGGGCGTCGCCGCTCAGGTCCTCGTCAAGCTCGGCGCCGACCTCAACCGCGTGCGCCAGCAGGTCATCCAGTTGCTCTCCGGCTACCAGGGCAAGGAGCCTGCCACGGCCGGCGGTCCCGCCGAGGGCACGCCGTCCACCTCCCTCGTCCTCGACCAGTTCGGCCGCAACCTCACCCAGGCTGCGCGCGAATCCAAGCTCGACCCGGTGATCGGGCGCGAGAAGGAGATCGAGCGCGTCATGCAGGTGCTGTCGCGCCGCACCAAGAACAACCCCGTCCTCATCGGGGAGCCCGGCGTGGGCAAGACCGCGATCGTCGAGGGCCTGGCCCAGAACATCATCCGCGGCGAGGTGCCGGAGACCCTCAAGGACAAGCAGCTCTACACCCTCGACCTCGGCGCGCTCGTCGCCGGCAGCCGCTACCGCGGTGACTTCGAGGAGCGCCTCAAGAAGGTCCTCAAGGAGATCCGCACCCGCGGCGACATCATCCTCTTCATCGACGAGATGCACACCCTCGTCGGCGCGGGTGCTGCCGAGGGCGCGATCGATGCGGCCAGCATTCTCAAGCCGATGCTCGCCCGGGGCGAGTTGCAAACGATCGGCGCGACCACCCTCGACGAGTACCGCAAGTACGTCGAGAAGGACGCCGCGCTCGAGCGTCGCTTCGCGCCGGTTCAGGTCAATGCCCCCGACGTGAGCGACACGGTCGAGATCCTCAAGGGTCTGCGCGATCGCTACGAGTCGCACCACCGCGTCTCCATCACCGACAGTGCGCTTGCCGCGGCCGCACGCCTGTCGGATCGCTACATCTCCGATCGCCAGCTCCCCGACAAGGCGATCGACCTCATCGACGAGGCGGGCTCCCGCCTGCGCATCCGTCGCATGACGGCTCCGCCGGACCTGCGCGAGTTCGACGAGCGCATCGCCAATGTGCGTCGTGAGAAGGAGTCCGCGATCGACGCTCAGGACTTCGAGCTCGCCGCCCGTCTGCGCGACGACGAGAAGAACCTCCTCGCCGAGAAGGCCCAGCGCGAGCGCGAGTGGAAGGCCGGCGACATGGATGTCGTCGCCGAGGTCGATGAGCGCCTCATCGCTGAGGTCCTGGCCCTCATGACCGGCATCCCGGTGACCGACCTCTCCGAGGATGACGCCCAGCGCCTCATCCGCATGGAGGAAGAGCTGCACCGTCGCGTCATCGGTCAGGAGCAGGCCATCAAGGCGCTGTCGAAGTCCATCCGTCGCACGCGCGCCGGGCTCAAGGACCCCAAGCGCCCGTCGGGCTCCTTCATCTTCGCCGGGCCCTCGGGCGTCGGCAAGACCGAGCTCTCCAAGACGCTCGCGGAGTTCCTCTTCGGTGACGAGGACGCGCTCATCTCCCTCGATATGAGTGAGTACTCCGAGAAGCACACCGCGTCGCGACTCTTCGGCTCACCTCCCGGCTACGTCGGCTACGAAGAGGGTGGCCAGCTCACCGAGAAGGTGCGCCGCAAGCCCTTCTCCGTGGTGCTCTTCGACGAGGTCGAGAAGGCCCACCCCGACATCTTCAACTCACTCCTGCAGGTGCTCGAGGAGGGTCGTCTCACCGACGCCCAGGGTCGGGTCGTGGACTTCAAGAACACCGTCATCATCATGACGACCAACCTCGGTAGCCGCGATGTGTCCAAGGGCGTCATGCTCGGCTTCGCCCCGGAGAACGACGACCTGTCGGCCTACGAGCGTATGAAGACGAAGGTGCAGCAGGAGCTCAAGCAGCACTTCCGGCCCGAGTTCCTCAACCGTATCGACGACACGATCGTCTTCCATCAGTTGAGCAAGGCCGAGATCGTCCAGATCGTGGATCTGATGATCAACCTGCTCGACGAGCGTCTGAAGGATCGCGACATCTCCCTCGACCTCACGCAGTCCGCTCGCGAGTTGCTCGCCGAGCGTGGCTACGACGCGTCGATGGGTGCGCGGCCGTTGCGTCGCACGATCCAGCGCGAGATCGAGGATCCGCTGAGCGAGAAGATGCTCTTCGGCGAGATCACGCCCGGATCCATCGTGCTCGTGGACGCGGTCGATGGGGAGGACGGCAGGGACTTCACCTTCGCCTCCACGCCCAAGGCGGATGTCCCTGACACCCCGCCGGTCGAGACTGCTGGCACGGACTGATGCACAGGGAGGGGTGAGCTGTGGCACGCGGCCCGCTCATCCCCGGCCTGCGCGAGTACGACGCCCCGCGGCGTCGCCGATCCCCCGTCTTCTGGATGTGGACGATCGGTGCCGTCCTGGCTGTCGTCGCACTCGTGGTCCTGGGTGGCCTGGTCGCGGGTATTGGCCCGCTGCGCGCCCTTGGCACCGATGAGACTCCGCTCGACCCTGTCTCGTGGCGTCCGACCACCGATGCGCAGGTCATCCAGGTCGCCGTAGCCCTACCCGAGTCCGGCCTGTGCACCGGTGATGAGGTCGTCGTGCGGGCGATCGAGAGGCCGACGCTCATCGAGGTGTCCGCCGTGCGCGCCACCCCTCGCGGGTCCGGCGCCTGCGCGGGGATCGGTATCGCGGGGGACCGCACCTGGGTCGACCTCGCGCTCGACCTGCCCATGGGCACTCGCATGGCCGTGCGCCAGGACGATCGCGTCCCGCTCGAGGC
>CAZLZC010000194.1:0-1825 GCA_964563825.1 uncultured Actinomyces sp.
CATCGATGCGATGTCCGACCAGACGCGCATCTTCCGCGCGGTGCCCGTCACCGCTGCCTAGTGGCAGTGGTGACGGGCACACGCATTAGCTCGACGGTCGCGTGAGCGTGAGCGGCATGACGGTGCCGTCGGCGCGCACGAGCCGTGCCGTGAGGTTGCGGAAGTTGCCCGTCCACGAACCCGTCTGGGCCACGACCCGGTCGCCGCTCCGCATCTTCACGACCTGAGCGGTGCCGAACTCCGCGCGAACCACGGTGCCAGTCGGATCCGTGCGAGTGAAGACGCCCCTCACCTGCTCACCGCCGATCATGTTGGTCGTGAGCACGAAGTTGCCGCGGTTCACCGATGTGGAGAAGGACAGAGCGCCCTGCGCCGGGCGCGGTCCCACTCGCGTCACGACCACGTTGAGATCCGACTTCCCCGTGTCCAGGCTGGTCGTCACGGCCGGCATGCCGCGTGACGCCTGGTCGAGGGTGAAGGTCGAGGTTGCCGTGTTGACCACCATGATGGAGCGCTGGCCAGCAGGGACCCTCGCCTCGGTGAGGAAGCCGCGACCCTCAGGGAGTGCGATGAGCGGGAACTTTGCGCTCGTGGTGCCAGCCCTGTTGTCCATGATGAGCTTGAAGGGCACATTCGTGGGCACGATCCAACTCGGCAGATCGCCCTCGGCGGGATTGGTGCCCGGGATCTCCTCGACGCCGGGGATGGGCTGGTCATCCATGCCCACGACGTCGAACTTCATCTCGTTGGGGCCGATAGCGTCCGGTAGCCAGACGTAAGTCTGGCCGTCGGCGGTCTTCTCGCACGGCCCGCATGGGATCAGCTCGTTGACCGTGTCCACGGGCACAAGCTGGAGGTTGGCGCTGGTCGCCGTGCCACGTGCGATCACCGGGCCCTGCCCCGGCTGAGTCATGACGAGGTACTCCCAGGTGTTGGCGACGGTGTCGACGCGGAAGGCACGCTCGCGCAGCGGGTAGTTGTTGTCATACACCACGACGTCGTACTTCCCCGCGCCCTTGTCGCGCACGGCGATGGGCGTGATCGCGTGACCGCCACCGGGGAAGAAGAAGGTGAGGATGTACGGCGCGGAGCCGTCGACGAGATCCTTCTTGAGCATGTCGATGGCTTCCTTGGCCGTGACTGTGTACTCCGCGCGCTTCGCCTTGTCGGTGAGCCAGACCATCTGCTTGCTCCAGTCGAGCTTGATCTGGCGCCCCACCTGGGCATTGAGCCGCATGCCCCAGGCGGGAACGCTACTCGTGAAGGCCGACGGGTCGATGGTCTCGTTGAAGACCTGCGATGCCAGCGCCGCCATGCCGTAGCAATGCCCTCCGAGCATCTGGAACTCGTACATCGCCGCTTGCAGGCTTGCGATCGGGTTGGGGATGCACTGGCCATCGACCACCGAGGTGCACCCGAGGTCAGCACCGCAGAGCGCGATGAGGTCGTTGTTAGTGAAGGAACCGGTGTCCACGTCCATGGGATAGCCCAGGAACGCGTTGGCTCCGGCGCCCAACCCCCAGTTGAAGAAGGAGAAGGAGTCCCGCCACACTTCGAACCCGCTGTCCGCGACGACGGTGCCGGATGGGGCCCAATCAGTCGGCGTCGGGCCCATGAGCTCGGCCCACACGCCCGGATCCACGTCCGGCGGAGTCGGTGGGAGGGACGTCGCAGACGCCAGTCCGATTCCCGTCGTACACACGACTGCCGCCGCCGCCAACGCGACACCACGGCGCCAGACCTTGCTTCCCATGTCTACACCCTTCAGTTCGGTAGGAGATCCATGACAACCTAGGTGAGGTTCGGGTCCGCTGTCCACAAACCA
>CAZLZC010000194.1:1847-3619 GCA_964563825.1 uncultured Actinomyces sp.
GTACACACAGGGCCCCTGCAGCACTCCCACCCGACACGGACTTTGCGTGGAAAGTGCCCTTCCAGGGCCGAATCCACCCGAAGTTTGCGAGATCTAGGGCTTAAGCGCGGGAGCGGACGGCATCGGCGAAGGCATCGCCGCGGTGACAGTGGGCCTGGCTTCTAGACGCAGGGGGGCCCGTAGGTCACGACACCATTGGGACAGATGGTTCCCTGCCACGACGCGCCGGTGAGCGTCGCACCGTAGAGACTGGCGCCGGTGAGATCCGCTTCGTCGAAGATCGCGCCGGTGAGATCCGCGTGGGAGAAAATGGCGCCGACGAGCGCCGCTTCGCTGAATGCCGCATTGGAGAGATTGGCATAAGTGAAGTTGGCGAAGTAGGCATCCCCGTTCGTCAGGTCGATGCCTGACAGGTTCGCTCCGCTCAGGTTCGCGTACGTCAGATTCGCGAAGCCAAGCTCAGCTCCAGAGAAGTCCGCTCCGGTCGCCGCGACCACTTTGGCCAAGCTCGCGTAGAGGAGATCGGCGTTCTCGAGGTTGGCATCGGTGAGGGTGGCCACGCTCAGGTTCGCGTACTCGAGGTTGGCATTGGCGAGGTCCGCCCCCGTCAGGTTCACCGCGTACAGATCGGCACCCTGGCAATTGGGAGCGCAGGTCGGAGCGGAGCGGAGTCCCTGGCCTCGCGCCACCACCGGACCCAGATTCGCGTTGCGAAGGGACGCATCGTGAAGGCGGGCGTGACGCAGAACCGCGCCCCGTAGATTCGCCCGGTCGAGTCGAGCGCCACGGAAGTCAGCGCCGTGTAGTTCCGCGCGCGCGAAGTTCGCACCGGAGAGGTTTCCATGATGTGCGGCGGTCCACCGATGCACGATGTCACGGCAGTCGGCCTTGGGGCCAGGCACACAGGTGCGCTCACCCGTGCCGAACACCGGAGCCGGCGCTGCAGAGGCGGAGGCCGCGGTGAGCGCGCCTAGCGCCACCAGGGCAGCGCACGTGATCGAAGCAGTCGTTCGCCAACCCATAACCAGCCTCCAACGAGTCATTGGCTCGTCAATCTAGCTGACCGATGACGCCGTGTCCTGCCACTCGGGCGACCACCGCGCGGGTCACGCACGGGCGCGGACGGCGTCGGCGAAGGCGTCGCCGCGGTGGCCGTAGTCGCGGAACATGTCCCACGACGCGCACCCGGGCGCCAGCAGCACCGTGTCACCGGCCTGTGCCAGCGTGGCGGCCGACGCGACGACCTCGGGCATCGCCTCCGCGGAGGAGTCGGTCACCTCGACGATCGGTACGCCGGGGGCATGCGCCTCGAGCGCCGCTCGGATCACCCCGCGGTCGACACCGAGAAGCACCACTCCCCGCAGTCGTGACGCCACCATCTGCACGAGCTCGTCGAAGGACTGCCCCTTCGCCTGTCCCCCGGCGATCCACACCACGGGGTCGTAGGCGCGCAGCGAGGTGGATGCCGCGTGGGTGTTGGTGGCCTTGGAGTCATCGACGTAGCGCACACCGTCGACCTCGCCCACGACCGCGATGCGGTGGGGTGCGGGAGTGAAGGAGCGCAGGCCCTCGCGCACCGCACCCGGGGTCACCCCGAAGGAGCGTGCCAGCGCCGCAGCAGCCAGTGCATTCGCCACATTGGCGGGCGAGGAGTTGGGGACATCGGCCACCGTGCACAGCTCCTGGGCGGCCGAAGCGCGCTCCGCGATGAAGGCCCGGTCGACGAGGATGTCGTCGACGAGGCCGAGCATCGACAGTCCGGGGATGCCGAG
>CAZLZC010000195.1:0-661 GCA_964563825.1 uncultured Actinomyces sp.
ATGGTAAGCACGTCCACTGCCGTCCAGTTGGCCCAGTCGCTGACAACGTTGGAGACGATCAGCAGGGTGGCGGCGATCAGCCCGATCACGGACACGATGCGATTCGCCTTCGGGCTCAGGCTCCTGCCCAGGACTCTGCCGTTGCCCGTCACAGCTATCCACAGGCCCGTCAGGCCGAGGAAGGCGAGGACAACGGCCAGCAGGAACCCGAAGGCCCCCCACTCGCCGATGGGCTGGGCGACGAACGCCAGCACGATTCCAGCAATCGCAGCGAGGAGCCACACGGTGCCGACGACCTTGCGCTGGACCGCTGTTTCCGCCATAGCTTCCACCTCTCAGGAAGGACGCCTGCCCGTGGCCTCAGGCTAGCGAGAGCGCGGTAGGTAGAGTCGCCTCCGCTATGGACGACACGCGAGAGACGTACGACGTCGAGGTGATCCAGGACCGGTGGCTGCCGGTCTGGGATGACCTGCAGCCTTTCCGCTCCGGCGTAGAGGGCGATCCGCGGCCGACCAAGTACGTCCTCGACATGTTCCCCTACCCATCGGGCGACCTCCACATGGGGCACGCGGAGGCATACGCACTCGGCGATGTCGTCGCCCGCTACTGGGTGCAGCGCGGCTACAACGTCATGCACCCCATCGGCTGGGACGCCTTCGGC
>CAZLZC010000195.1:671-3601 GCA_964563825.1 uncultured Actinomyces sp.
ACGCCGCTATCCGTCGCGGCAAGGACCCGGGCCTGTGGACCTACGAGAACATCGCCCAGCAGAAGGCGTCCATGCGTCGCTACGCGTGCTCCTTCGACTGGGATCGGGTGCTCAACACCTGCGACCCGGAGTACTACCACTGGAACCAGTGGTTCTTCCTGCAGATGTATGAGCGGGGCCTCGCCTACCGCAAGGCCTCCAACGTCAACTGGTGCCCCAACTGCCAGACCGTGCTCGCCAACGAGCAGGTCGTGCAGGGGCTGTGCGAGCGCTGCGATACGCCGGTCACCAAGAAGAAGCTCACGCAGTGGTACCTCAAGATCACCGACTACGCCGACCGCCTGCTCGACGACATGGCGCAGCTCGAGGGCAAGTGGCCGGAGAAGGTGCTGCTCATGCAGCGCAACTGGATCGGCCGATCCACGGGCGCCGAGGTCGACTTCGTCATCGAGGGCCGCGACGAGCCCGTCACCGTCTTCACCACGCGCCCCGACACCCTCTACGGCGCGACGTTCTTCGTCGTGGCAGCCGACTCCGACCTCGCGGCCGAACTCGCTGCGGGCACCGAGGCCGAGGCGGAGTTCGCGGCGTACCTGGAGAAGGTCAAGCAGACCTCCGAGATGGACCGTCTGGCCACCGACCGCGACAAGACCGGTGTCTTCCTGCAGCGTTACGCGATCAACCCGGTCAACGGCGAACGCATCCCGGTGTGGGCCTCGGACTATGTGCTGGCGGACTACGGCACCGGCGCGATCATGGCCGTGCCCGCCCACGACCAGCGTGACCTCGACTTTGCGAAGGCCTTCGACCTGCCCGTGCGCGTCGTCGTCGACGCGGGGGAGGACCCGAGCGAGACCGGTGTCGCCACTGGCGACGACGGCTCGCACGTCAACTCCGGACCGCTCGATGGCTTGAACAAGGCCGACGCCATTGCCGCGATCATCGAGATCCTTGGCGAGCGTGGCACGGGCAAGGCGTCGATCAACTACCGCCTGCGCGACTGGCTCATCTCGCGTCAGCGCTACTGGGGCACGCCGATCCCGATCGTGCACTGCGTCGACTGCGGTGAGGTCCCCGTGCCGATGGACCAACTGCCCGTCACGCTGCCGCCCGCGCAGGGTCTGGACCTCAAGCCCAAGGGCTCATCCCCGCTGGGTGCAGCCACCGAGTGGGCCACCGTTGCCTGTCCGCGCTGCGGCCGGGCCGATGCGCAGCGCGACCCCGACACGATGGACACCTTCGTCGACTCGTCCTGGTACTACATGCGCTACCTCGACCCGCACAAGGCCGACGGGCCCTTCGATGTCGACGCGGCGAAGAAGTGGATGCCGGTCGATCAGTACGTCGGCGGCGTAACCCACGCGATCCTGCACCTGCTCTACAGTCGCTTCTTCACCAAGGTGATGTTCGACATGGGAATGGTCGATTTTACCGAGCCCTTCACTCGCCTGCTCAACCAGGGCATGGTCGTGATGGATGGCTCGGCGATGAGCAAATCGCGCGGCAACCTGGTGAAGCTGTCGGATGAGCTCAACGTCCACGGTGTCGATGCGATCCGTCTCACGATGGTCTTCGCTGGCCCGCCGGAGGACGACATCGACTGGGCCGATGTCTCGCCCGCAGGCTCCAAGAAGTTCCTCGCCCGCGCCTGGCGCATCGCCCAGGACGTCACGAGCGCTCCCGGCGCCGATCCTGCGACCGGGGATGTCGAGTTGCGCAAGGTCACTCACCGCACGCTGCACGACGCGGCGCATGCCTTGGAGACCTTCCGCTTCAACGTCGCGGTGGCCAAGACGATGGAGCTGGTCAACGCCACGCGCAAGGCCATCGACTCCGGCTGCGGCCCAGCAGATCCGGCGGTCCGGGAGGCCGCGGAGGCTGTGGCGATCCTGCTCTCGCTCGCGGCTCCCTACACCGCCGAGGACATGTGGCGCTTGCTTGGCCACGCTCCCTCGGTAGCGCTGGCCGGCTGGCCGGAGGTCGACCCGGCCCTGCTTGTGCAGGACTCGGTGACCTGCGTGG
The DNA here is from genome assembly GCA_964563825.1 of uncultured Actinomyces sp. Lineage (GTDB taxonomy): Bacteria > Actinomycetota > Actinomycetes > S36-B12 > S36-B12 > Mxb001. The sequence goes on from CAZLZC010000195.1 coordinate 2,694, forward strand.
TGCAGATCGCCGGCAAGGTCCGAGACCGACTCGAGGTGTCGCCCGACATCTTCGAGGATGCGTTGCGCGAGATGGCGCTGTCGTCGGATGCTGTGGCGAAGGCGCTGGAAGGCAAGGGCATCAAGACCGTCATTGTGCGCCCGCCCAAGCTCGTCAACATCGTCCCGGAGTAGCCGTGCAGACCCCTTCGACTCTCACCGCGGGGCCCGTCACCCTGCGTCCTCACACGCGCGCGGACCGCGACGACATCGTCGAGGCGTGTCGCGATGAGCAGACCTGGACGTGGACGACAGTGCCGCATCCTTACGAATCCGAGCACGCTGATGCCTATCTGGACCGCACGATCGGGACGGACATCGACAGCGAGTGGCCCCGGTGGGCAATCGAAGTCAATGGCCGCTTCTCCGGCAACTTCGGACTCACCTTGGACGGCGCTGGCCTGGCCAACGTCGGCTACTACGTCGCCCCCTGGGCGCGCGGCCGCGGCGTAGGCACGCTGGCCCTGTGGCTGGCCTGCGACTGGGCCTTCCGAGAAGGGGATTGCCAGGTCGTCACCTGGGAGGCGCTGGTGGGCAACGGTGGATCTCGCCGCATGGTGGAGAAGGTCGGCTTCCGTGTGCACGGCGACGTGCGCCGCCTCGGCGTAGTCCAGCGCGGCACGCGCGTCGACGTATGGACCGCCGATCTGCTGCCCGAGGATCTCGTGCCACTCGAGACGCTCCTGCCGTGATCGAAATCTCCGCTGACGAGGCTCGCCGCGCCGCACTCTGGGCGCAGGGACTCCTCGGCACTCCGAAGGTGCCGCGCAGCGAACTCACGCGCGAGCAGTCGGTCATCGACATGCTCGAGCATCTGGGTGCCGTGCAGCTCGACACCATCTCCGTTCTCGCGCGATCGCATGAGCTCGT
>CAZLZC010000196.1:0-3533 GCA_964563825.1 uncultured Actinomyces sp.
GGTGAAAGCCGGCAGCCCTACGAGCTTCGGCTACTGCGCGACGCGCACGGCACCGGCTCCGACGCCGACGCCCACGCCCACTCCGACGCCCACGCCCACTCCGACGCCCACTCCGACGCCCACTCCGACGCCCACGCCCACGCCGACTCCGACACCCGGCACCGGGTCTGTCCAGGTCTCGGTAAAGGCCGTGAGCGACTGGGGCACCGGCCGCACGGTGGACGTCTCGGTCAGGAACGGTCGCAGCACGGCCGCCTCATCGTGGTCGGTTTCCTTCCCCTGGGCAGGAGCAGTCGGATCGATCTGGAATGCCACCGGTGAGCACGCCAACGGCCGCTTCGCCGCACGCAATGCATCCTGGAACGGCGCGCTCGCAGCGGGAGCGTCGACGTCCTTCGGATTCTCCGACGCCACAGCGACGGGTATGCCGAAGCCGACCACGTGCACGGCCACGCTCGGAGGCACCACCGTGCCCTGCGCGATCACGGTCACGGGTGGGTCGACACCGGCTCCTACGCCCACGCCGACACCGACGCCGACGCCGACTCCCACACCTACGCCGACGCCCACGCCTGCTCCTCTCGGCGATGAGCGCGTGGTCGCCTACTACACAGGCTGGTCGACGTACGGTCGCAACTATCAGGTGTCGCAGATCCCCGGCGACAAGGTCAGCCACATCAACTACGCCTTCGCCAATATCGCCAACGGCCAGTGCGTGCTCGGTGACTCCTACGCCGACGTGGACAAGTTCTTCGCGGGAGATAGTTGGGACAGCACCGCTATGCGCGGCAACTTCAATCAGCTCCTCAAGCTCAAGGCGAAGTATCCGCACCTGAAGACGCTGATCAGCGTCGGTGGCTGGACCTGGTCCGGCCAGTTCTCCGGCATCGCAAGCGACCCCGCGAAGCGGACGACCTTCGTGAAGTCGTGCGCCGACTTCATGGAGAAGTACGGCTTCGATGGGATCGACATCGACTGGGAGTACCCCGTCTCGGGCGGGCCCACCACCGGAGTTGCCGCGGACAAGGTCAACTACACGACCCTGATGAAGGACTTCCGTGCCGAGCTCGATCGACGCGAGGCGGAGGATCGCCGTGAGTACCTCCTCACCATCGCCGCACCGGCCGGGCCCTCGACCTTGCAGAACCTCGAAATCGGCAAGCTGGCTGCGACGCTCGACTGGATCAACCTCATGTCCTACGACTACAACGGGTCGTGGGACAAGGCCACCGGGCACAACGCCCCGCTCTACCGCTCCGCGGCGGACAACGGCCCGGCCGGCTTCGACATCGACGCCTCGGTGCGCGCCTACCTCGCCAGCGGAATGCCGGCGAGCAAGCTCGTGCTCGGCATGCCGCTCTACGGCCGCGGTTGGAGTGGGGTCACCCCCGGCACCAGCGGCACCGGCCTGCACTCTGCGGGCACCGGGGCGTCCACGGGCACGTGGGAGGCGGGCGTCCTCGACTACGACGACATCAAGGCCAACTACCTGCCGCGGATGACCCGCTACTGGGACTCGGTCTCCAAGGTGCCCTACCTCTGGGATCGGGCGACCGGCGTCTTCATCTCCTACGACGACGCCCAGTCCATGCAGGCCAAGGCCCGCTACCTGGAATCCCTCGGTCTTGGCGGCGTCATGCTCTGGGAACTGAGCGGTGACCGCAGCGGCGTACTCATCGACGCGCTCAACGCAGAACTGGTCGGCTAGGCAATTCGATGGCGGGGCGAAACGCGCACGTGAGATGCACGTTTCACCCCGCTATCGCGCTTCACAACGGTGCTCACCCGAATGGTGTAGCAGCGGCATCCCCCACCGCGCCACATCACTCACGGAGGCATCATGATCCGCCCGCGCCGTTCCCTGGCACTCCTGGCTTCGCTGACCGCCGTCGCGGCCACGCTCACGGGGGTGGTGATCGCCGCACCCGCCCAGGCCCACGGCTCCCTCTCGCTGCCCTCCTCCCGGATCTGGGAGTGCTTCCACGGTGATCGGAGCGCACCGATGTGCGCCGCCGCCTGGCAGGCCAACCCGCAGGCCCTCTACGACTGGACCGAGGTCAATCAGCCCGCGGCCAACGGCAACCATCAGGCCTTGATCCCGGACGGCCAGCTCTGCAGTGCCGGTCGCAGCAAGTACGCCGCCTTCGACACCCCGTCCACCCAATGGAAGACCACGAACCTGCGGCCCGACGCTGATGGCAAGTACACGCTCACGTGGGAGTCCACCGCACCGCATGCAACGCGCTACTTCCGCGTCTACCTGACCAAGGCCGGCTTCGACGTCACCAAGCCGCTGAAGTGGTCCGACCTCGAGCTCGTGCACGACACGGGATTCCGCCCGCTGGAGGCGGTCACGACGATGCGCGTGGACATGCCGCAGCGCCAAGGCCGGCACATCCTCTACACGGTCTGGCAGCGCAGCGACTCCACGGAGGCGTTCTACTCGTGCTCCGATGTCACCCTCGACTCATCCGGCACGGTGACACCGACTCCCACGCCTACGCCGACTCCGACGCCTACGCCCACGCCGACTCCCACGCCTACGCCCACGCCGATCACCGGCACGATCGACTACCCGCTCGTGACCTCGGGCAACCGCATCACCGACTCGCAGGGCAAGACGGTCATCTGGCAGGGCGTCAACTGGTTCGGTCTCGAGACCTCCAACCAGGCGCCGCACGGGCTGTGGACGCGCGACTACAAGGACATGCTCAAGCAGATCGATGACCTGGGCTTCAACACGATCCGCATTCCCTTCTCCCTGCAGGCCATGCGCGGCACGACCACCACGGGCATCGATTACGGCGGCGGCCGCAACGCCGACCTCCAGGGCAAGACACCGCTGCAGGTCATGGATGCCGTCATCGCCGAAGCCGGCCGCCTGGGACTCATGGTCATCCTCGACAACCACTCGCAGGCGAATGACGGATTCATGGACGGACTCTGGTACGGCCAGGCTGGCTTCACCGAGGCCGACTGGATCTCCACCTGGGAGATGCTTGCCACGCGGTACGCACCCTCCGACCACGTCGTGGCCTTCGATCTCAAGAACGAGCCCCACGGCCCCGCCACATGGGGCACCGGTCTCGCCACCGACTGGCGCCGCGCCGCCGAGCGCGCGGGAGCTGCCGTCCTCGCCCGCAACCCCGAGGTGCTCATCGTCGTCGAGGGCATCGAAGGGCCCGTGGCCGGCGGCCAGCAGCTGACCACCCACTGGTGGGGCGGCAACCTCGAGGGAGTCCGCAACAACCCGGTGCGACTTCCCATCGCCAATCGCTTGGTCTACTCGCCCCACGAGTACGGTCCCGGCGTCTTCGCGCAGCCGTGGTTCTCCGACCCCAACATGGCGGCGATCCTCGCCGACCGCTGGCAGAAGGGCTTCGGCTACATCCACGAGCAGGGCATCGCACCCATCTTCGTCGGTGAGTTCGGCGCCAAGAGCGTCTCGCCCACCACGGTCGAGGGCCGTTGGATCACCCAGTTCACGGCGTACATGAAGTCCAAGGGCATGAGCTGGACCTTCTGGTCGTGGA
>CAZLZC010000197.1:0-3522 GCA_964563825.1 uncultured Actinomyces sp.
CATCGGCCACGCCAGCGACCAGGGGCGCCTCGGGGCCGATGATGACGAGGTCTGCATCGATGGACGTGGCGAGATCTGCCACCGCTGTGCCGTCGAGCAGATCCAGACCGTGCGCGTGCGCCTCCTGCCCGATCCCCGCATTGCCGGGCGCGATGTGCACCTCGTTCACCTGGGCGTCGCGTCGCAGCGCACGCACCAGCGCATGCTCACGGGCACCGGATCCGGCGATCAAGACGATCACAAGGAGCGAGCCTAGTCGTGCCTGGTCGGGGGACCTGCGCGCGCGACGTACGATGACCCCGTGATGCGGGTGTGGAAGGCGGGGGTCCTCGCAACATCCGCCACCCTCCTAGCCGGATGCGGCCTGCTCCCCTTCGGAGCCTCCTCGAGCAGTCCGACGCCGAGCCCCACCGAGACGATGCCCTCTGCGGCATGCGCCACCGGGGATTCCGTCACACCCCCCGACATCTCCGACTTCAGCGTGGACGGCGTAGCCGCGGAACAGCGCACCGCGCCGCTCGTCGTCCCCTACAACGGTCTCCAGGGCGGCACCCCCGAGCGGCCCATGGTGATGCGCCTGGAGGTCGTCACATCCACCAGCGGATCGCCCGTGCGCTTCCGCGCCACCGGCGGCCTGCTGCTCGAGTCGCTCGTGGAGGATCCCCTGGGCGAGCCCGAGGTCACGGTCTTCAGCGAGAGCGGCGTCGAGCGCTGCGTCGCCGCGGTCTATCTCTTCGCGACCACCGTGGGTGAGGCCAATGTCTACGTCGAGGGACTCAACTCCGCGACCACGCTGATCCCCGTCGTCACTGCGCGCGAGGCAGCACGCAACGTCTCCCTCTCACTCACCGAGAGCACGGTCGACGCGGGTGAGAGCTTCGAGGCGCTGGTCGGCGTGACCGACGTCTTCGGCAATCCCATCGAGAACGCCGCGGTCGATCTCTCTCTGCCCCCCAAGGGTTCGGGCCGCTTCGTCACCGGCGCCAACACCTTCACCGTGCTCACCGACCCCAAGGGCCGCGCATCCGTCGAGATCCAGACACGCAAGGGCGGATCGCTCACCGTGACGGCCAAGGGCGACCTGGCGGCATGCTCACCGCTGGAGAACCAATACGAGTGCCCCGCCGAACGCCCCGTGCCTGGCTTCGAGCAGGCCAGCGGCACGCAGAAGGCCAAGGTGCGCGTGGTTGAGCCCAAGGCCGAGGTGACCAGTCCTGCCGCGGGCACGGCGTACAGCACCGGGGAGAAGTTCGACGTCTCCGGCAAGGTCACGGGCGTGCGCGAAGGCACGACCGTCGCCCTCATCGTGGGCGATAGTCCCCTGGGGGCCAGCACCGTCAAGGCCGACGGCACCTTCACCTTTAAGGATGTCGTCGCGCAGAAGGGTGGCACCGGAGACCTCGGCTACGTCGTCAAGGTGGGCGACCTCAAGCCGGTGCCCCTCGACATCACCGTCAAGGACTTCACGATCGTGTCCTACAAGCGCGTGGACGCAGGGCTGCGCTTCCGAGTGGCTGCAGGTGCGTGGAAGTCCGGCACGATCATCGAGCTCACCCGCGACGGCACGCCCGTGAGCAAGATCGAGGTCACCTCACCGGGTGCGGAGGTCGTCCTCTTCTCACCGGACCAGCCGGGCTTCTACCAGGTGCAGGTGAGCACGTCGCGCGGCATCGTCTACGGCCTCGACGTGCAGACCATCCTGTAGTCGCGGTCAGCCCGTGTAGTGCTTGTCGGTGATCGACAGCACCTCGTCGAGGATCGCCAGGCCTTCCTTGGCCTCCGCATCGCTCACCGTGCACGGCGGCACGACGTGGGTGCGGTTGAAGTTGACGAAGGGCATGAGGCCGCGCTTCTTGCACTCGGCGGTGAACTCCACCATCGCCGGCGAGGTGCCGCCGTAGGGTGCCAGTGGCTCCTTGGTCGCACGGTCGCTCACGAGGTCGAGGGCCCAGAAGACGCCGAGTCCGCGCACGTCACCGATCACCGGGTGGCGCTCCTGCAGGTCGCGAAGAGCCGGACCGAGTACGTCGTTGCCGATGCGCTTGGCGTTGTCGACGACACCCTCCTCGGTCATCGCATCGATCGACCCGACGATGGACGCAGCGGCGAGGGGGTGACCCGAGTAGGTCAGGCCGCCGGGGAAGACGCGCTCGTCGAAGGTGGCCGCGATCGTGTTGGAGATGACGACGCCGCCCACGGGCACGTAGCCGGAGTTGGAGCCCTTGGCGAAGACGATGAGATCGGGCTCGGCACCCCAGTTCTGCCACGCGAACCACTCACCGGTGCGGCCGAAGCCGCTCATGACCTCATCGGCGATCCACACGATCTCGTACTTGTCGCACAGGGCGCGCAGGCCCTCGAGGTAGCCGGGCGGGGGGACGAGGATGCCCGCGGTGCCGACGACGGACTCGAGCAGGATCGCGCCGATCGTGCCGGGGCCCTCGAACTTGATGACCTCCTCGAGGTGCTGCAACGCACGCTCGGATTCCTGCTCGGGCGAGTCCGACCAGAAGGGCGACCGATAGGGGAAGGGGCCGAAGAAGTGCACCTGCTGCGAGGCGTACTCGTTGGGCCAGCGGCGCGGATCACCGGTCGCCTGGATCGCCGCGCCCGTGTTGCCGTGGTAGCTGCGGTAGGCCGACAGCACCTTGTGCTTGTGGGTGTGCAGGCGTGCCATGCGAATCGCATTCTCGACCGCGTCCGCGCCGCCGTTGGTGAAGAAGACCTTCTGATGCCGGGTGCCCGCGCGGTCGACGATGCGCTTGGCGGCCTCACCGCGCATGTCATTGGCGTGCTGCGGGGCGATGGTCGCAAGGCGAGCAGCCTGGTCCTGGATCGCCTTGACGACCTTGGGGTGCTGGTGGCCGATATTGACGTTGACCAGCTGGCTGGAGAAGTCCAGGTAGCGATTGCCGTCGTAGTCCCAGAAGTAGGAGCCCTCCGCAGCCGCGATGGGCAGCGGCTTGATCTGCGCCTGCGCACTCCAGGAGTGGAAGACGTGCGCGCGGTCGAGGTCGTAGACGCGCTGACCCTCGGCGGGATCGGGGGTGTAGTCCATGGGGGCTCCTTCTCACACGGCTGGCTCATGTGACGAGGGAGAGCCTAGACCTGATGCCCGGGTGGGTCGGCCCAACCGCCCCTATCCGGCTAGCCGGGCGCGGAGGCGCTCCCGGACTCCCGGCCACTCCTCCGCGGTGACGGAGAACATGACGGTGTCGCGCACCGTGCCGTCGGATCGGCGCTGATAGCGGCGCAGCACGCCCTCGTAGGCCGCACCGAGCTTCGCGATCGCCGCCTGGGAGCGCCTGTTGCGGATGTCGGTCTTGAGCTGCACGCGCCCGAAACCATGATCGAAGGCCCATCCCATGAGCAGGAGCTTGCACTCGGGGTTGACCTCGGTGCCCCAGACCGAGGGTGAGTACGCCGTGAAGCCGATTTCCATGCGCGCATCGGCGAGGCTCACGTCGAGGTACGAGGTGGTGCCGACGGCGCGGCCCGCCTGGCGCACGACCCATGGCCATC
>CAZLZC010000198.1:0-3489 GCA_964563825.1 uncultured Actinomyces sp.
CGCAGGGAGTTGCCGTTGACGCGCACGGGATCGTTCGCCTTGTCACCCGCATCGGCATTGGTCTCTGTCTGCGCCTTTACGTAGGTGCCGATGCCGCCGTTCCAGAGCAGGTCGACAGGTGCGGTAAGGATGCGCCTGATGAGCTCCGCAGGAGTGAGCGACGTGACATCGTCCGCGATGCCCAGGCTCGACCGCACCTCGGGCGTGATCTCGATCGACTTGGTGCTGCGCAGGTAGACGCCGCCTCCGCGTGAGATCAGAGCGCGGTCGTAGTCCTCCCAGGATGAACGCGGAAGCGCGAAGAGTCGCTCCCGCTCCGCGAATGAGGTCACGGGGTCGGGACCGGGGTCGAGGAAGATATGGCGATGGTCGAAGGCGGCGACCAGCCGGATGTGCGGTGAGAGCAGCATGCCGTTGCCGAAGACGTCACCGCTCATGTCGCCGATGCCGGCCACCGTAAAGCCCTCGCGCTGCACATCGACGCCGAGGTCGCGGAAGTGCCGCTGCACCGAGATCCACGCGCCGCGGGCCGTGATGCCCATGGCCTTGTGGTCGTAGCCCGCCGAGCCACCCGAGGCGAAGGCGTCGCCCAGCCAGAAGGAGTACTCCTCGGCGACGGAGTTGGCGAGGTCGGAGAAGGTTGCCGTGCCCTTGTCGGCTGCAACGACAAGGTAGGGGTCGTCGCCGTCGTGACGGACCACGTCGGGCGGAGGCACCACGACGCCTTCGACGAGATTGTCCGTGATGTCGAGCATGCCCCGGATGAAGGTGGCGTAGGCAGCACGTCCCTCGTTCATCCACGCATCGCGATCGGTCTGCGGGTCAGGGAGCGCCTTGGGAAGGAAGCCGCCTTTAGCGCCCACCGGCACGATGACAGCGTTCTTGACCTCCTGCGCCTTGACCAGGCCGAGGACCTCGGTGCGGAAGTCCGCGCGACGGTCGCTCCACCGCAGCCCGCCGCGTGCGATTCGGCCGAAGCGCAGGTGGACTCCCTCGACGCGCGGGGAGTAGACCCAGATCTCGAAGCGTGGCCGCGGCAGTGGCAGCTCGGGGATGAGCTGCGGATCCAACTTGATCGACAGCCGATCGAGGGGCTGGCCCTCGGCATCGTGCCGGTAGGCATTGGTGCGCAGCGTGGCTACGACCATGCCAAGCAAGGAGCGCAGGATGCGATCCTCGTCCAGGCTCATCACGTCGTCGAGTGCTTGACGTGCGCGCGCAGCCAGGGTGTCCTGCCGATCGCGCCGCCCGTCCTCTTTACTCGGGTCGAATCGAGCCTCGAAGATCTCCACGAGTAGTTGGGCGATCGAGCGATTGCCCAGAAGCGCCGACTCGACGAAGTCCTGCCCCAGGCTCGCACCCGTCTGCTGGAGGTAGCGGACGTAGCAGCGCAGGATGACGACCTGCTGCCAGGTGAGTGCCGTGCGCACCGTAAGGCCGTTGAGCGCATCCGCCTCGCACCTGCCGTGCCAAATAGCAAGGAAAGCCGCTTCGAATCTCCCCCGCAGGTCGTCTCGGGCGGGGATATCGCCCTCGGGCAGTTGGAAGCCGAGGTCGTACACGTGCAGGGGGACCCTGCCCACACGCTGTATGTCGTAGGGATGCTCGTCCTCGACGATGACGCCGAGGGATCCGAGCACCGGCAGGACCCGTGAAAGTGAGATGGGGTCACCCGCCCGGATGATCTTGAGTCGGCGCAATCGCGACTCATGTCCCTCGGGGGCATAGAGGCGTAGTCGGATCGCGCCATCGGGCGATCCCTCGGCGATGAGGATGTCCTTGACCGCGGCATCGGCGGGCACCTCGTGCTTGTAGGCCTCGGGGAAGCCATCCGCGTACGTCGCGAGGATCTCAGCGGCGCGGTCCTCGCCGACTCGGTCGATGAGTTCAGTGGCGAAATCATCGGACCAACTCCGCACCGTGTCGACGATGCGCGCCTGGACCTCGACCACATCCGCGTCGCGGATGACCTCACCGGGGGCCGCGCGCACGACGACATGCAGGCGGGCGAGCACCGACTCCGACACGCGAGCGGTGTAGTCCACGGACACGCCGCCGTACGCCTCCTGAAGGATTTGCTGGATGCGCAGGCGAACGGCCGTGGTGTAGCGATCGCGTGGCAGATAGACGAAGCACGACATGAAGCGGCCGTAGGGGTCGCGGCGGACGAAGAGCCTGGTCTGCCGGCGCTCCGCCATCTGGTGGACCGCCAGGGCCACCGCGGCAAGGTCAGAGGGCTCGACCTGGAAGAGCTCCTCGCGCGGATAGGTCTCGAGGAACTGCATGACCTCCTTGCCCGTATGCGAGCGCGGATCGATGTCGAGCTCAGACATCACCTGGTCGACTCGCGTGCGCAGGATGGGGATCTCCCGCACAGACTGCGCGTACATCGACGCGGCGTAGATCCCGAGGAAGCGACGCTCCCCGATCACACGACCTGACTCGTCGAAGCGCTTGACGCCGATGTAGTCGAGATAGGACGCGCGGTGCACGGTCGAGCGACTGTTGGCCGTCGTGAGCACAAGGATGCGAGGCTCGCGCGCGCGAGCCGCCACGAGGTCACTGAGGTACGTGGAGGCGCCCGTGAGGTCGGGGTCGGAGCGGAGGATGCCCAGCCCGGTGCCCGGGACGGCGCGCAGGCGATCACCCCCGTCGTCGCTCACGAGGTCGTACTCGCGGTAGCCGAGGAAGGTGAAGTTGTCGTCGGCCGCCCACCTCAGGAGCGCAGCAGACTCAGCGACCTGATCGGGTGCGATACCGACGGGTGGGTGCTCCTGGATCTGGTTCGCCGTGCCAATGGCCTCAGCGCGCATGCGCGGCCAGTCCTCCACTGCCTCGCGCACATCGCTGAGCACACGCCGCAGTGAGTTCTCGATCTCCGCCGCGGATGCTCCGCCCCGGCTGACCTCGGCGTGGATCCAGGATTCCCTCGTACCCGCACCGTCAGACGCCACGCCCTGCAGTGCACCGGTGACGTCGCGCTGAACCGAGAGGACGGGATGGATCACGAGCCGCAGCGAGCGACCCAAGCGGGTGAGTTCCGCAGCGACGGAATCGACGAGGAAGGGCATATCGTCCGTGACGATCTCCACGACGGGACCACCGCATGACCAGCCATCGGTGTCCTCGGTGGGCGTGTGGACCCGCACGCGGGCCGTGCCCGGCGGGCGATCGCTCGCGAGCTCGACGTGGGAGACCATCGCGCCCAGGAGATCCGCGGGACGGCGGGCCTCGAGATCTTCGGCGGGGACATGCCGGTAGTAGATAGGTGCCAGGTCCTCGAGCAACGGACTTCCCGCCGCCATGCCCTCGACCTCGCGCAGGACGGTGCGCCCCTGCGGGTCACCCCCGTGGGACAGCCCCATGGCCGTCGCCTCCTCGAGCCATTGGCCTGTGTCAGCCTGTGTCGGCCAGCCTGCCAGATCCGCCGTGCTCCAGGGCCACCCGGCTCGTCCTCAGGGAGGTCTCGAGCACCTCGAGTCGACGGCG
>CAZLZC010000199.1:0-1771 GCA_964563825.1 uncultured Actinomyces sp.
CCCGCCGGGCGTGATGCGGTGAAGATCCTGCTCGCCGCCGGAGGCACGGCGGGTCACATCGAGCCGGCGCTCACCCTCGCGGACACCCTCACCGCGCAGGACCCGGCCACCGAGGTCGTCTTCGTCGGCCGATCGGTCGGCCTCGAGGCCCGGCTCGTGCCCGAGCGCGGACGCCGCCTGCGCACGCTGCCCGCCGTGCCCATGCCGCGCAAGCCGTCGAAGGACCTGCTGCTCGTCGCACCCCGCATCGCGGGATCCGTGCGCGAGATGCGGCGGATCCTCGCGGAGGAGAAGCCCGATGTCGTCGTGGGCTTCGGCGGATACGTCGCCGCCCCCGCCTACCTCGCCGCGCGATCGACGGGTGTGCCGATCGTCATCCACGAGGCCAATGCACGCGCAGGCATGGCCAATAAGCTCGGCGCACGCTTCACCCCGTGGGTGGCCGAGGCTGTCGCCGGATCGATCCCCGGCGCGACGCACATGGGCATGCCGATGCGCACCTCTATTGTCACGCTGGATCGCTCCGAGCAGCGTGCTGCGGCGCGCGCGCACTTCGGGCTGGACCCGGACCGGACCACGCTGCTCGTCTTCGGCGGATCCCTCGGCGCGAAGCGCCTCAACGAAGTGGTGACCGGCGCCGCAGCCGACCTGCGCGCCGCCGGGGTGCAGGTGCTGCACGCCGTGGGGGACAGCGCGGCAGGCGTGGTCCCTCCTGGCGACGATGCCCTCGCGTATGTGACGCTGCCCTACATCGACCGCATGGATCTCGCCTACGCCGCCGCCGACCTCGCCATCACGCGGGCCGGCGCGATGACGTGCGCGGAGCTCGCCGCCGTCGGCCTGCCCGCGGTCTACGTGCCCCTGCCCATCGGCAACGGGGAGCAGCGCCTCAACGCGCAGCCGGTCGTCTCTGCGGGTGGCGGCCTGCTCATCGAGGATGCCGACTTCACGCCCGGCGCCCTGCGCGCCCAGGTGCTGCCGCTCATCGCCGATCCGCAGCGGCTTGCCGACATGGGCCGGGCGGCATCGGCGCACGGCGTACGCGACGGAGCCGAGCGCCTCGCCGACATGGTGCGCGCGGCAGGGGCATCCTGATGGGCCCCTCGCTCGATGGCGTCACGCGCGTGCACCTCATCGGCATCGGTGGGGCGGGCATGTCGGCGCTCGCGCGACTCATGCTCGCGCAGGGGGTGCCCGTCTCGGGCAGCGATGCGAAGGAGTCACGGCGCCTCTCGGCACTGCGCGCACTCGGTGCACAGGTGCACGTCGGCCACGGGATCGAATGCCTCGACGGCGAGCCGCCCGCATCGGTCGTGGTGGCGTCCACGGCGATCCCGCCCACGAATCCCGAGGTGGTGGAGGCGCGCCGCCGCGGACTGCCGGTGTGGACGCGCGCGGAGGCGCTCAACGCCGTCATGGCGGGCCGCCAGCCCATCGCGATCGCCGGCACCCACGGCAAGACCACGACCACCTCGATGGTCACCGTCGCGCTGCAGGCCTGCGGCGAGGACCCGTCCTTCGCCATCGGCAGCGAGCTGCAGTCCTCAGGCACCAATGCGCACTGGGGGACCGGCCCGCACTTCGTCGTCGAGGCCGATGAGTCCGACGGATCCTTCCTCGCCATCACACCCCGGGTCGCGGTCGTCACCAACGTGGAGGCCGACCACCTCGACCACTGGGCCGACCTCGCGAGCATCGAGGACGCCTTCGTGCGCTTCTGCGCGGCGACCAAGGAGACGGATGGCGTCGCCGTCCTGTGCGCGGATGACCC
>CAZLZC010000199.1:1871-3477 GCA_964563825.1 uncultured Actinomyces sp.
CTCCGCGGCCAGGTCGACGGCATCCGCGTCTACGACGACTACGCGCACCACCCCACTGAGGTGGAGGTGACCCTGCGCGCAGCACGCGAGGTCGCCGGAGATGGTCGTGTCGTCGTTGCCTTCCAGAGTCATCGCTACACGCGCACGTCGATCTTCGCCCTCGACTTCGGTCGGGCACTCGGCCTCGCCGACGAGGTCGTCGTCCTCGAGGTCTACAGCGCGGGGGAGCAGCCGATCCCGGGCGCGAGCGGTGCCGTCATCGCGGCGGCCGTGCCGCTCCCGGCCGACCGCGTGCACTTCGAGCCGTCCTGGGCGCAGGTGCCACGCGTCGTCGTCGAGCGCGCCCGCACCGGCGACGTCGTACTCACCATGGGGGCCGGCGATGTCGGGCTCCTCGCCCCCCAGATCGTCGAGATGCTGCGGGAGCGTGCGTGAAGCGCTGGCTCATCCCCGTCGTCATCGTCGTCCCCATCCTCCTCGCCGTCGGCTGGCTGCTCTGGTTCTCGCCGTGGCTCGCGGTCACCCAGGTGCAGGTCACGGTGAGTTCCGCGCCCGAGGTCGCGGGGCCGCTCACTCCCGATGAGGTGAGCGCGGTCGCCGAGGTGCAGACGGGGACGCCGCTGCTGCGTGTGGACACCGGTGCCGTCGAGGAGCGCATCGCTGCCCTGCCCGCGGTCGAATCGGTCGCGGTGAGCCGCTCATGGCCCGACGCGATCGTCATCGACGTCGTGCGGCGTACCCCCGTCGCCCTGGTGGCGAGCAGCAGTGGCTATGACGTCGTGGATGCCAGCGGTGCGGTGATCCGCAATGTGGCAACGATCGAGGGAGATTTGCCGGTCGTGCGCGCCACTGGCGACGGCGTCGGTGCGGCCGTCGCCGTGGCCCGCGAACTCCCCGAGGAGATCCGGCGCAAGGTCGTGGGCATCGAGGCCTCGACCCGCAATGACGTCACCCTCCTGCTGCGCAATGGCTCTGAGGTGATGTGGGGCTCGGCACAGGACGGGGCCTTCAAGGCCAAGGTGCTGCAGACCCTCTTCCAGGTAGACGCGAAGTACTACGACGTCTCCGCCCCGGGCGTGCCGGCGACCTCGGACACACCGCGTCCCTGACCGATGAGGCCAGCGTCGAGCGAGGTCTGCCACACGGTCAACGCCGACGGCTAGTGCTTGAGGGTGCTGGGCTCCTCGACGTGAGTGAGATGGCCGTCGAGGATCTCGAAGACGCGGTCGGTGTACTCCACCATGCGCAGATCGTGGGTGACCATGATGCCGGTCTTGCCGCGATCCTTGATCTCGCGGCGCAGGAGCTGCACGACCTGGCGGCCGAGCGCGGTGTCGAGTGCGGCGGTCGGCTCGTCGACGAGCACGAGGTCGGGATCGTTCATGAGCGCACGCCCGATGGCGACGCGCTGGCGCTCGCCACCGGAGAGCTGCTCGGGGAGGTTCTTGGCCCGGTCGGCGAGCCCGAGCTCCTCGAGCAGCTGGTCGGCACGCTGCTGTGCGGCCTTCTTGGGGGTCTTGACGAGCGTGGCGACGTAGAGGAGGTTCTCGCGCGCGGTGAGGAAGGGCACGAGGTTGGCCGACTGGAAGACGAAGCCGACGCGCTC
>CAZLZC010000200.1:0-3448 GCA_964563825.1 uncultured Actinomyces sp.
GCCTCGCTCGAGGGTGGAGTGGGTGCGCTGCTGGTGTCCAGTGGCCAGGCTGCGGAGACGCTCGCCATCCTCAACGTGGCTGAGGCGGGCGATCACATCGTCTCCAGTCCGAGCCTGTACGGCGGCACCTACAACCTCTTCCACTACACGCTGCCCAAGCTCGGCATCCAGGTGAGCTTCGTCGAGAATCCCGATGACATCGAGTCCTGGCGTGCGGCGGTCAAGCCCAACACCAAGGCGTTCTACGGCGAGTCGATCGCGAATCCGAAGAACGACATTCTCGATATCCAGTCGGTGTCAGCCCTCGCGCATGAGATCGGCGTGCCGCTCATCATCGACAACACCGTGGCCACGCCCTACCTCATTCGCCCGATCGAGTGGGGTGCCGACATCGTCGTGCACTCCGCGACGAAGTACATCGGTGGCCACGGCACGGCAGTCGCGGGCGCCATCATCGACTCGGGCAACTTCGACTACGCCCAGTACCCCGAGCGCTTCCCCAACTACAACGAGCCTGACCCCAGCTACCACGGCCTCGTGTACGCGCGGGATCTCGGCGTCGGTTCGGCGTTCGGTGCCAATCTGTCCTTCATCCTCAAGGCACGCGTGCAGCTGCTTCGCGACCTGGGCACGGCCATTGCGCCGTTCAACGCCTGGCTGCTCGCGCAGGGCCTGGAGACCCTCAGCCTGCGCATGGAGCGGCATGTGAGCAATGCGCGCAAGGTCGCGGAGTTCCTCGAGGGTCGCGACGAGGTCCTCAAGGTCAATTACGCGAGCTTGCCCTCGAGCCCCTGGCACCCCCTCGCCGAGAAGTACGCCCCCGCAGGCTCGGGTGCGGTGCTGTCCTTCGAAATCGAGGGTGGCCTTGAGGCCGGCAAGCGCTTCGTGGAGGCACTCGAGCTGCACAGCCACGTGGCCAATATCGGCGACGTGCGCAGCCTCGTGATCCATCCCGCTTCTACGACGCACTCGCAGCTAACTCCCGAGGAGCAGCTCTCGGCCGGCGTCACGCCGGGGCTCGTGCGCCTAGCCGTGGGTATCGAGGGCATCGACGACATCCTCGCTGACCTCGACGCGGGCTTCCGCGCGGCGAAGGAGTCCTGACTCCCGCCATGTCCGTGCCCTACGGTCCGCTCTCCTACGACGGCCCCCCTCCCGCCACCGGTGCGTGGCGGGAGGGGTTCCCCGTCGGGGAGCGCCGCTTCCTAGATGTCGGAGACGTCGAAGTCACTGCAGGCATGACCCTCCCGGCAGTGCGCGTCGCCTACCAGACCTGGGGCAGGCTCAACGAGGAGCGAACCAACGCCGTCTACGTCTGCCACGCGCTCACGGGCGACTCCCATGTGACCGGCGACGCCGGTCCGGGCCACCTCACGGCTGGATGGTGGGCCGGCCTGGTGGGGCCGGGGGCGCCCGTCGACACCGACCGGTGGTTCGTGGTGTGCGCCAATGTGCTCGGCGGCTGCCAGGGGACCACTGGCCCCGCGAGCCTCGCGCCCGACGGTCGGGCGTGGGGGAGTCGCTTCCCCGTGATCACGGTGGCCGACATGGTTGAGGTGGAGCGCAGGGTCATGGACGCCCTGGAGATCCCTTCCTGGGCGCTCATGCTGGGGCCATCGCTCGGCGGAATGCGCGTCCTGGAGTGGATGGCCGCCTACCCCGAGCGCGTGCGCTCCGGGCTGGTCCTCGGCACGACCGCTGCGGTCTCAGCCGACCAGATCGGCACGCATGCCACCCAGATCGCTGCGATCGAGGCGGACCCGAGATTCCTGGACGGCGACTACTACGACCAGCCTGCGGGCGAGGGTCCGCATGTCGGCATGGGCATCGCACGCCGCATCGCCCACCTCACCTATCGAAGTGAGAGCGAACTCGACCTGCGCTTCGGTCGCGATCCGCAGGGAGACGAGGACCCCTCCGACGGAGGCCGTTTCGCGGTCGAGTCCTATCTGGACCATCAGGCGGACAAGCTCTCTCGTCGCTTCGATGCCAATACCTACGTCGCCCTGACCCGTGCGATGAGTCTCTTCGACGTGGGCGAGGGGCGCGGCGGAGTGGCCGAGACACTCGGTCGATTCCGCGCACCGCTCACGGTGGTGGGCTTGGACTCGGATCGGCTCTTCCCGCTGAGGTTGCAGGAGGAACTCGTCGCTGCGACTCCTACCGCGCACCCACTGCACGTGGTGCGGTCGCCCTACGGGCACGACGGATTCCTGGTCGAGAAGGATCAGGTGGGGGAGATCGTGCGCGAGGCCCTCAGCTCCGTTTCGGTGACCTGAGTCGAGCGCGCACTTGCTGTGCGCGTTGTCACACGCGGCATGGCATCGGGCCGCGATGCGGCCTTAGCGTCGCGGCATGCGCTCCTCACGACTCGTCCTCGCATTGCCGTTGCTCGCGGGCATCCTCGTCCTCGGCGGCATGACCGCGACCGGCTTGGCGCCTGCGCACGCGGACATCACGATCATCGGTGATGACGACCAGGATGCGTTCGTGGGTTCGGGCAGTCTGCTTTTGCCTCCACAGATCGCAACCGACTGGCGTGAAGTGGCCGCGACCTGCCCCGGATGCATCTGGCGCTCGGTCATTCAGTGCGAGATGACCACGGCAGGGTCGTGCCGCGGGCCCGCGCGTCTGTGCGGCCCCGACGGCTACTGGCTGAGGGTGTACCTCACTCGTCCGGACGGGGTCGAGTTGAATCTCGGCGCGGCATGCTTCGGCTCCGGAGGCCCCGTGTCGCGAGAGACCGCCGAGGCGCAGTTGCGCGATCGGATCGTGGCTCTCGTGCCACCCCTTCGTGCGTGGCGTCAGCCCGCAGGTCAGGTGCTCCCGCACCTGCCTGTCGTCTTCGGCGTCCACCAGTCCGAGGCGCCCCTGAAGGAGTCCTTCGAGATCGTCGGCCTGCCCGTCGAGCTCACTGCGCGTCCGCGGTGGTCGTGGGAGTTCGGGGCTGCGTCGCTGGTCACGACCAGCGCGGGTCGTCGCTGGCCCGAGGCGACGATCGGTCATGTCTACCGTCGGTCGGGCTTGGCGGAGGCGCGGGTGACCGCAGTCTGGGAGGCCACCTATGAGGTCGCAGGGGTGGGCCCGCTGGCCGTCGATGAACCCGTGACGCAGGAGGCCAGCGTCGCTGTCCCCGTGGGCGAGGGCCGGGCGGTACTCGTGCGCTGACCGCGCACTCGAGGTCCTCGCAAGTACCGGGTTGCCCGAAGGAGCGCCTGCCCGACCCGCCGGGGCGGCCCGGGGTGGGCGCTTGCGCCTTGGCGTGCGAGACTGTGGGCGTCCCGGATCAGCGGGACGTGGCGCCCGGCAAGTCCTCGGACTTGACTCGGGCCCTCTTCATGGGACCAGTGCGGAGGACGGCTTAGATGGCAGTGGCGAAGAAGGCCCCCGCGAAGAAGGCGCCTGCCAAGAAGGCGCCTGCCAAGAAGGCCCCCGCCAAGAAGGCTGC
>CAZLZC010000201.1:0-1717 GCA_964563825.1 uncultured Actinomyces sp.
GCTACCCGGATGACAACGAACTCGCCGCGCGGCAGGCGGTCACGCGATCCATGCGCGGTGGTTGATCCGCCATGGGGCATATCGACGTTCAGCACGTGACCTACTCACTCCCCGACGGACGTGTCCTACTCGATGATGTGAGCTTCCGCATCGGTGAAGGCGTCAAGGCCGCGCTTGTGGGAGCCAATGGCGCGGGCAAGACCACCCTGATGAAGCTCATTGCCGGCGACATCGACGCCGAGTCCGGAAGCATCGTGACGACCGGGGGCATGGGAGTCATGCGCCAGTTCATCGGGCAGGGACGTGACGGCACCGTGCGCGACCTGCTCCTTTCTGTGTCACCGTCACCTTTGCGCTCGGCGGCGGCCGAGGTCGATGCCGTCGAGGAACTCCTCATGTCCACGGAGGACGCCGACGTCCAGATGCGCTATGCGCAGGCACTGGCCGACTTCGCCGATGTCGGCGGCTACGACGCCGAGGTCGCCTGGGACGTCTGCTGTACGGCGGCCCTCGGGGCGGCGTACGACGAGGTGAAGTGGCGTCGGGTGGAGACACTCTCGGGGGGTGAGCAGAAGCGCTTGGTCCTCGAGGCCCTGCTGCGCGGACCCGATGAGGTCCTGCTGCTGGATGAGCCGGATAACTACCTCGACGTACCCGGCAAGACCTGGCTCGAAGAACGGATCGCATCGAGCGCCAAGACCATCCTGTTGATCAGCCACGACCGCGAACTCTTGCGCGCCTGCGCGACGACCGTCGTGACGGTGGAACTCGGGGCAGCGGGCAACACCACCTGGGTGCACGGTGGGGGATTCGCTACCTACGCGGATGCGCGCGACGATCGCATGAGCCGACTCGAGGAGTTGCGACGTCGGTGGGATGAGCAGCACCAGAAAATCAAAGATCTCGTGCAGATGCTCAAGACCAAGGCTGCCTACAACGACGGGCTCGCATCGCGCTATCAGGCCGCGCAGACGCGCCTCCGGATGTTCGAGGAAGCGGGTCCGCCCGAGGCGGTGCCGGTGCGCCAGCGCATGCGCATGCGGCTCGAGGGCGGTCGCACAGCGAAGCGCGCGATCGTGTGCGAGGGCCTCGAACTCACCGATCTCACCCGGCCCTTCGATCTCGAGGTCTGGTTCGGCGAGCGAGTCGGAGTGCTCGGTCGCAATGGTGCGGGCAAGTCCCACCTGCTGCGACTGCTCGCAGCGGGCGGCAGCGACCCGGATGTCGAGCATCGGCCCGTCTCCGACGTACCCATCCCACCGGTGCGCCACACCGGCCTCGCCCGGTTGGGCTCGCGCGTGCGACCCGGATGGTTCGCCCAGACGCACGTGCGCCCGGACCTCGAGGACCGGACCCTGCTGGAGATCCTCCATCGTGGCGACGGCCACCGCGACGGGATGGGCCGTGAGCAGGCCGCGCGTGCGCTGGATCGCTACGGCCTCGCCGCCGCGGGGGAGCAGCGGTTCGCGTCGTTGTCCGGAGGCCAGCAGGCGCGCTTCCAGATCCTTCTTCTCGAGCTCTCGGGAGCCACGCTGCTGCTCCTGGACGAGCCCACGGACAACCTGGACCTGGAGAGCGCCGAGGCGCTCGAGGCCGCCCTCGACGCCTTTACGGGCACCGTGCTGGCCGTCACGCACGATCGGTGGTTCGCCCGAGGCCTGGACCGGTTCATCGTCGTCGGGGGAGACGGGGTGGTGAGGGAGTCGACGGAGCCGAT
>CAZLZC010000201.1:1817-3446 GCA_964563825.1 uncultured Actinomyces sp.
GAGGACCCGTTTTGACCCCTTCGTGGCTCCCCGGGTAGCCTTGGCGGTCGTTGTGCCCGCCCCAGGGCCCAACCGGGTTGCCCGACGGGCTTCCCCTGAGTGAGCGAAGGTCCACGTGCGTACGTACACCCCCAAGCCGGGCGAGATCACCCGCGAGTGGCTCGTCATCGATGCCACCGACGTCGTGCTCGGTCGACTGGCCAGCCAGGTCGCCACCCTGCTGCGGGGCAAGCACAAGCCCGTCTTCGCTCCCCATGTCGACACCGGCGACTTCGTCATCGTCATCAACGCTGAGAAGGTCGCTCTCACGGGCAGCAAGCTCGAGCAGAAGCGCGACTACCGTCACTCGGGCTACCCGGGTGGCCTGTCCGCCAAGACCTACTCCGAGCTCCTCGAGGACAACCCCCGCCGCGCCGTCGAGAAGGCGATCAAGGGGATGCTCCCGCACAACAAGCTCGGTCGGCAGCAGTTGAACAAGCTCAAGGTGTACGCCGGGCCCGATCATCCGCACGCCGCACAGAAGCCCACTCCGTACACCATCACGCAGGTCGCGCAGTAGCGATCACCGCGCAGTCTGCGAAAGGAAGAGACGTGACCGTTTCCGAAACCGAGATCCTCGACGAGGAGATCCCCTCGGAGTACACCAGCGAGACGCCGTCGGCCGCCCCTGCGGCTGCCGACCGGCCGATGGTCACCGCCCCCGGCGGTGCGACCGGCCGCCGCAAGGAGGCCATTGCGCGCGTGCGCCTGGTCCCCGGCACCGGCCGCTGGAGCATCAACGGTCGCGATCTGGAGACCTACTTCCCCAACCGCGTCCACCAGCAGATCGTCAACGAGCCCTTCGTGACCCTGGGCCAGGAGGGCCGCTACGACGTCATCGCGCGCATGAGCGGTGGCGGTGTCTCCGGCCAGGCCGGTGCGCTGCGCCTGGGCATTGCCCGCGCTCTCAATGAGATCGACGTCGAAGGCAATCGCCCGCCGCTGAAGAAGGCCGGCTTCCTCACTCGCGATCCGCGGGCCAAGGAGCGCAAGAAGTACGGCCTCAAGAAGGCCCGCAAGGCGCCTCAGTACAGCAAGCGCTGATCGGAGCGCCGTGAGCGGTCGCCTCTTCGGCACCGACGGTGTGCGGGGACTCGCCAATCGCGATCTCACCGCCGAGCTTGCGCTTTCCCTTTCCGCTGCGGCGGCACATGTCCTCGGCGACACGGGTGCTCTCGCTGGGGGAGGTGGGCGTCCTACGGCTGTCGTCGGACGCGATCCCCGGGCCAGTGGAGAGTTCCTTGAAGCGGCAGTCGTCGCCGGTCTCGCGAGTGCAGGGGTCGACGTACTCCTCGCGGGTGTGCTTCCCACCCCCGCGATCGCGTATCTCACGGAGCGTCACGGGGCGAGCTTGGGCGTGATGCTGTCCGCCTCGCACAATGCGATGCCGGACAACGGCATCAAGTTCTTCGATGCGCACGGCTTCAAGTTGCCGGACGCCATCGAGGACGCCATCGAGACGCGTCTGCATGAGCCATGGGACCGACCGCTGGGTGGTGGTGTCGGCCGCGTGCGCACACTGCCCTCTGCTGGGCAGGACTATCTGGAGCACGTGCTTGACGTCGTGCGCACACCCTTGGCGGGACTATC
>CAZLZC010000202.1:0-3439 GCA_964563825.1 uncultured Actinomyces sp.
GCGCGTGATCTCGGGGCGAGCGGCTTCGACCTCTTCCGTCGCGTCATCCTGCCGATGAGCGCACCGGGAATCGTCGCCGGCGCCCTGCTCATCGCGTTGCCCATGATGGGGGACTACTTCACCTCGGACATGCTGTCGAAGTCGCCCAACACTGCGATGATCGGCAACCTCATCAACCTGTCCATCGCGACGCCAGGGCAGTCCGGTCAGGCGGGTGCATTGCTCATCCTCGTGCTGCTCGTGCTGCTCGTGCCGATGATCTTGTACACACGCAGCAACGCAAAGGCGGAGGTGCGCTCATGACCGTGTCGGCGGCGCCCGCTGAGGCGATCCTGGAGGAGGCGGGGACCCCGCGTCGCCGCCGGATCCGCGGGTCATCGGACTCGCGCGCGTACGGTCTGGGCACCATCACAGCGATCTACCTGCTGTGGGCTCTCGTGCCTGTCGCGATCACCGTGCTCTTCTCCTTCAACGCCGGGCGGTCGCGCAGCACCTGGCAGGGCTTCTCGCTGCGCTGGTACACCTGGGACCCGACCGGATCCGTCATCAATGACGAGTCGATCCGCAATGCCCTGTCGCACACGGTGCTTCTCGCGGTCCTGGCCACCGCCATCACGGTGCCGCTGGGCGTCCTCTTCGCACTCGCCCTCGACCGCTGGCGTGGTCGGCTCCCGCAAGGCGCTAACTTCCTCGCCCTCATCACCTTCGTGATTCCCGAAATCGCCCTGGCCATCGGACTGCTCTTCATGGTCACCTATCTCGCCACGCCCTTCGGCCTGGGCACCTGGGCGCAGGTGATCGGGCTGGTGACCTTCCAACTTGCCTACCCGATCGTGATCTGCCGGGCGCGCCTGCTCACGATCGGCGCGCACTACGAGGAAGCGGCACGCGATCTCGGGGCGACCGCCATTGGAGCAATCCGGCGCATCATCCTGCCGATGCTCTTCCCGGCGATCCTCGTGAGCTCGATTCTCGTCTTCGCGGATGTGCTCGACGATTTCGTCCTCGTGCGCTACCTTTCCTCGGATGCGTCCACGGAGACGACATCCATGCGGATCTACCAGACGGCGCGTGCGGCACCGACGCCCGCGCTCAACGCCATGGCGACGATTATCCTGGTCGTCTCCGCTGTCGTCATCGTCCTCGGTTGGCTGGCGTATCGCCGCTGGACGCGCAAGCAGGGCGAAAACACCGACGTAGGATCACTCGCCGGCACTCTCTAGTCCGACCGCACGTATCGCTGCGCCCGCGGGGCGCCTGTCAATGGAGGAACAGTGGCGCTGTCTAGCCGAGCCGAGGTTGTCATCGTCGGGGGCGGAGTGATCGGCTGCTCGATCGCTTATCACCTGACCCAACTCGGCGTGACCGATGTGCTGCTCATTGAGAAGCATCAGCTCACCGCCGGCACCACATGGCACGCAGCGGGACTCATCACGAGCGCGGGCATCCACGACGAGACATCGCTGTGGATGTGCCGCTACTCCCGCGACCTCTACGAGCGGCTCGAAGAGGAGACCGGTCACTCGACCGGGTTCCGGCCCGTCGGGCACCTCTCCGTGGCCACGACACCGGAGCGCATGGAGACACTTGTGCGCGAGCGCGACTTCCAGGTCGGCTACGGCGTCCCCAACGAGATCGTGACACCCGAGCGGATCGCCGAACTCTGGCCCCTTGCCAAGATCGACGATCTCGTGGGCGGCTCCTATGTGGCGGACGAGGGTCGCGCCGATCCCGTCGGCGTCGCCACGGCGATGGCCAAGGGCGCCAAATCGCGTGGAGCAACTATCGCCGAGGGCGTTCTCGTGACCGGATTCCTCCGCGACGGTGATCGCATTACCGGCGTGACGACCGATCACGGCGACGTCGAAGCGGGGACCGTAGTGCTCGCAGCGGGGTTGTGGACCCGCCAACTCGCGGCCAAGGTCGGCGTCGACGTCCCCCTGCAGGCCGCCGAGCACTACTACCTGCTCACCGAGCCGATGGAGGGTGTGCATCGAGATCTGCCGATCATTGAGGACCTCGATTGCTACGGCTACTTCCGCGAAGAAGGCGGCGGCATGCTCGTCGGGCTCTTCGAGCCCGAGGCCGCGGGCTGGCACCCCGAGGGAGCGCCCGAGGACTTCGCCTTCGGAGTGATCCCACCCGATTGGGAGCGGATGACACCCTTCCTGGAGCGGGCGATGGAGCGCGTCCCCTCGCTGGCCGATGCGGGCGTGCGCACGTTCTTCTGCGGTCCTGAGAGTTTCACCGCTGACGCGGCCCCCTTGCTCGGGCCCGCTCCGGAAGTGGACGGTCTCTGGATCGCCGCGGGTCTCAACTCCGTGGGCATCCTGCTCGGTGGCGGGGTCGGCAGCCTGATGGCGCGCTGGATCACCACGGGGACCTGTCCGATGGATATCGCCGGCTACACCATCGAGCGCGGCCTGCCCTTCCAAAACTCCCATCGCTTCCGGTCCGAGCGGATCGTGGAACAGCTCGGCGTTCTCTTCGGCGACGGTGGTTACCCGACATTCCACAACCACACGGCGCGCAGCATCCGACATTCACCGCTGCACGATGTCTGGGTCTCCCATCGCGCCCACTTTGCCGACTCCGCCGGCTGGGAGTTCGTCGAATGGTTCTATCCCGAGGGCGAGCCCGAGCGTGAGATCCCCTGGACGTGGGGGCGCGGATTCTGGGGGCCGTGGGTGGCCGAGGAGCATCGCACGGTGCGCGAAGCTGTGGGCGCGATGGACATGACGTTGATGTCGAAGTTCCTCGTCCAAGGCCCAGATGCCGCGGCAATCCTCGACCGCCTCAGCGCCAATGCCGTCGCGGGCGATGTCGGGGCCGTGACCTACACCCAGTGGTGCAATGAGCGCGGGGGGATCGAGGCTGACCTCACCGTGACGCGCCTGGCCGAGGACCGCTTCATGGTCATCGTCTCCGACGTCACGCACCGCCGGGTCGAACGCATGATGCGCGATGAGCTGCGACCGGGGGAGTTCGCCGCCATCACCGACATGACCGCGGCGTACTGCCTGCTCACCATCCAGGGGCCGAAGTCGCGGGAGCTCTTGCAGCGGGTGAGCCCTGACGACCTATCCGAGGAGGTCTTCCCCTATCTCACTGCTCGTGAGATCGAGATTGGCTACTCGCGGCTCACGGCGCTGCGCGTCACCTACGTCGGCGAGTTGGGCTTCGAGCTCCTCATCCCGAGCGATCAAGCAGTATCGGTGTGGCAGACGCTCGCCGCCGCCGGAGAAGATCTCGGCTTCCGCCCCGTGGGCCTTGCCGCCATGCACGGCCTGCGCCTGGAGAAGGCCTACCGCGACTACGCCGTCGACATCGACGTCACCGACACTCCGGTCTCAGCCGGCCTGTCCTTCGCCGTCGCGTGGGACAAGCCGGTCGACTTCCGTGGGCGAGCCGCCCTTGAGGCGTTGCGTGCGGATCGGAC
>CAZLZC010000203.1:0-3432 GCA_964563825.1 uncultured Actinomyces sp.
AGACCGACGTTTGTCGGATCGACGAGATCCTCCAGGACGAGGACGTCGTTATCGGCACAGAGCACCTCGGCCACGTCGACGGTCTCGGGGCGCGCCACGACCGCGAGTGCGCCGCGGTGCACTCGGTAACCGGTGATGTCCTGGAGCAGACTCTCGTCGGCGACGAACACATCCACATCGGTTGCCGCGAGTGCCGACTCCAGGCGCTCCAGCCAGCGCCGAGAGGTGAGCACGGAGAGGAAGCGCATACCGAGAGTGGCGCAGCGTTCGATGATCAGATGACCCTCGGCCATGAACACACCACGCTCGGGCTCCACGCGCTGACGTAGGTCCATGTCCGTGAGGCTGAGGTAGGCCACCGCGCGCGGGTCGTCCACCCCGGCGACGTCGACGGGATCGATTCTCATGGAGCCTCCGAGCCCCGCGCCGCTTCCTGGGCGAGCAACTCCTCGCGATCCGATAGGCGTGCCCATCCGCGAACCGGCTGGGCCATGCGGGGATGACGAGCCCAACTCTCCTCGTGCCGGGCGATCAGTGCCCAGTAGCCCGCTGTCACCGGACATGCCTGGGGACCGACGCGTCGGTCCGGTCGGTACGCGCAGCCCTGGCAGAAGTCGGTCATGCGCTTGATGTAGGCGCCCCCGGCGGCGTAGGGCTTCGAGGCCATCCGCCCACCATCAGCATGCAGGGCCATGCCGATGACGTTCGCGGCCATGACCCACGGGTAGGCGTCGACGTAATGGGCGGTGAACCACTCCGTGACCTCTCGCGGGTCGTAGCCGTGCTGAAGTGCCCAGTTGCCCAGCACCATGAGTCTGAGGATGTGGTGGTTCCAGCCGCGGTCGCGCACCTCCCCCAGCGCGGTGGCCAGGCATCGGGCGTTCACGGCTTCCGCGTCGAGGTCGCGGAACCATGCGGGCAGTGGCTCGTGGGCATCGAGCGCATTGGAGTTCGCGACGTAATCGGGCCCAAAGTGCCAGTACAGGTGCCACACGAAATCGCGCCACCCCATGACCTGCCGGACGAACCCCTCCGCGCTTGCGAGGGGCACGGCACCACTCGACCACGCCTCGACAACCCTGTCGATGACCTCGTGGGGGTCCAGCAATCCCATATTCATCGGTGCCGACAGGAGCGAGTGGGCCATGCTCCAGTCTCCGACGAGTGCAGCGTCCTCGTACGGACCGAATGCGCCGAGCCGGTGCTCGACGAAGTCATCGAGCACGGTCAGGGCCTCGGCACGAGTGGCGGCGAACCTCCTGGGGCCGTCGACACCGGAGAACTCGATGCCCTCGCTCTCCCATCGGTCGAGGTCGTCGCGGACCTGCGCATCAATGTCATCCTCGGTCGGCCAGACCGGCTCGGGAAGACCCAGCGTCGTGGCACCCCGCGGCGGTGGAAGACGGTTGTCGGCATCGAAGTTCCATCGGCCCCCTTCGGGCTCGTCACCCGCCATGAGGATTCCTGTGCGACGGCGGGCCTCGCGGTAGAAATCCTCCTGGCGCAGTTGTCGACGACCGCTCGCCCATCGCTCGAAGTCTGACTGGGATGTGACGAAACCGCGGGAGGGCAGGACCGTGGCACCGGCCTCGCGGACGAGCTGCCGCGCCGCGAAAGAGGTGGGATCGACCACGGTGAGTGGCTCACCTGCGGACGCGATCGCCGTCCGGTACCCCTCGCTTTGGATATAGACGCATCGTGGCCCGAGCTCGGCCGCGCGATGCCGCAGGGCGGACAGCACCAGGTGGGCCTTGGCCCGGTGATAGCGACGCCTCCGGAACGCCGCCCTGGACTCGATGAGGAGCACTGGTTCCACTCCGTCGTCCCCCGGGGACTCATCGGGGCCGAGGAAGTGCGGGCCCAACTGATCCGCGAAGAGCCATCGACGCGTCATGGGATCGCTCGCGCCGCCCAACGGCCATCCCGTCGATGCACCTCGAGCGGAATGCCGTACGTCGCCGACAGTGCCTCGTTAGTGAGGACTTCGGTCACGCTGCCCTGTGCGACGGCTGTGCCGCCCCTGAGCAGGAGCGCGTGGGTGATCCCGGGCGGGATCTCCTCGACGTGGTGGGTGACCAGCACGGTCGTCGGAGCGGCGGGATCGCTGGCCATATCTCCGAGGCGTCGAACGAGCTGCTCGCGGCCGCCGAGATCGAGTCCTGCAGCAGGCTCGTCCAGCAGCAGAATCTCGGGATCGCTCATGAGGGCACGCGCGATCAGGGCGCGCTTGCGCTCGCCGTCCGAGAGAGTCGCAAAACGCCGCTCGGCCAACTCGGTGACACCCAGCAGACGCAGCAGGCGGTCAGCACGGCGCACATCGGCGTCGTCGTACTCCTCGCGCCAGCGACCGGTAATGCCCCATGAAGCCGTCATCACGACGTCGCGGACCCGCTCGCGCGGAGGGATGGCATCCGTGAGCCCCGCCCCCACGAGACCGATCTGCGGACGCAGGTCGAAGACATCGGTCATTCCGAGCGTCTCACCGAGGATCGTCACCGTGCCCGTCGTCGGATGCGATCGCGTGGATGCCAGCGACAGCAGGGTCGACTTGCCCGCCCCATTGGGTCCAAGGAGCACCCAGCGCTCCTCCGCCCGCACCGTCCAGGTGATGTCGGAGAGGATCCATGACGGGCCGCGCCGTACGCCGACGGACTCGAGAGCGAGTACGACGGTCACGACGACAACCTAGCCGGATAGCGTCGGTTCATGGTCGTCGCATCCCTGGGTGTCTCCTCGCCCGCATGGCGTGCGGCACGGGCGGCGGCCACGATCGGATCCCTGCTACGTGGCGAGACACCTGCCGACGATGCCCTGGCCGCGCTGAGCTCACTCGGCGAGGCGCCCGGGGGCTGGTGGCACACGTTCGGAGACGCACGGCGTGCCGGCGGCGTGACGTTGCTGCTGCCCAGGTTCGGCGATCCACGCGGCCTGGTGCTGCCGCGGGACATGCGGGCCGAGGCGGCACTCGGGTGGGACGGAGCCCTGGGCGGCACGTGGTTGATCCCCTCCGACGGGCTTGGGTGGCGCGTGGCCTCAGCTCCAAGCCTCGGACGCACTCCCCCCGATGAGGAGGAGGCCTCACGCGCTCTGCGTGCTGCTGTCGTTGACGCTGCGCACACCGTGGACCTCCTCGACGTCGTCGAGCATGGCGCCAATGCAGAGGCGCGCCAGGATCTGGAGCGGGCGGTCGACTCCTGGGTTCTTGGCCCTCCCCCGCTGTCGCCGGCGTCGCGCCACCTCGCCTCGCTCGGGCTGCGCATCCTCTTTGCCCTCGACAGCGCACGCAATCTCGTCGATACGGGACCCCTCGAGTCGGCAGCGAGGGACGCGGTCGAG
The DNA here is from genome assembly GCA_964563825.1 of uncultured Actinomyces sp. Lineage (GTDB taxonomy): Bacteria > Actinomycetota > Actinomycetes > S36-B12 > S36-B12 > Mxb001. The sequence continues at coordinate 3,337 of CAZLZC010000203.1, forward strand.
TCCGCATTCACCACGGCGAGCACGGCCCGTTAGGCTCGGAGCGTGGACGGCACACTCCTCGCCATCCTCAGCGGGCGTGACCGCCCCGGTGTCACC
>CAZLZC010000204.1:0-3428 GCA_964563825.1 uncultured Actinomyces sp.
GTAGCGCATGACCCCTGTGCCTGGCCCGGAAGTGCGGCCCGGCTGGCAGCGCCTCGTGGATCCACTGACGGGGGTCGTTGAGGAAGTGCCTGAGAGGGACGTGCCACAGGTAGCTTCCGTCCTCGATCATCCGACCGTCCGGCCCGACGGGGCGCAGTTCACGACGGTCTCAGACGAAGGCGCAGCTGTCGTATCTGTGACGAAGGACGGACAGACACGGATCCTCCTCGACGTGTCGGGAGACCCGAGGTCCTATCGAATGGCCCCGGCCTATTGGTCGCCGGACTTCACCTGGATCGTCGCGGACGACGGGCGCATCCTCATCATCAATCCCACGGATCCCGCCACGACCTGGCTCCTCACCGATGATGTCGGCATCACAGTCGACGAGCGCTTCGACCGGTTCGCCATCACGGCTCAGGAGATGCCCATCCCCTAGGGGTGTCCGCGGCCCCGGGTCCCTTGGCTCAGGCCAAGGCGGAGCTTTCCCTCCAGTGGATGAAGTGTCACGGTGGCAATCTTGAGCGCGCGCCGACTTCCCAAGGAGGTGCGTGACTCCTTCGACATTGTGGCTCTTAATCCGCGAGGCATCGTGGCTTCGCAGTCCACGTTGACGAACTGTCGAACCCAGGGCCCAATCCGGTGGTCTATCCCTAGTCTCCGCGCGGTGCGGCGCCTCGAGAGTTCTCGCCCACGAGGCAGCTGCTTCTAGGAGTCCCACGAGGGTGTGCGGGGAATAGCCAACGACCTTCGCGTGAGTGGAGAGGGCCCTTGGCGGGGAATTCGTCGTTGAATCGAGTGACCTGAGGGACCCGCGCTCAACCTCTATCCTCTGCTGCATGTTCCCCGAGGGCCGAAGGATCCTTATCGTCGAGGATGAAGACCTTCTCGCATCGTTGTTGTCCGAGACGCTCGTCTCCCATGGATTCGAGGTGGAGACCGCGGCCAACGTCATCGGAGCCCGTGAAGCCATTCGAGACTTCGATCCCGATGCCGTGCTGCTGGACATCTCCCTGGGGGAGGGCCCGTCCGGAGTAGATCTGGCGTACGCCCTCCATCACAAAAGTCCAGAGATCGCGATCATCTTCCTCACCAAGCACCCGACGGCCCAGGCGGCTGGCTTGTCCGGTGCGGATCTTCCGCCCGGATGCGGCTTTCTCCGCAAGGACCTCGTGCGTGACACCGGCTACCTGCTCGCCTGCATCAATGCCGTCATGACTGATCGATCCGAAGAGGTGCGCCACGACCTCGAGGCCACCGCTCTCGTGGCCGGGCTGGATGCCAAGCATCTTGAGATCCTGCGCCTCATCGCCATCGGCTACACCAACGACCAGATCGGGAGGATGAAGAACGCGAGTCAGACGACCGTTGAGCGTTGGTGCGCCGAGGTCTTTCGGGCTTTGGACATCGACACCAAGGGCAACGTCAACCCCAGGGTCGAAGCCACTCGCCGTTACATCGCTGTGGAAGGGATCCCCGAGCGTCCATGAATGGGCTGAGGCAGGCGCTTTGGCGCATCGGCTCCGCCGACGCGGTCACGTGGCTGTCCTTTTGGCTGACCTTCGCGGCAGCCATCATCGGCGGACTTGTCGTCATGCCGAGCGGCGTCTCCTGGGTCGCCAGGCTCAGCATCCTTGGCGTCGGTCAGCTGATCGCGTGGGCACCGCTCCTCCTCGCACGCAGGATCGCTTTGCGGATGGACCAGGAGCGGCGCATCGCCATTGCCGTCGTCGTGCTGGCGGCCTTCGGCATCGGGGCGACCGCTCGGACCCTGGCTGTCGGTTATGCGTATATCTGGCTCCTGGGTCCCGATGCCGCTCTCTGGCTGGGGCGAGCCCTCGGGTCCTTCGGGACGATGGGCCTGGTCTTCGCCATCACGGCGTATGCAGTGAGCAGCGCGCGCGAGCAACGCCGCCGCATCCAGGAACTCGATGAGACCCAGGCGGCACTCGCTCGGAGCGTCGAGGACGCCCGTGTCGACATCGGGGAACGAGGCGAGCGATCGGTGCAGGCGGTACGCGGGATCCTTGAGGACGAGCTCGCAGGGCTCCAGTCAGTGGACGCCGGCGGCGGTGTCGAGTCGCTCGAACGCCTCGCCCGAGATGTGGTGCGACCCCTCAGTCACGAGTTGGCCGATGCCGCGGCTACCGCATCGGAGCCGGTTCCTCGCACCAGCATCGCCGTGTCGTGGCCCAGGGTCCTCGACCTCGCCGCCCGCGGCCAGCCCCTTCGCCCGCTTGCAGTTTCTCTGCCGATGCTGCCCATCATTCTCGCCGCGATCGCTCTCCACCCGCCGGCAACGCTGCGATTCCTGGCCATCCCTGTCGTCACCTTCCTCGTGCTCACCGCCGCGAATCCACTTGCCGCGAGGGCACTCGGGCAGCGCAGCCTGCGCGCGCGCCTCACCATCCTTCTCCTCGCCACCGCAGCCTGCGGGGTGACGGTCGGCGCTATGGCCGTCGCACTGGTGGCACGGGAGCCGGTCCTGCTGGGCACGGTGCTGGGCTCGATCTTCTTCGTGGTGTTCCTCTCACTCGCCGCGACCGTCAATGCCGCACTCGATGCCGACCGCCGGATCACCATCGCCCGACTAGAGACCGCTGCAGTCCAATTGCGACGCAATCTCGCTCTGGTCAACCAGGTGCGGTGGTTCCAGGAGAAGGCCCTCTCGCGAGCCCTGCATGGTCCCGTCCAGACCGCGATCGCCGCTGCGGCCTTCAAGCTTGATGGGGCGTTGAAGACAGGTGACGTGACACCGGATCTCATCGAGCGGCTCCGCCGTGACGTCGCACGCGAAATCGACGTGCTCGCGGACGTGACTCGCTATAGCGTCCCGCTCGACGTGGGGCTGCAGAGCATCGCGGCAACCTGGGACGGGGTCTGCCGGATCGAGATGACCGTGGATCCAGAGGTGTCCGCACTCGTCGCGAATGACGCGCCCCTGCGAGCCTGCACGATTGCTATCGCGGTGGAGTCCGTCTCCAACGCGATTCGCCACGGGAAGTCCGCGAGCGTGGACTTGCGCATGTCTGCAGACAGCGCGGCCCGAGAACTGATCCTGGAGATGGAAACCTGCAGACCCACCCAGGCGGAGGTTCGCCCTTCGGGCCCGACCGGTCTCGGCACGCGGCAACTGGACGAATGCGCCACCTCCTGGGCACTCGAGATCCGCCCTGAAGGCCAGCGACTCCGGGCGAACCTGCCCTCACGCTTCCTCTCCGCGTAGCCCTCCCCTAGGGCGCTCGGGGGATATCCCCCAAAGGCAGGGTCACCTGCCCAGTTGTGCATAGGTTCCGTAATCACCGTTATCCAAGACAGTCGCGCGAGTAGGACACGGGGCGGCCTCGGCGGGTGGTCTCTTGTAATCCCAGGAAAGGGGATTTTGGCAACATGAACCCAAGAGCTTCTCGCGCGAAGGTACTCGCGGC
>CAZLZC010000205.1:0-1632 GCA_964563825.1 uncultured Actinomyces sp.
GCCCAGCGCCGCCGCGCGGCGGGGACGACGAGCCCGTCGGCCACGAGCCCATCGAGGGCCCGGGAGCGCTGGGCGGCCTCGGGCCAGGCGGCGTCCAGATCCTCCTGGCGCACCGGTCCGCCCGCCTCCCGAAGCACGGCGAGGAGCGCTCCGCGCGCCTGGCGGTCGGATCCGACGTACTTCGGCTGCCGGCGAGGCGGTGGTCCCTCGGGTCGCCCCAGGGCCAGCCACCGGCAACTGCTCGCGATCGGGCAGCGGTCGCAGGCCGGCTGGCGTGCCGTGCAGATGAGCGCGCCGAGCTCCATTACCCCTGCCATCCAGGCCGGACCGGCCCGCTGGGGCTGGATGCTGTCGGCGTACGCCGCCTCGGCACGTGTCACTGCACCCTCGGGGAATGCGCGTCCATGGTCATGGCGGGCGATCACGCGCCGGACGTTGGTGTCTAGGGCGAGGGCGCGCTGGCCGTAGGCGAAAGCCCGCACAGCCCCAGATGTGTACTCGCCGATTCCGGGGAGCGCTCGGAGCGACGCATCGTCGGCCGGCACGAGGTCGCCGTGATGCTCGGCGATGCGTGCGGCTGATTCGTGGAGCCGCAGCGCCCGGCGCGGATAGCCCAGGCGACCCCATGCCCGGATCGCCTCGGCGGGAGCATCCCCTGCGAGAGCGGAGGGCGTCGGCCACCTCGCCAGCCAGGCGGACCACTCCGGCACGACCCGATCGACGGGGGTCTGCTGGAGCATCACCTCGGACACCAGGACCCCCCAGCCCCCAGGATGGGGCCCTGGAGCGGCCGGGAGGCGCCACGGAAGAGGTCTGCCCATGTGGGTGAACCATCGCCTGATTTGGCCGTCCTGGGCCCCCAGGTGGGTCTGTGGAGCCATCCGAGCCCGACTCTTGGACCGCTCAGTGGGGGAGGCGCTCGAAGTGCGAGCCGCGGATTGCCGGGGCATACGCCGATGCTGCCATGCCCTGCCGAGATAAGGGGTACGGTGCTGACCCGTGAGTGGGCTCATGTCGCCGATCGGCCCCGAGGCGCCCGGCGTGTACTGGCGTCGGCGGATCGTGGTGCTCGTCGTTCTCCTCGCCATCCTCGTCCTGCTGTGGTGGCTGATCTTCGGCCGCGGCGGTGGCGGCGAAGCTGCACCGGAGCCCGCACCCACGGCCACCCCGACCGCCTCGCCCTCGCCGGAGCCGGCGCCTACCTCTGCGAGCCCGAGTCCCGAGCCTGGGCCCACGGAGATCACCGACTGCACCGAGGCCGACATCTTGGTCGAGGCATTCGCCGAAGAGGCCATCTACCCGGTCGGCTCCACACCCACCCTCACCCTGTCGGTGACCAACATCGGGACCCGTCCCTGCAAGCGTGACGTCGGTCCGGGGTCCAACGAGCTTCAGATCACCCAGGGCGAAGTGACCATCTGGTCCAGTGACGACTGCAATCCCAACGACGACAAGGACAACGTGACGTTGGATCGCGGTGATGCCTTCGAGACCCAGCTGGTCTGGGACGGCTACCTCAGCTCGGCGGGATGCCCGCCGGACCAGCCCATGGCTGACGCCGGGGAGTACACCGTGCTGGGGCGCAATGGCGCGATCGTCAGTGCCCCCACGGCCCTGCGCCTGGAGTAGGGC
>CAZLZC010000205.1:1732-3400 GCA_964563825.1 uncultured Actinomyces sp.
TCGAAGCCAAGTGCCTGGGCGACCACGACCAGATCGAGCAGATGGGCGCCATCGAGTGTGTCGAGCGCTGCTGCAGCCCTCTCCACGCGACGCCCACGACCGGTCGCGTAGTCGCGCAGCACGAGCGCGCGCTCCTCGCCCACCCCGGCGAGAAGCTCCGCGAGCTGGAGGGAGAGCAGGCGGCCGTCGGTGCCGAGCTCGACGACATAGCCCTGGATCTCCAGCGCGATGCGCAGCACCATCTCGCCACGCTGCGCGACCACCGCGACATCGCGCATGGTGACGAGGTCGTCGATCTCCAGGGCGGAGAGGTTGGCGCTCACCTCGTCGAGTCGCATGCGGTAGCGCTCGAGCGTCGCGATGGCCTGGTTGGCGCGGGCGAGGATCGAGCTGGAGTCCTCCAGGACGTGGCGCCGACCGTCGACGTAGATCGTGACGGTCGACATGGACTCGCTGACGCTGATCGTGGGGTGGAGTGTCTGACGCGCGACCCGGTCGGCGGCGCTGTGGCGCGTGCCCGTCTCGTCGGTGGGGAGTGCGGGATCGGGGTGCAGGTGCACGGCTGCGCGCAGGATGCGCGTCGCGTCGTCGTCGAGGACGATCGCGCCGTCCATCTTGGCGAGTTCGCGCAATCGATTGGCGGTGAACTCGATGTCGAGGGTGAAGCCGCCGCGCGTGATGACATCGACCGAACGGTCAAGGCCGAGGACGATGAGCGCTCCGGTGCGACCGCGGAGGATGCGCTCGAGGCCGTCGCGCAGTGGCGTGCCAGGAGCGACCATGGCCAGCACGTCGCGAAGCCTGGCCTGCGCATCAGTAGCCATGCTCCCCCTTGTCCTCGGGCCGTCAGCCTAGTGCGCTGGCTGCGTCCTAGCGGAAGCCAGGCGGGCGTGCACTCTCGGCGTGACCTTGGATCGCGCGGAGGCCGGCCTCGAGGTGCCGGATCTCGGTGACGCCGTCGACCCTGTCGCGTGACCCCGCGGGCACGAGGATGCGCGTGAACCCGAGCCGCCGCGCCTCCGCGACGCGCTGGGATAGGAAGGGCACCGGACGCACATCGCCGGAGAGCGCGATCTCGCCGATCGCGAGCACATCGGAGGGGATCGCCGTATCGAGCTGCGCGGAGGCGATCGCCAGGCACACGGCCAGGTCGGATCCCGGATCCGAGATCTGGGCCCCGCCGACAGTGGCGACGAAGATGTCGCGCTGCGGGAGCACCTTGATGCCGGCCTGTGCGGTCACGGCCGCGAGAGTGATCACGCGCGTCGTGTCGAGGCCGGTGACGGTGCGCCGGGCGACAGGGCCGCCATCGGGAGAGACGAGTGCCTGGATCTCGGCGAGCAGGGGACGCCGGCCCTCCATCGTGACCGTGACGCACGTCCCGGGGACGGGAGTGTCGCGCTGGCCGCGGAAGAGCTCGGACGGGTCGACGACCTCGGCGAGGCCCGAGTCGGTCTGCTCGTAGGCGACGATTTCGTCGGCGGGGCCGTAGCGGTTCTTGGCCGCGCGGAGGAGGCGTAGGGCGGTGGTGCGCTCGCCCTCGAAGGTGAGCACGGTGTCGACGAGGTGCTCGAGCGCACGGGGACCCGCGACGGAGTTGTCCTTGGTGGACTGCCCGATGAGCAGCAGCGGGATGCCGCGCTGCTTCGCCGTGCGGGTGAGTGCCTG
>CAZLZC010000206.1:0-3381 GCA_964563825.1 uncultured Actinomyces sp.
AGGGCATCGGCAAGCCCTTCAGCGAGCGCTACAAACTGCAGCGCTTCGGTCGCGGTGGGTTTGTCTCGGCCGCGCTGCGCGCCCGCGTGCCGATCATCCCGACGGCCATCGTCGGCGCCGAAGAGACCTACCCCAAGCTCGGCAACATCGCACCCCTCGCACGCCTACTCGGACTGCCCTACTTCCCGATGACGCCGACCTTCCCCTGGCTGGGACCGCTCGGGATGATCCCGCTCCCCAGTCGCTGGATCATCGAGTTCGGCGAGCCGGTGCACACGGAGGACCTGGCTGAAGAGGCCGAGGATCCGATGGCGGTGCTCGAACTCACCGACACCGTCCGCGAGCGCATCCAGCAGTCGCTCTACCGACTCCTGGTCCAGCGCGAGTCGACCTTCTGACTGCGGAGCGCAATTGTGCGGCTCCGTGCGAGTCAGGCTCGCCTGTAGCCGCACAATTGCCGCGACGCTCTCAGCACCTAGCGACTCACCTGAGGCCTAGCGGCGGGCGATGCGGCCCACGGCGTAGCCGGCAGCGACTCCCAGACCCACACCGGCGGTGGCCGCGAGCGCGGGAACCGCGGCGCGTCTGGCCTGCGCCCGGCGGCGGAAGTCTCGGATCGGCCAGTCGTTGTCCCGCGCATGGGCCCGCAGGAGCGCATCGGGGTTGACGGCGAAGGGGTGCCCGACAAGCGACAGCATCGGGATGTCGTTTGCCGAATCCGAGTACGCCGAGCAGCGCGAGAGGTCGAGCCCCTCGCGTTCGGCGATGGCGCGCACCGCCTCCGCCTTGGCGAGCCCGTGGAGCGGAGCCCCCACGAGCCGGCCGGTGTAAACGCCGCCACGGACCTCCGCGACGGTGCCGAGTGCGCCTGTCAGCCCGAGGTGCTTGGCGATGATCGTGGCTAACTCGACAGGGGTGGCGGTGACCAGCCACACCCGCTGACCGGCATCGAGGTGATCCTGCGCGAGTGCCAGGGTGCCGGGGATCAGCTTGTCGGACATCTCCTCGTCGAAGATCTGCTCGCCTAGGTCGACGAGTTCGTCGACCCGTCGCCCGGCGACGAACGAGAGTGCGGACGCGGTGGCGGATGCCATGTCCTCGAGGTCCTCGGATCCGCTCAGCACGAACCGGAGCTGGCGCCTCCCGAAGTCCACGACCTGACGTGCGTCGAAGAAGCGCCGGCGTGCCAGCCCCACGGCGAAGTGGAAGATGCTCGCCCCGCGCATGATCGTGTTGTCGACGTCGAAGAACGCCGCTGCGGTGGGGTCCACGGGCGCTCCACCCTCGGGCATGACCTCGGCCGCAGCGGCGGCCGCCTCGCCGGCATGGCGATAGGCGGGGAGCACGGGCGAGCGACGAACCACTCGGCCAGACTAGGGGGGTGGCCGAGGAACGGGTGATTCTCGTAGGCAAGCCAGGCTGCCACCTGTGCGACGACGCCAGGGTGGTGGTGGCCGCCGTGTGCGCCGACCGGGGTGTCTCGTGGGCCGAGGTCTCCATCCTCGACGATCCGGAGCTCGCCGACCGCTACGCCGAGCAGATCCCGGTGGTCCTCGTGGACGGTGCTGTCCACGACTTCTGGCGGGTGGACTCCGCGCGTCTCCGCACGGCCCTGGATGGCGCGTAACACCGATATTCGGACGTAGACGTCCGTTGAGGTTTGTATCCAGCGTTCACAAGCACCTACCCTGGGGGCTCACCCGCCGGCTTCCCGCCGCGCCTGTACCGCCAGGTAGGTCTCACCGTGTCCCTTCGCATCGCGCCCTCGCGCGCTCGTGACGAGGTGCCCTCAGCCACGGTCGAGCGGCTGCCGGTCTACCTCCACGCACTTGACCGCCTGCGCGCCTCGGGCATCGCGACGGTCTCCTCGGCCGACCTGGCAGAGCGCAGCGGAGTGACGAGCGCCAAGTTGCGCAAGGACCTGTCCCACCTCGGCTCCTTCGGCACCCGAGGCGTCGGCTACGACGTCGATTTCCTGCACCGCAGCATCGCCGACTGGCTGGGCGTCCACGAGCCTCTCGGCGTCGTGATCGTCGGCCTGGGCAATCTCGGGCACGCTCTCGCGACATACCGCGGATTCGCTCCCGGTGGCTTCCGGGTCGTGGGGCTCGTCGACGTAAATCCTGATGTCGTCGGAACCGACGTGCTCTGCGGTGACCATTCCCTCGCGGTGCGACCACTGGCCGATCTCGCCGAGGTGGCCGCTAGCGCCCAGATCGGTGTCATCGCCACCCCCGGCTCTGCCGCGCAAGACGCCTGCGATCGCCTCGTCGCCGCGGGCATCACGCACATCCTCAGCTTCGCGCCGCGCTTCCTCGCCGTCCCCTCGGGCGTCCAGGTGCGCGCCATCGACCTCGGCGTCGAACTCCAGATCCTCGCCTTCCGACAACGTCAGGCAGCGCACGAACCCGGGGCGGTGAGCGCGTAACCGCCACCGCCGCCCGTCGACCACCCACCTCCCCCGATCCGAAGGTTCCCCGTGAGCGCAATCCGCCCCAAGAAGAAGCTCGGTCCCGTCGCCCTCGTCGCGGCTGGACCTGGCGACCCTGAGCTATTGACCCTGCGCGCCGCCGAGCTGCTGCGCACGGCCGAGCGCGTCATCGCTGACTTCGACGCTGTCGAGATCGCACGTGGCCTCGTGGCCCCGGACGCTGAACTCACCGCTGCTGTCGATGCCAAGGGGCTTCCCCTTGATCACGCGGGTCGCGCCAAGCTGGTCATCGAAGCTGCGCGCGAGGGTTACCGGACCGTGCGCCTCCTCGCTGGAGATCCCGTCTTCGACGGATCCCTCGCGGTGGAGTCGGCGGCCCTGCGCAAGGCCAAGGTTCCCTTCGAGATCGCGCCGGGTGTGAGCACGGCCGTGGCTGTCCCCGCATACGCAGGGCTGGGCCTCACGGGCCGACGCAGCCGCGAGGTGCATGTCGTGAGTGCATCGGACCCCGATGTCGACTGGACCCCGCTGGGTCGCGATCGCGTGACCGTAGTGGTGCCTGACGGCGCCGACGCGGCACCGGCGATCGCCAAGGCGCTGATCACCGCGGGACGCCCCGGCGAGACCCCGATGATCATCACGCGGGGCGGCACCACCGTCGAGCAGCGCTCCATCATCACGACGCTCGACGACGTCGCTACCGACGTCAAGAACGCCAAGCAGGCGGGCCCCGGCGTGGTCGTCGTGGGTGAAGTCGTCACCCAGCGCGACCGCATGGCGTGGTTCGACGTCAAGCCGCTCTTCGGGTGGCGGGTTCTCGTGCCGAGGACCCAGGACCGCTCCGACGACCTCCTGGATCGGCTGGTGCGCTTCGGCGCGATCCCGGTTGAGGTGTCCACCATCAGCGTCGAGCCGCCGCGCACGCCGCAGCAGATGGACCGGGCCGTGCA
>CAZLZC010000207.1:0-3373 GCA_964563825.1 uncultured Actinomyces sp.
CGAGAAGTGCGCCCAGTGGCACCTTCGCGTCGACTACCAGGGTGCGCCCGGCACCCAGGTCGACGACAAGGTCGGGTCGCTGGCTGCCGTCGTCGGTGGATCGGATGTCCTGCTCCGTGAAGTGGACGCGGTCGAGCATGCCCGCCGCTTCCACGAGCCGGCGTAGGTGTGCCTCGCCCCAGCGTCCGCGCATGTCCACGCGACCGAGTGCGCTGGCGAGCTGCCCCGCCTCTCGGCGTACGACCTCGGTCGCGGCCTCGACATGTCGCACCTGCTCGGAGAGCTCCGCGCGCATGCCGGCCTGGTCCGCGCGGCGTAGCGCCTCGGCCTCATCGACGCGACGGGCCAGGCGATCGAGGGCTGTCTCGACGGCCTCCAACTCGGGTGCGCGCCCTTGCGCGCCGTGGCGCCCGGCGCTCCCTGGGGAGTAGTGGCGCCCGAACACGATGCCGAGCCCAAGGGCAGCAATACCGATGACGGCGCATGTGAGTACCAGCGTGGTAGCAGTCATGGCTCCACGATGGGGGTCCGACAGGAGGTCCCGCCCCGAGTTAGCCCACCGGGCCGGCCGCGCACTGGGCGAAAGCGACCGAGTTACTCCCTCCGTCCTGCTGGTCCCAGGCCACGGTCACGCCCCCCGCCGTGTCGATCCCTACGCGCGAGTAGGCGGGGTTCGCGCGCCAGCCGCGAATCTTCTGCGCGGTCTGCCATCGTCCCTCCGTGCGCACGGCTGCCATCAACCCGGCAACGGTGCCGTCCCGGGGATCAGCGTCGCTCCAGGCTCGCTCCCACACGACCGCGGCGACCCCCTGTGCATTGACGGCTACGTGTGCCCGCAGCAGCTCCGCCGCATCGGTCGTCACGTCAATCCGCTTCGGCGTACTCAACGAGTCGATCGCCAGCCCGGAGGCCACCTTCAGGACGTTTTGCCCGGCTGCGCCATTCGTGGGACCAGTGATCCATGCGACGGTGAAGCGGTCTGTGCCACCCGCGGCTATCCCGCCGTTGAGGCTGTGGTGCTCACCACGAGAAAGATCGACGGGGTCGATCCATGAATTGTCGCGCTTGGTTGAGGCGGCGACCACCTGGATGGCTTGGGAGTCGCCACCCTGCTCCTGATCCCAGACCAGACCGATGCGACCTGACGCGGCCACGTCAATGGCCTTGTTGTCGGTTGACACATTGGCTGCCGAGACACGGCTCGCCTCGGACCACTCGCGGCCTCCATCCGTGCTGATGGCCGACCAGACCGGGTTGGTGGTGGCGCCAACCTCGTCCCAGGCCACCGCGATCGTGCCGGCCCCGCCCATGGCGACCACGGGGTTTTCTGACTCGCCGTTTCCGAGACGGAAGAGCTTGCCCTTGGTTCCCTTCGCGTTCACCGCACGGCCCACGATGTAGGTGCCGCCTGTCGGCGCGTTTTGGGTCCACACTGCTAACGAGCGCCCGGCTTCGTCGATCGCCACCTGCGGATAAAGCCCGAAAGCGCCTGGTTTCGTCAGGAGAATTCTTGGCTGCCACTTGCCCTTCGAATCGCGCAGCGCAGCGTACACACGCCCCTCGACACCCGCGGTCAAGGCGAAGACCGCGACGGCCTGGCCCCGCGAGTTCTGGTCGGTCGCGATGAGTTGCGGCCTCATGGAGGGGTTTGGCTGTGTTGATGCCGTCCCAAGGTCTGTTGATGTGCGTCCATTGGAGTTGAGGGCGTGGATGTCGTCGCCGAAGTTGTAGAAGCTGATGGCGGGCAGGCCGGGTCGACCTGACGCCACGGAGGGCAACGCTGCCGGGTCCGAGCCTGACAGTCGAACCGGTGCGCTCCAGTCGCAACCGGGTGCGGCCTGTGCTGGCGACGCAAGGAGGAAGGTGCTGGCGAGAACTGCGGATGCCAAGGACGTCGGAATCGTGATGTGAGGGGCACGCATGTCGGGATCGTAGCGAGCACGAGGCGTCCTGGCGGGAACTCGCCGAGGGATCGCTGGCGCGCCACTGACCGGCTTGACCCTGGCGCCCTAGGTTCGTGCGTCGTGGCACTCACCATCGGTGTTGTCACAGCAAAGACGCCAAAGGCCTCACGTTCAGCCTCAGAGAGATCGAGACAGCACGACCCGATCTCCACCGGGTCCGTCGTAGTCCGGCCAGGTCTCAGCTCCGGACGAAGGATCCGGCGTCCGGGTGAAGCCCATCGAGGCGTGGAAGGCCAGAGAGCCGGTGTTGACGGGTGAGGTGACGGCCTTGACGGTCGCGCAGCCTCGCGCGCGGAAGTCGTCGAAGGCCCGTCGATAGAGAAGGGCTCCGAGTCCTGTTCCCCGATGATCGGGATGGACGCCAACGAAGTGGATATAGCCGACCGTCGGGTCATCCTGAGACACGAAGCCGACAAGAAAGCCGGCGATGTCGCCGCGCGAAGTCTCTGCGACGGTCGACGTGCCAGTGAAGTGCTGAAAGAACAGGCGGGGGAGGAGGTCCTGCATGTCTCGGCCGCCCCACCATGCGTTGAGCACGGGGGCTATTCGTGCGTGATCGGCCTCAGTCGGCCTGCGCATCGCGTACTGGTCCAGCAAAGGATCGATGTCTGTCATGGCCGACTCCCTCGCCGCGTCATGGCCAGAGTGTAAGCCGCTATTCTTGGCCGTCGGCGGTGTCGGCCGCCGAGTCCTCCGTGCCGCTCCGCCACGTTGGCCTCTTGATGGCAGAAAGGTTCGCAATCGTGGCACTCACCATCGGCATCGTCGGGCTCCCCAACGTCGGCAAATCCACGCTCTTCAATGCACTGACCGAGAACGACGTCCTCGCGGCCAACTACCCCTTCGCGACCATCGAGCCCAACACCGGTGTTGTGGAAGTGCCCGACCCGCGTCTCGCCGTACTCGCGCAGATCTTTACCTCGGAGCGGATCCTCCCGGCGACGGTGACCTTCGTCGATATCGCGGGCATCGTCAAGGGTGCGAGCGAGGGCGCGGGGCTGGGCAACCAGTTCCTGTCGCACATCCGCGAGTCCGACGCGATCTGCCAGGTGCTGCGTGCCTTCTCCGATCCCGACGTCGTGCACGTCGAGGGACGTGTTGACCCGGCGGAGGATCTCGAGACGATCAACACCGAGCTGATTCTCGCCGATCTGCAGACGCTCGAGAAGGCGATCCCGCGCCTCCAGAAGGAAGCGCGCATCAACAAGGAGCGCGTCGAGACCCTCGCCGCCGCCGAGAAGGCGCAGGAGGTGCTCAACGCCGGCACGACCATCTTCGCCAGCGGGATGGACCCCGAGCCGATCCGCGAACTCTTCCTGCTGACAGCCAAGCCCTTCCTGTACGTCGTCAACGCCGATGAGGCTGAGCTCTCGGACCCGGCGTTCCGCCAGAAGATGCGCGACCTGCTC
>CAZLZC010000208.1:0-2130 GCA_964563825.1 uncultured Actinomyces sp.
ACGTACGTCGATCCATCATCCTGCGCCGCGAACTCCCCACCGACGACAGCGTTGCAGCCGTCCGCCGAGCATCCGAGGAGCGCTTCGAAGCCGGGACGTCCTGCTTCGAGATCCCTGACATACCGGGAGTCCAGACGCGCCGCGTCGCGGCACCGATTCGACTGCTCGGCGTCCACGTCGGGTCGCTGTGGATCGCCGAGTCCGCGGGGCCCTTGCACCCGCAGGTCCTCGACATCGCGGATCACGCGGCCAAGGAAGCCAGCTTGTACTTCCAGCTGCGTGACGACCAGAGGCGCCGCGAGGCTGATCGCTTCGCGCGGATGCTGCTGGAAGGCAACCAGGACGAGGTCCTGCTGGGTCAGTACCTCGGCATTCCCGCGGCAAGCCGGGTGCGCGTCGTCGCCGTCTGGCATGGCGAAGACGACTTGCGTGACGAGGCCCGCGAGGTGGCGCGTGTGCTCGCCGAGCAGCAGTCCGTGGAGCACCTGCGCTTGGAGACCGAGGACCGCATCTACCTCGCCTTCTACGACGGGAGCGGCTCCGCAGAGCACCTCACGCCCTCCGTGCGCGCTTTCGCCCGTGCGATGGGTGCGGCGGATGATCGGCTCCTGGTGGGCGCTGGTCGCACGACGACCCGCCTGCGCCACGCACCGACATCCAAGGCGGATGCCGACCGAGTCATCTCCTACCTGCGTCGCACGCCTGGCGAGCGGGTAGGAAGCGTGAACACCCTGCGAAGCCAGATCGCGCTCATGCGCCTCGTGGAGATCCTGGACGGACAATTCGAGCCGCTGCCCGATCCACTGCGCGCGCTCGCCCCGCTCGAGCCGAACGACCGCGATGAGGCGCTGCGCGCCCTCGACGCCTACTTCACCCACCCGGGCAACATCTCGCAGGCTGCGCGTGAGTTGCACGTGCACCCCAACACGTTCCGCTATCGCCTCGCCAAGGTGTCCGACTTGCTCGGAGTAGACCTCGACGATCGCGACGAGCGGCTTCTGCTGGAGATCGAGCTGCTGCGCCAGCGCTACGGCTCCTGACGCTTTTGCACTCGGATCGCCGCAGGTCGACTATGGCCCCCGGGCGTGAGCGCGGCCCCTCGCCGGTTCGGGGGGGATCCTGCGAGGGGCCGCGTCGCTACGGTAACCCCTCATCCCCACGGAAGCGACTGTCGAAACTCACAAGTTCGGGGCTCGCCTCAGTGCACATTGACCAATGGATGACCGAGGACCAGCGGGAGGGATCGCCTCCCACATCACCTACGTGTGGTCTTGATCACTCAACGCGCGCCGTGCCTTCACGCCTGCGCGAGCGAGACGTACCGCCGTAAAGACGAGTAGCGCAGCGAAGAGCCAGGTGAGCACGGTGAGGGGAAGCCGCTGCGCCAATGCAGCGCCCACGAGCCCGCCCACGATCCCGCCGAGTCCCAGCATCGCGCCCGAGCGCCAGTCCGTGGTGCCCTGTCGTGACTGACGCAGTGCTCCCATGAGAGCGATGGGCCCCATCACCGCGAGCGACGTGCCTGCAGCCAGCCTGATGTCATAGCCGAACGCCGTGACGAGGAGAGGCACGAGGAGGATTCCCCCGCCGATGCCGAACAGTGCGGAGAGCAGCCCCATCGCGACACCGCTCGCGACGTAGGCGACCACGATCGTGGGATCGATCTCAGGAGGGACTCCCCCGGCATCGGAGACCGGAGCGGTGATCATCCTGAGTGCGGCCGCGAGGAGGAGTACCGCGAAGGCCACCTGCAGCACCCAGCTGCGCAGCCGAGCCACGAGCGCACTGCCCGCGACGGCCCCGATCAGGCCGCCGACGAGCACCGCCCCCGCGGCGGTCCAGACCACATTGCCCGCTACGGCGTACTGCACCAGCCCCGCGGTTGCGGCCATGGCCACCATGACCAGCGAGGTCGCCTGGGCCTGCTTCTGCCCCCAGCCGCGCACGAGCACGAGGTAGGGCACGAGCACGATCCCGCCCCCGACGCCGAAGAGGCCCGAGACCACGCCCGCACCTGCGCCGACTCCGACGTCGCGCGCCCCTGCCGCTGGCATCGCCGACCTCCCTGGGACGCCAAGGTGGCTTCCGGCGCCGACGATAGCCTGCCCACGTGCCTCGACCCGCGACCCT
>CAZLZC010000208.1:2230-3358 GCA_964563825.1 uncultured Actinomyces sp.
GAGGCGATGATCGCGAGTGCGGAGGCAAGCCTGTGGCATTGGCGACGCGTGGGAGCCGCGACCCAGTGGGCGATCGGTGAGTGGCAGTGCAGTCGCGTGCACGCCGTCCTCGGCGATGGCGAGCGTGCACTGACACATGCGCAGCGCTGCCTAGAGATCGCCGAGGCCGATCGGGTCGATGACTTCGTGCCCGCTTCGGCGCACGAGGCCCTCTCGCGCGCGTACGCCGTACTCGGAGACATGGAGGCGGCGCGCGAGGAGCGCAACCTCTCCTATCGACTCGCCGTCGAGCTCGACGATGAGGAGCGCGACGTGATCGAGCATGACCTCGGGACGATCCCGATCCCCCTAGGCTGACACCGTGAGCACGCCTGGCGAATCCACTCCCGCGCACTGGGACGCGGCCTACACCGCGGGCGACACCACGCGCGGGTGGTACCAGTCGCAGGCCACGATGTCGTTGCGCCTCATCGAGTCCACCGATCTGCCCGCCGCCTCGAGCATCGTGGATGTGGGATCGGGTGCTTCCGTGCTCGTCGACGACCTCCTGGCCGCGGGCTACTCCGACATCACGTGCATGGACCACTCCCCCATCGGCCTGCAGGTCGCCCGCGCTCGCCTGGGTGATCGTGCGCGCGACGTGGACTGGATCGTCGCGGACCTGCTCACCTGGCAACCACCACGCACCTACGACATCTGGCACGACCGTGCGGTGCTGCACTTCCTGCTCGACGAGGCCGACGTCGCGGCGTACCGCCACACGATGCTCGCCGGCACGCACGCGGGCTCATGGCTCGTGCTCGGCGTCTTCGGGCCCGAGGGCCCGCAGATGTGCGCGGGGCTGCCCGTCCGCCGCTACGACGACACCGGCATCGACGCGCTACTCGGAGACGACTTCGCTCGCACCGAGAGGGTCGTCGTGGATCACGTGCGCCCTGACGGCGACACGCAGCAGTACCTCTGGACGCTCGCGCGCCGCCAAAGGTGACCTGACCGCTAGACCCAAAAGTCGCGCAGCAGCGTGATGTCGTCGTCGGCCTGAGCTACGCCCTCCTGCACCGCGCTCACGGCCAGGCGAGGGTCCATCACGTCGTCCGGCACCTGCGTGCGCGGCACGATGCGCAGGGC
>CAZLZC010000209.1:0-3334 GCA_964563825.1 uncultured Actinomyces sp.
CCTGATGTGCTGCCCTCACCTCGGATCTGCGGGACCTGAGCGCTCAGTGCTGCGTTGTAGGCCATGTGGATCCAGCCGTGTGCCCACACGGCACCCACCACACGGTCGGCGACATCGCTGTTTTCGAGATCCACCTGTCCGGCCACTTGCCGAGCGGTGGCGATGAAGCCCGATTCGGGGGGGACCGTGCCCGGTGGGCTGCCCTCGAGCGTGTCGATGGTGCTGGTCCACGCTTCCGCGGTACGGCGCGCATCCTGTTCGAGAGGTTTCCCAAGGGCCGGCACGAGCGAGTCGATCGGTGGTCGGTCCGATGACCATCCAGCGATGAGATGTCCGCCGACGGTCAGGGTGCGAAGGTTGTCGATGACGTGTTGCCACGCATTCGCCTGAGCGACGGCATCGGCTGCGCGCGAACTCAGCGACACCTCGATCACCTCTCGGGATCTCGAGAAGGCCGCCGTGGACTCCATGAGTTCGTTCGGGGTGACGCGTTGGCCGCCTTCGACCAGATCCGCGACGGCATTCTCCATGACGCCGCTCGCGCGTCGTATGGCATCGACGACGTTCCCGAGCAGTCCTGAGACGACCCCCCGGGGCCACATCAGCAGGGCGACGACGACGCTGATGGCAGCCCCGTAGGCGATATCGACAATGCGTTGGGTGGCGATGCTCAGCTCCGGTGGCCAGTTGGCGATGCTGAAGGCCACGATGACGAAGAGCGAGAACGCCGCCTGGCCGACGATGTAGGCGGTGGTCGCCTGCGTGTAGACGGCAAGGAAGGTCACCAGGACCAGGCCGACCCAGAGAAGGATCGGGTGGTTGCCGTTCGTCGCGAGCATGAGGTAGCCGATGAGGGCACCGATGAAGGTTCCGCCGAGCGCCAGCAGTGAGGTCTTGATCGTGGCGACGCCGTCCATGCGGAGGGTTGCAATGACCCCGAGCACCACCCAGAAGCCGTGATCGATGCCGACGACCTCGACGACCAGTGTCGCGAGCGCCAGGCCGACGCCCGTGCGAAGGGCGAGGCGCATCCACGGCGAACGCAGTGACACTTGATGCGCGAGATCGCGCCATGGATGGGCAAGGGGTGGTTCGGGTATCGAATGCTGCGACTCGTCGAAGTGTTCCTCGGGTGCACCGAGGACCCGGCGGACCAGGATGTTCAGGCGCACGACCGCGATGGCCATCGCGCGATCGGGGAACGCCGCGTCGATGAGATCCACGCGCTCCGCGGGTGTACCGAGCGATGTCTGGCCCAGCGCGGCGACCGCGCTGTCCCACTGCTCCTGCCACAGGTCCGCGAGGGGTACGGCGGACGATGGCTCGCCGTGCGACTCCAGGGCATCCGCCGACGCACGCAGGCAGGCACCGCTCGCGGTGACGAGCTCGGCTGTGCGCGGCAACCCGCTGACCGGCTGGAGGTAGCCGCTGCCGCGGTCCAGGGCCGTGAGGAGCGCCTCGACCTGGCCCGCGAGCACGATCAGCGCCCGATCGGGAGCGCGCAGGCCCGCGGCGCGAAAGGGGTTTCCGAGGTAGGAGCCCTGGAGTTGCTCCAGGGACGCAGAGATGGCCGACCGGTCGACAGGCTTGCCCGCTCCACGGTTGTCAACGGCGTCCGCAATGGTCCGCAGTGATGCCACGCATGCGGCACGCACGGGTGCGAGGTTGCGTCGTGGGAAAAGGAGCAGCGTCACGGGGACGGCGACGGCAACGGCGATACCCCAGCCTGCGACCAGATGCGGGATGGCATCGACGGATGTCGCCACCATCGCACTCGCGATATACACCGTCGTCAGGGCAGGGCAGGCATTCGCGAAGGATCCACGCAGGACGACAAGGAAGGCGAGACCACCCGTCACGAAGAAGGTCACGATCACGATCGACGGAAGGCTGAGCGCGGCGAGGCCCCCCACCACCACCAGTGCTGCGCCCGCGACGCCTGTGGCTAGGAGGGAGGCGGTGCGACGTCGCATGCTTCCGCCGAAGTCCGCGGTGCCGAGCAGCGCGACTGACCCGAATGCCGCGAGCACGGACGCAGGCGTCCCCGGGAAGGCGGTGAGGGCAGTCGCCATGGCGATCGTCACGCCGACCGCGGCGCGGATGCCGCGGTGCAGCCCGACGTGGCCGGGATCGACGATGCGCAGCGCCACGTGCCGACCCTAGCGACGCCCAGGCACCTAGGGTGGCGGCGTGGCAGGCACGCAAGGACCGCCGGACGACGGCCGGGATGTGCTCCCGGACTTCACCGTGTCCGACGTCCTGCGCGAGCGTCCCGCGGCGTTCCGCTCGCCCTGGCAGATCGCTCGCATCGCCGTCGCCGTCACCGTCTCCTGGGCTGTGGGCTACTGGATCTCGCCCAGCTCCTTCGGCATCTTCGCGCCACTCACCACGCTGCTCGTCGTCTCCACCTCGCCGTGGAGCACGGTGGGCCTGTCGCTGCAGAGGGTCCTCGGCACCGGCATCGGCGTACTCGCGGCGACACTGTGGGTGAGCTGGGTGGGCGTCACCTGGTGGTCGGTGCTCATCGCCATGCTCGTAGCACTTCTCATCGCCAGCAGGCTGCCCCTGTCCCTGGGCGGGCAGTTCCAGATCCCGACGTCGGTGCTCTTCGTCTTCGCCCTCGGCGACGTGACCTGGCAGCAGGCCGGCTGGCGCGTGATCGACGTCGCGATCGGCGGGGCCATCGGAATCCTCGCCATCTACCTACCTCCCCCGCGACCTCACCCGGAGAAGTTCGAGGCGGCGCTGCAGGACTATCGCGACCACATCCTCGGCCTGCTCGACGGGATCGCCGCCGAGCTGCGCGCTACCCAAGTGCCCCTTGGTATCGACGTCCTGCACGAGTTCATCCCCGACAGCCGCGCCCTTCGTCAGGATGCGGAGAAGTCGCGCGAGGCCCTCATCGATCTGGCCCAGACGGTGTTCTTCAACCCTCGCGGGCGTCGCGTGCGACATGAGCTCGGCGATGACGCACTGCGCCTGCGGCGCCTATCCAGCATCGGTGTGCATGTGCGAGGTATCGCCGGTGCGATCAACAAGGAGTACGACCGCAGCGACAACACCCCGGCACTTGCGAAGCCGGTGCTCGCCGATCTCCTCGAGGAGCTGGCGGGCCTGGGGAGAAGTGCGCTCGGTGCTCCAGGGATGCCCGTGCGGTCACCGGAGGCAGCCCGGATGCTGGCTGAGGCACAGGCCTTCGACGGCCGCCTGCGGTCGCTTGCGGACACCCTGGCCCGCCAGGGGACGGGCGACGTCCTGGAGTCGGTGTCGCTGCTGGGACGGCTCGAGTACGTCGCGGGCCAGATGGAGGGATTCGAGCGGACCCCGGGAGAGT
>CAZLZC010000210.1:0-3316 GCA_964563825.1 uncultured Actinomyces sp.
TGGATCGCCCTCGAGGACGCCCTCGCCTACAGCCTCCTCCGCGCCGGCACCCCTGCCTCGTGACGTTTCGGTAGGGTCGCGGCGTGATCATCGCTCGAGTCGCCGTCGGCTCCGAAGTCGTCTTCGCTGCGGTCGACGGCGTAGACGATCGTGACGCCGACCTGCCCGTGGATGCCCGTCTGCGCGTCATCGATGTCCACCCCTTCGGTGAGATCACCTTCACCGGCCAGGAGGTCACCGGCTCTCAGGCCCGCCTGCTCGCCCCGGTGCTGCCGAGCAAGGTCGTCGCCGTGGGCCGCAACTACGCCGCGCACGCCGCCGAAATGGGCAATGACGTGCCCGCGGAGCCGATGATCTTCCTCAAGCCCAACACCTCGGTCATCGGCCCGGGCGCGGAGATCCGGCTCCCCACGATGTCGCAGCAGGTGGAGCACGAGGCCGAGCTCGCCATCGTCATCGGCCGGCTCTGCCGCGAGGTGCCCGAGGACCGGGTGCACGAGGTGATCCTCGGCTACACGTGCGCCAACGACGTCACCGCGCGCGACCTGCAGAAGGCCGACGGACAGTGGGGCCGGGCCAAGGGCTTCGACACCTTCTGCCCCCTCGGCCCCTGGATCGTCACCGACCTCGACGTCTCCGACCTCGCCATCACCTGCCACGTCGACGACGACGAGCGCCAGTCCTCCCGCACCTCGCTGCTCGTGCACTCCGTGCCCAAGCTCGTCTCGTGGATCAGCGAGGTGATGACGCTGCTGCCCGGCGACGTCATCCTCACCGGCACGCCCGCCGGCGTCGGGCCCCTGCGCGACGGCGACGACGTCGAGGTGACCATCGAGGGGATCGGGATCCTCGCCAACTCCGTCGCGGGATGAGCCCGGCGTTCGACGACCTGCCCGTCGCGCTGCCCCCGGGCTGCGCCGGCGCCCGCATCGCGGGCGATCCCTCGGGCTGGGCCGAGGCCTTCGACTGGCCCACCGAGCTCACCGATGCTGCTGCCACCCGCAGGTCCGACTTCCTCATGGGCCGCCTCGCCGCCGTGGAGGCGTTGCGACGTCTCGGCGCTGAGGGGAGCGTCGGGCGCTCGCCCGAGGGGGCACCGGTGTGGCCCGAAGGGATCGCGGGATCGCTTACGCATCACAGCGGCGTGGCCGCCGCGATCGTAGGTCGCCGCGCGGGCGGACAGGGCTATACGGGCCTGGGCATCGACATCTGCCCGCGACTCGAGGGCGATCGCCTGCGGGCCGTCGTACGCCAGTGCCTCACCGAGGCCGAGCGCGAGGCATGGGCGTCGGAGGAGGCAGCGACCCTCGCCTTCGCCGCGAAGGAGTCGATCTACAAGGCGGCGTACCCGCGCGCCCAGCGCTTCATCGGCTTCGACGAGGCCGAGATCGTGGACGTGGGCGACGCCGGTCGTTCTACGGTCGAAAAGCACCACCCGGTGGACGCATTCGACCGCAGAACGCACGCGGGCACCTGGACCGCCGTGCTCGCCGATGACCTTGCCCGACTGCTCGGCGTCGACACCGTGACCGGCTCCTACGCATGGGACGGTGAGCTGGTCTACGCCGTCCTCGCGCTCGAGTCCTCCCGGTAGGCTCCGCGGGTGCCCTCCTCCGATATCCGCGTGCGCTTCTGCCCGTCGCCCACGGGCAATCCCCACGTCGGCATGGCGCGCACCGCGCTCTTCAACTGGGCCTTCGCGCGCCACCACGGCGGCACCTTCGTCTTCCGCATCGAGGACACCGACGCCGAGCGCGACTCCGAGGACTCCTACCTCATGCTGCTCGACGCCCTGCGCTGGCTGGGCCTGGACTGGGACGAAGGCCCCGAGGTCGGCGGCCCCTACGGCCCCTACCGCCAGTCCGAGCGCATGGACATCTACGCCGACGTCGCGCGCCGACTCGTCGAGGCCGGGCACGCCTATCCCTGCTACTGCACCGCCGAGGAGCTCGAGGCTGAGCGCGAGGCCGCCAGGGCGGCGGGGCGCACCCAGGGCTACTCCGGTCGCTGCCGCCACCTCACTCCCGAGCAGCGCGCAGCCTTCGAGGCCGAGGGCCGCAGCGCCGTCACCCGCTTCGCCATGCCCGATCAGGATTGGACCTGGGATGACCTCGTCCGTGGCGAGCTGACCTTCGGCCGCGAGCACGTGCCCGACTACGTCATCGTGCGCGCCAATGGCGACCCGCTCTACACCCTGGTCAACCCCGTCGACGACGCGCTCATGCGCATCACCCACGTGCTGCGCGGTGAGGACCTGCTCTCCTCGACCCCTCGCCAGCTCGCGATGTACGCCGCGCTCGCGGACATCGGCGTGGGCGACGGCAGCACGCCCCGCTTCGGCCACCTTCCCTATGTCATGGGCGAGGGAAACAAGAAGCTCTCGAAGCGTGACCCGGAGTCGGCGCTGCTGATGTACCGCGAGGAGGGCTACCTCCCCGAGGCGCTGCTCAACTACCTCGCGCTGCTCGGCTGGTCGATGGGGGAGGACCGGGAGTTCTTCTCCATGCCGCAGATGGCCGAGGCCTTCGACATCTCTCGCGTGAGCCCCAACCCCGCCCGCTTCGACCTGAAGAAGTGCACTGCGATCAACGGCGACTGGATCCGCTCGCTCACCCCCGAGGAGTTCGCGGAGCGGGTCGTGCCGTTCCTCCAGCGCGACGGCCTGCTGGCAGATACACCCACCGCTCGCCAGCGCGAGGTCCTCGCCGAAGCGGTGCCCCTCGTGCAGGAGCGCATGGAGACCCTCGCTCAGACACGGGGCATGCTCGGCTTCCTCTTCGTCGACCCCGCCGACTTCGCCATCGACCCCGAGCAGTCGGTGGACGACGAGGAGTCGCAGCGCGTGCTTGCGGCGTCGCTCGAGGCACTCACGGGTCTTGCGGACTGGGCCGCGGAGCCCATCGAGCAGGCACTGCGCGGCGCACTCATCGAGGGGCTGGGACTGAAGCCCAAGGTGGCCTTCGGAGCGGTGCGGATCGCCGTCACGGGCAGGCGCGTGTCACCGCCGCTCTTCGAATCGATGGAGATCCTCGGTCGCGAGGAGACGCTGCGGCGCCTGCAGGCGGCCTGCACCGGCTAGGGGCGCAGAATCGTGCTCGGGTACACTCCTCGGGTCGCTCGGAGCGCTTAGCCGAACGTCGCCCATGGGGTATGGGGTAATTGGCAGCCCAACTGATTCTGGTTCAGTTAGTCTAGGTTCGAGTCCTGGTACCCCAGCGAGTTCACGTGCTCTCTCACGTGCGCACGGCCCCGTTGTGTAGTGGCCTAGCACGCCGCCCTCTCAAGGCGGTAGCGCGGGTTCGAATCCCGTCGGGGC
>CAZLZC010000211.1:0-3282 GCA_964563825.1 uncultured Actinomyces sp.
AGGGTCGAACCGGGCTCGAGGGATCCCAGCCACAGGCCTGCATCGGCGTCGAGGGCGGCGATGCGCTGGGCGAGAGAGATCGCGAGCCCGGCGAGGGGCGGGTTGCCCAGGCCCGCTTGCCCGGGGACGGGCAGCGGCGGAGTGCGGTTGAGGTCGATCACCCGGCCGCCGACGATGCCCAGTGGCCCAGCACCCTCCGGCATGGCATTGGGGTCGAAACCAGGCCAGGAGTCCATGGGCTGCGGGTTGGACGCGCCTGCGACGTCGAGGACCTGACCGCCTGCGTTGAGGTCGAGGAAGCGGACCCCCGGCACCTGCCCCAGGGTCCAGATGAGTTGCGCGGAGAAGGCGCGTCGAGTGTCCTCGTCGGCGAGACGCACCTGGGGGTCTAGGTCGACTCGGGCCACACCGTCCACGACAGGCACGGCGTCGACGGCCAGGGCCGTGCCATCCGGGAAGCCGGTGCGCACTGCTGGCGCGAGCCACTCTGTCGGACCGCTCAGCAGCGCTCGCGTGAGTGCGGTGGCAGGTGTGGGCCCGTCGACGGGGAAGTAGCGAGGATCTGGCACCAGCGTGGTGAAGGTGGGATCGAGGAAGTAGACCTCGAATGCCCGGAAGGCGCGATCCACATCCGAGCGCGACAGGAGCAGGCCCTGGGGTGGCGTGGCGATACGCCAGTTGCCGCCGAGGAACTCCATGCGGAAGGACTCCTCGATCAGGCTGCCGGGCAGCGCGACCTCGAAGCGACCCTCGCCGTCAATCGAGCCGACCCGAGTGGCCGTCATGTCGACAGCCGTGACGCCGTCGGGGACGATCGTCGGCACCCCGTCGTACACGCTGACATTGATCGAGGGATCCCACATGACCGCGGCCTGCGGCGTCAGATACTCACGCGCGACAGCGTGATCATCCTCAAACGATGCGGAGGCCTGGAGGAAGCCCGACACGATCTCGGTCGGCGTCATGTCCGACTGCGGCGGGCGCGCGATGACGCGGATGACCTGATCGGTGGTCTCCACGCCGACCTCGGCGCCCTGCTGGATGGGTCCGCTGGTGGGGATCACTGCGCAGGCGGCCAGGAGGGGTGCGACGAGGGCCGTGATCACCACGGCGGGCTGCCTCATGCTCGAGCCTCCGCGGCGTCGGTCTCCACGATCTCGACGTCGTCCTCGCCGTCTGAGACGCCCTCCATGCCGGGGGGCACGAGGGGGAGTGGTGAGTTCTCGAGTGTCACTTCTGCGCGGCAGGGAAGGGTGAGCCGGAAGCATGCGCCTTCCCCGAGAGCGCCCCAGGCCTCAAGCCACCCCGCGTGCAGGCGCGTGTCTTCCCGGGCGATGGAGAGGCCGAGCCCGGTGCCTCCCGTGGTGCGCGCACGCGCCGGATCGGCTCGCCAGAAGCGATCGAAGACATGCGCGATGCTGTCGTCCGACAATCCCACTCCGTGGTCGCGCACGGTGATGGCAGCAGCGGAGCCATCCTCCGTGACGGTGACGTCGATCGGCTGGCCTTCGCCGTGCTCCACGGCGTTGTCGAGGAGGTTGCGGAGGATCCGATCGACGCGCCGGGGATCGCATTCGACGGGGCAGGGCTCCACAAGAGCCGTCACGACGATCTCACTGCCACGCCGCTCGGCGAGCGGGCGCGCGGACTCAGCGGCTCGCTTCACCAGGGCGACCAGGTCGACTGTCTCGAGGTCGAGGACGGCGGCACCGGCGTCGTATCGCGAGATCTCGAGCAGATCACCGAGGAGGTTCTCGAATCGATCGAGCTGGTTCTGGAGCAACTCGGCCGACCGTGCGGTCGGCGGATCCAGATCCCCCCGGCTCTCGAAGAGCAGGTCGGCGGCCATGCGGATCGTCGTGAGAGGGGTGCGCAACTCATGCGACACGTCGGAAACGAAGCGCTGCTGCACCGCGGAGAGTTCCTCGAGGCGGTGAATCTGCTGCTCGAGACTTGCTGCCATGTCGTTGAAGGCCATGGCGAGACGCGCGAGGTCGTCCTCTCCCTTCACGGCCATGCGCTCGCGCAGGTGACCCTCGGAGAACTGCTCTGCGACGCGCGCTGCCGATCGAACGGGAGCGACAACCTGGCGCGTGACGACCGCAGCCACGGCTCCGAGGAGCACGACGAGCAGGACTCCGGTGCCGATGACGGTACTGCGCACCAGATCGAGGGTGCTGGCCTCATTCGTGAGAGGGAAGAGGTAGTAGAGCTCGTAGGTGCCGACATCCGTCACGGCGAGCGGTGCGCCCACGACGATGCCGGGCGCGCTGCGACCGTCGAGATAGCGGATCTCGGTATAGGTCCACGACTGTCGTCCTGTGGTCGTCACGGTGTCGCGCAGATCAGGCGGGACGCTTGCATCGGACACGAGGTTGGTGCCGCGCTCGGGAGCAGCACCTTCGATCTCGCCGGCCAGGAGCAGGACGTCGTACTGCGGGGGAGAGCCCGCCCGCGTCGCGAGCGATGCCACGATCGTGTCGACGATGCTCGCGGGAGACGCGGCACTCGTCCCCGAGGCGGCCGCCGCCGAGATGCGCTGAGCATCCGCGAGGCCGGCGCTCGCTTCCGTGACGGCCGTGCGCTCGGCCGAGTCGAGAAGTCCCGTCGTCACTCGGGACAGAAGCAGGAATCCCAGGATCGTCATGACGATGATGGACAGGATGAGCGTGGTCACCGTCACCCTGAGCAGGAGGGAACGTCGCCAGATCGTGACCAGGTGCATCGGGGCCGAGGCAGCCCTCGGAGTCGGCGGACTCGTCGGGCCGGCGGTCATGGCGGGCCGGCCTTGTATCCCACGCCGCGCACCGTGAGCACGATCTCGGGGTGCTCGGGATCGTGCTCGATCTTGGCGCGCAGTCGTTGCACGTGGACATTGACCAGTCGCGTGTCGGCAGCGTGGCGATATCCCCACACCTCTTGGAGGAGGACTTCGCGCGTGAATACCTGCCAGGGCTTGCGCGCCAGGCACACGAGCAGATCGAACTCCAGTGGAGTGAGCGGGACCACTCGGCCTGCGCGCCGCACCACGTGTCCAGCGACATCGATGGTGACGTCACCGATCTCGAGCGTGCCGGTGGCGGGGTCGTCGCTGCGACGCACGCGCGCACGCAGTCGTGCGACGAGTTCCTTGGGCTTGAAGGGCTTGACGATGTAGTCGTCCGCACCGGACTCGAGTCCGAGGACGACGTCGACGGTGTCGTTCTTCGCCGTGAGCATCACGATGGGGACACCGGACTCATTGCGGATAGCCCGACAGACATCGATGCCATCCATGCCCGG
>CAZLZC010000212.1:0-3249 GCA_964563825.1 uncultured Actinomyces sp.
CTCCCACCACTCGTTCGACGACCTCGCCTACCTCGGCGTCGGGAAGCATGCGCACACCGTCGGAATCAGCGACGGCAATGACGGGGAAGATGCGGCGCGTGAGATCGGGGCCCCCGGTCGCTGAGTCGTCATCGGCGGCGTCGTAGAGGGCCTCCACCGACGCCATGACGCCGTCATCTGTGGACATACCCGTGCGGTAGAGCTTCTTCAGCGATCCTCGGGCGAATACGGACCCTGACCCCACGGCATGGTGGTCGCGCTCCTCGTAGCGGCCACCCGTGACGTCATAACTGAAGATTCGACCACGCCCGCGATCAAGGTCGAAACCGGCGAAGAGGGGTACGACGGCGAGGCCCTGCATGGCCATCCCGAGATTGCCGCGCAGGAGGGTCGCCAACCGATTCGCCTTGCCATCGAGAGTGAGCGGCAGGCCCTCGATCTTCTCGTAGTGCTCGAGCTCAACCTGGAAGAGACGCACGAGTTCAACCGCGACTCCCGCTGCACCGGCGATGCCAACAACGGAATGCTCATCAGCGGGGAAGACCTTTTCGATATCGCGCTGGGCGATGATGTTGCCCATCGTGGCACGTCGATCTCCCGCCATCACGATGCCATCAGCCGTAGCAAGAGCCACGATTGTGGTCGCGTGTGGGACATCGATCGTGCCGGAGCCGGCCAGCGTGCGGTCAGGTGCAGGCCACTGCCCGGAGTGGGAGAGGAAGTCGGCAAAAGAGGAGCCGTGCGCCATGAATGCCCTGGGCAGCCCCCGCGCCCGATCGAGCGTCACTGCCCGCCCTTCTGGACGAAGGACTTGACGAATTCCTCGGCGTTCTCCTCGAGCACCTCGTCGATTTCCTCGAGGATCGCGTCGATGTCAGCGTCCATGTCGCTGGGAGCCCGCTCAGGGAGGGTGACCTCGTCATGCTCGTCCTGACCGGTGCGAGCGGAGCGACGCTGGCTGTCCTGGGTGCTCATGGCTACACCCTAGACGCCGTGGCCCCGCCTCGCCGTCCGTGCGGGCGCAGACCGCCCGGCGTTCTTCACGTGGCGCGCAGCGCCTCGAGAAGCTCCTCCGCGGTGCGGGCCGAATCCAGCAACCCGCCCACGTGGTCCCGCGTGCCGCGGACCGGCTCAAGGGTGGGGACGCGCTGGAGGGCGTCCTGGCCAGGAATGTCGAAGATCACGGAGTCCCAGGAGGCGGCGGCGACCGCATCTCCGTAACGCCGAAGGCATTCGCCTCGGAAGTACGCCCGGGTATCCGTCGGCGCGTACTCCCGAGCCCTGGTCACGTCTTCGATGGATGTCAGGCGCTCCAGTCGCCCTGACGCCTCGAGTTTGAGAGCCAGCCCGCGAGACGCACGGATGTCGGCGTACTGGAGGTCGACAAGCTCAAGGCGCGCGCTGTCCCAACCGAGGGAGTCGCGCCGGCGATAGCCGTCGATGAGGCTGAGTTTCGCCGCCCAATCGACCCGGTCCGCAGCGAGCCGCGGGTCTTCCGAGAGGTCCACGAGGACTCGGTCCCAGCGCGCCAGGATGTCTGCTGTCTGCGCGTCGACGCCTGCCACCGCCTGGCTCTCGGCGAGCTCCGCGGCGGCCTCGAGATAGGCGCGTTGGATCTCAAGTGCTGTGAGCCGGCGACCATCCTTGAGCGTGAGTCGGTGCTGGAGCGTGATGTCGTGCGACACGGCGTGGATCTCGCGGACGGGATCGGCGAGCGTGAGTTCCGAGGGAAGTCCACCGGCCTCGATGACCGCCAGAACCAAAGAGGTGCTGCCCATCTTCAGGTAGGTCGCGGCCTCGGCGAGATTGGCATCTCCGACGATTACGTGGAGGCGCCGGTGACGCTCCGGGTCCGCATGCGGCTCGTCCCTCGTGTTGATGATGGGACGCTTGAGCGTGGTCTCCAGCCCCACTTCCACTTCGAAAAAGTCCGCCCGCTGCGAGAGTTGGAATCCGGCCTCCTTCCCCTCCTGTCCGCGGCCGACGCGCCCGGCCCCGGAAAAGACCTGGCGGGTGACAAAGAAGGGAGTGAGGTCACGCACGATGTCGGTGAAGGGCGTGCTCCGTCGCATGAGGTAGTTCTCATGACACCCGTACGAGGCACCCTTGTTGTCGGTGTTGTTCTTGTAGAGCTGAATCGTGAAGGGCCCCGAGCGCGTGGCTGCCTCAGCAGCGTCGGCCATGATCTCCATGCCGGCTCGATCCCACAGCACCGCGTCACGCGGGTTGGTGATCTCAGGGCTCGAGTACTCGGGGTGAGCGTGATCGACGTACAGTCGCGCCCCATTCGTGAGGATGAGGTTGGCAAGCCCGAGATCGTCGTCGGTGAGCTGGCTGGGGTCGGCCTCCGCTCGCGACATGTCATACCCGCGGGCGTCGCGCAGCGGATGCTCCTCGTCGAAGTCCCATCGCGCGCGATGCCGCCTGTCCCCCACCGCGATTCCGTCGTACGACGTAACCACCGCCGATGACGTGGTCATCGCATTGACGTGGGGGTGCCCCGGCACGCTGATTCCGTACTCGGTTTCGATTCCCATCACACGGTGCACGCTCACGGCATTACCGACAATCAGAGGTACTGGCCGGTGTTGGACACCGTGTCGATCGTGCGGCCGGCCTCCGTGCCCTGCTTGCCCTGGACGAGCGTCCGGATGAAGACGATGCGCTCGCCCTTCTTGCCCGAGATCCGCGCCCAGTCATCCGGGTTGGTGGTGTTGGGCAGGTCCTCGTTCTCACGGAACTCATCGACGCACGCGGTGAGCAGATGCTGGACCCGGATGCCCTTCTGGCCCACGTCCAGGAAGTCCTTGATGGCCATCTTCTTGGCTCGAGCGACGATGTTCTCCAGCATGGCGCCGGAGTTGAAGTCCTTGAAGTAGAGGACTTCCTTGTCACCGTTGGCGTAGGTGACCTCGAGGAAGCGGTTCTCATCCTCCTCCGAGTACATCCGCTCGACAGCACGCTGGATCATGGCCGCGCAGGTGCTCTCTGCGTCACCGCCATGCTCGCCGAGATCATCCGGGTGGAGCGGCAGCCCAGGGGTGAGGTACTTGCTGAGGATGTCGCGTGCCGCCTCTGCATCCGGGCGCTGGATCTTGATCTTCACATCCAGGCGCCCGGGACGCAGGATGGCCGGGTCGATCATGTCCTCGCGGTTGGACGCGCCGATGACGATGACGTTCTCGAGGCTCTCGACACCATCGATCTCGCTGAGCAACTGCGGCACGATGGTGTTTTCGACATCGCTCG
>CAZLZC010000213.1:0-1762 GCA_964563825.1 uncultured Actinomyces sp.
TACTACAACCCGAAGTACGCCTTTGGTCGTCCCTCGGACCAGACCGCTGACCTGCTGTTGGCCCTGCGCCTGCCTCTCGCGCTGCGCCGGGTGATGTTCAAGTCGGTGCTGCGCCTCACGGTGGGTGACTTCGAGAAGTTCGGATTGCGCAAGCCCGACCATGAGTTCTTCGAGACGCACCCGATCGTCAACCAGCAGCTCGTCTACTACGTCGGCCACGGTGACATCCAGCCCAAGCCCGACATCGACCGCTTCGACGGCTCCACCGTGTACTTCGAGGATGGCACGAGTGCGGAGATCGATGTCGTTGTGTTCTGCACCGGCTATCTCGCGCACTTCCCCTTCCTCGACGACGCCTACCTCAATCCTGAGGGTGACCACCCGGTGCTCGCGCGCCAGATCTTCACCCCGGCGACGCCGACCCTCGCGGTGTCGGGTCTGATCCAGCCGGACAGCGGGCAGTGGACCATCGCGCACTGGCAGGGCATGCTCATCGCGACCTACGCCGCCCTGCGCGCCCAGGATCCCGCTGCCGCGCAGCGCTTCTACGACGCGATCGTGAGCGAGACAGGCCTGCGCTTCACCGGTGGCGCGGAATACAAGGTCTCCACACGCCACTACTACGAGATCGCCCACCAGGAGTACCTGCGTGCCATCGAGCGTGATCTGCAGCGCCTGGAGAGCATGACTCCGCTGGCGGCCGCGCGATGAGCGCGCCAATGAAGATGAAGGTGCGCCGCCCCTCCAAGGTGATGCGCATGTGGGACTGGTCGGTGCCTCCGACCAGCGCACATCGCGAGGTCCTCTCGATCGTGCCCGAGGGCTGGATCGACGAGCCGCGTGCGACCCGCAAGCCGCCGATCCTTTTCGTCCACGGCATCGCGCACGGTGCGTGGTGCTGGCGCGAGCAGTGGATGCCCGCGGCCGCTGAGCGCGGCTTTCCTGTCTATGCCGTCTCACTGCGCGGGCACGGCGACTCGGGTGGCCGCAAGCGCCTCGGCCGCACGCTCCTGCGCCACTACGTGCATGACGTCATGCAGACGATCACCGAGCTGCCGCAGCAGCCCGTGCTGGTGGGGCACTCGATGGGTGCGCTCGTCTCCCAACTCGTGGCGGATCGCTATCAGCCGCGCGGCCTGGCGCTTCTCACCCCCGCGCCGATCCAGGGTGCGGCGTACGAACTGCCCAAGCTCATCCGCAGGCGCCCGCTCGATGCACTCAAGATCGTGGCTGGCGGCACGCTCCCGCTGCGCTCCGAGCAGCTCTTCACCGGCCTCGATGAGACCACCGCCGCGCGCTACGTCGATCGGCTCGGACGCGAGTCGCCGTGGGCGCAGTACGAATTGCTCATCCCGCATCGCATCGGCCCCGTGCGGTGCCCGGTGCTCGTCGTCGGCACGCCCGATGATCGGGTGGTCGACGAAAAGGCGGTCGAGGTCACCGCTGCGGCGTACGGGGTCGAGCCCGTATGGCTGCCGGGCATCGGCCACGACCTCATGCTCGACGCGGGCTGGGAGAAGGCCCTCTCCGTCGTCCTCGACTGGATCGACGAGCGCTGCTGAACTATGGCTGATCCCGCACTCGCCCAGCAGCTCGAGACCTGCCTGACGGCCTACTCGATGGATCGCACTCCTGATCCCGACATCGAGCGCGCAGCCGTGAAGGCGACGCTGGGGATTCTCACCGCATCCGCGCCGGGCAAATCCGTCGAGGTGCGCGTGCCGCCGTACGCCGCGGTGCAGGCGGTCGAAGGCGTGAAGCA
>CAZLZC010000213.1:1862-3197 GCA_964563825.1 uncultured Actinomyces sp.
CAGCGGATAGCGCCAGACGAAGGGCAGGCTCAGCGCGACGAGCACGACCGGCAGCACCGAGAAGGCCAGCGTGACGCCGAGTATCGCCGAGTCGGGCTGCGTCACCGTCTGCCCGGCCGTCGTGGAGATGAACCCGGTCACCGCAAGCAGCAGGAGCACGAGCGCGGGGCCGATTGCGAAGGCCGCCGTCTCACCGGCCGTCCACACGCCCGTGAAGGCTCCGGCGCGCTGATTGCCGGTGCGGGCAGCGTCGTCGGAGATCGTGTCGGGGAGCATGGCGAGCGGGAACATCTGCATGCCGGCATAGCCCACCGACGTGACGGCGATGAGTGCGAGCGCGACAGCGAGGGGCACCACGTGCGCGGCCAGCGAAGCCACGAGCCCTCCCATGAAGATGAACGACGAGATGATGAAGCCCCGGCGCTTGCCGATGCGATGACCAACGAAGGCCCACAGCGGCATGAAGATCACCGCAGGCACGAGGAGTACGCCGAAGACGATGCCGAAGTCCGCGACGCCGAGGATGTAGCGCGAGAAGTACGGCGCGGCTGCGAGCACGGCGCCCGCTCCCAGGGCTTGGAGGATGAAGGCCACGATGAGAATGCGGAAGGGGCGTGCGGACCATGCGACGCGGAACTGCTCCTTCAGGGAGTGCTCGCCCGCAGTCGACTCCGCGACGTAGCGGCGGAGTCGGCGTACGACGACCCAGCACGCGAGCATGGCGAATGCGATGAGCGCTCCGACGGCGAGACCCATGAGCAGGTAGCCGGTGTACTCGTCGGCGACCAGCCCGACGATGACGGGCGCACCGACGCCGAAGAGAAGGATTCCGACGACCTGGAATCCCACACGCCACGACATGAGCGTGGTGCGCTCCCGCGGTGAGTCTGTGATCTCCGCGGCGAGTGCGATGTAGGGCACCTGGAAAAAGCCAAACGCCGTCGCCGCGATGAGGAAAGCAAGGAGTACGCATATGGCCGAAATGCCAGATCCGACGCCCTCGGGCACGGCGAACATGAGTGGAAAGCAGATGAGCATCCCGAGCGCACCGAAGACGAGGAATCGCGCGCGGTTACCCGTGCGCGCGACCTCGCGGTCGCTGAGATTGCCGACGAACGGGAGGAAGAAGACGTCCCAGAGCTTGGGCACCAGCACCACGAGCGAGGCGATGCCCGCGGCCACGCCCAGGGTGTTGGTGAGGTAGATCGCCAGCAGCAGCCCGGGCACCGTGCCGAATCCCGCGGTGCCCGCGGCACCGAAGGCATAGCCGAGGTTGGCGCCGCGGGTGAGCCGGGGCTCCACCGCCGTGGGGGACATGGGGGGAGGCTAGTGCGG
>CAZLZC010000214.1:0-3184 GCA_964563825.1 uncultured Actinomyces sp.
TTCCGTTGTCCAGCAGCGAGGCGAGTGCACTTCGCCAGGAGGTGAGACGCGTCCATGCGAGGTCGGAGTCACCGGGCACGTAACCGGCCTGGCGCACGCGCAGGGCGGCAAGGGGGTCTGGGCTCGTCGCGAGGTCAGTGATGCGCCGCTGGCAGTGACTGCCAATGGGGTCGTCGGCGGGCACAGGTGGGGGATCGGTGGGCCACCAGGAGACGACAGGGGTGTCGGGAAGCAACAGGGGGATCACGACGGAGTTGGCATGCCCCGAACGGTCGCCGCGCAACCGCACGATGGCGACTTCGCCCGGACCATCGTCGCCGCCCACCATGACCTGGGCATCGATCTGGTCGGGTCCTCGTCCCGGGCGAGGTATCAGCGTGAGGATGCGCATCGGGTGCTGCCGTGCGGACAGAACGGCAGCTTCCGTCGCGTCCGATGCGTACTCCTCGTCGCTCAGGATGAGCATTGTGAGCACCATGCCCGTCGCGGGTGAACCCATCCGGTGGCGCTCCTCGGCAATCGCCCGCGCGATCTCCCCGCCGCTGGTGTCCTCGAGTCGGATCATGGCCGCCTCCACTGGCGTCCGTCACGCGCGATCATGTCGTAGGCGCAGGGAGGGCCCCAGCCTCCCGACGCGTACTGCTGCGGCTGGCCCTGGGTGGCCCACTTATCGAGGATCGGATCGAGGATGCTCCAACTCAGGTCGACCTCGGTGCTATTGGGAAAGAGCGGAGGCTCGCCCAGCAGGACGTCGAGGATGAGTCGCTCGTATGCCTCGGGACTGGTGTCGACGAACGAATCCCCGTACTGGAAGTCCATCGTGACGTCGCGCACCTCCATGCCTGCGGTGCCTGGCACCTTCGAGCCGAAGCGCACGGTGACCCCTTCATCAGGCTGGATCCGGAAGACGAGCGCGTTGTCGGAGAGTTCGCCGACCGATGCGGAATCAAAGGGCAGATGCGGGGCGCGCTTGAAGATCACGGCGACCTCCGTCACGCGACGGCCGAGCCGCTTGCCGGTCCGCAGGTAGAAGGGCACACCTGCCCACCGACGGTTGTCCACGGTGACGCGGATCGCGGCGAAGGTCTCGGTTGTACTGTCCGGTGGGATGCCCGCCTCCTCGAGGAAGCCGACGACGGGTACGCCGCCCTGCCAGCCCGCGGCGTACTGCCCGCGCGCAGTGTGGGCCTCGATGTCGGTGGGAAGGGTGACAGCGCTGAGCACCTTTTCCTTCTCCTGTCGCACCTCGTGGGGCCGGAAGGACAGGGGCTCCTCCATGGCGGTGAGCGCCAGCAGCTGCAGAAGATGGTTCTGAATGACATCGCGAGCGGCGCCTATGCCGTCGTAGTAGCCCGCGCGACCAGCGATGCCGATGTCCTCGGCCTGCGTGATCTGGACGTTGTCGACGTAGTTGGCATTCCAGATCGGCTCGAACATCGTGTTGGCGAAGCGCACGGCCAGGATGTTCTGCACCGTCTCTTTGCCGAGGTAGTGGTCGATGCGGAAAATCTCATCCGGCGTGAAGGCGGTGCTGAGAACGCGATCGAGTTCCTTGGCACTGGCGAGGTCGTGCCCGAAGGGCTTCTCCACCACGACGCGTCGCCATTCGTTGCCGTGCCGCTCGGTGAGTCCGCTGTCCTTGAGGTGCTCGACCACGACCGGGAAGAGTCCCGGCGGGATCGAGAGGTAGAACGCGTGGTTGCCCATCGTCCCGCGGCGCTGGTCGACCTCGTCGACGACCCTGCGCAGCTCCCTGTACGCCGCCGGATCGGAGATATCTCCCTCTACGAACCGAATTCCTTCGGACAGCTGGGCCCATACTTCTTCGCGGAAGGGCGTCCGCGCATACTCGCGCACGGCGTCGTGCACTTCCTGGGCGAAGTCTTCGTCATCCCACTGGCGTCTGGCGAAGCCCACGAGGCCGAAGCCCGGGGGCAGAAGCCCGCGGTTGGCGAGGTCGTAGATCGCGGGCATGATCTTTTTGCGCGCGAGATCCCCGGTGACGCCGAAGAGGATGAGTCCGCATGGTCCGGCGACCTTGGGTAGGCGCCGGTCTCGGTGGTCGCGGAGCGGATTGCTCATGAGCTGCGTGCGTTGTCCAGTGCCGTGCGCACCGTGTCGAGCAGCTCAGACCACGAGGCGTCGAACTTCTCGACACCTTCGTCTTCCAACTTTTGGCACACTTCCGGCTCGCTGATCCCCAGTGCGGTCAGCTGGTCCCAGATGGCGCGCGATGCGGCCTGCGTGCCCGTGACCGAGTCAACGACGGGACCGGTGTAGGCCGTGCAGGCATCCAGCGTCGCGGCGGGCATCGTGTTGACGCATCCGGAGACAACGAGCCCCATGACGTACATCGTCGGGGGGAAGGCGGGGTCCTTGACGCCGGTGGAAGCCCACAGCGGACGCTGGGGTCGAGCTCCTTGTGCTGCCAGTGCCTCCCAGCGAGGCGAAGCCATGGCCGCTTCGAAGACTCCCCAGGCCAGTCGTGCACTCGCTAGGCCAGCCTTGCCGCGCAATTGGTTCGCCTCCTCGGATCCGATGGCGGTGAGCCGCGCATCGACTTCTGAATCCATCCTGCTGACGAAGAAGGAGGCGACGGACTGGATGCTGGAAAGGTCATGCCCGGCGGCCGCAGCGCGCTCGAGGCCAGCCATCCATGCATCGATGACCTCGGCGTAGCGATCGATGCTGAAGATGAGCGTGACATTGACGCTTATCCCCGCGGCCAGAGTCTCGGAGATGGCGGGAAGGCCCTCGGCGGTTGCAGGGATCTTGATGAGCACGTTTCCGCGATCGACCATCCCGTTGAGCAGGCGGGCCTGGAGAATCGTGGCATCGGTGTCGCGCGCGAGACGCGGGTCCACCTCGATGGAGACACGACCGTCGACTCCATCCGAGGATTCCCAGAGTGCCGAGAAGACATCGCAGGCGTCTCGCACGTCTGTCGTCGTGAGCGCACGCACCGCCTCATCGACCGTGGCACCCGCCTCGGCAAGCTCTCGAACCTGCGCGGTGTATGCCGATCCGGCTCCGGAGAGTGCCTTCGCGAAGATGGTGGGGTTTGTGGTGACTCCCCGCACCTCATCGTCGCTGATGAGACGGGCGAGATCTCCCGAGGCGATGCGGCCGCGGTCGAGGTCATCCAGCCAGATGGAGACACCTGCGCGGGTGAGATCGATGAGTG
>CAZLZC010000215.1:0-3151 GCA_964563825.1 uncultured Actinomyces sp.
AGGTGCGCTCGTTTTACTCCGTCTCGATCTCGGGCTACCACATCGCCGAAGCCGGGGCCTTCCCGATCACGCAACTCGCCTTCACCCTGGCAAATGCGTTCACCTACGTCGAGGCCTACCGAGCACGCGGCAT
The DNA here is from genome assembly GCA_964563825.1 of uncultured Actinomyces sp. Classification (GTDB taxonomy): domain Bacteria; phylum Actinomycetota; class Actinomycetes; order S36-B12; family S36-B12; genus Mxb001. Next base: position 134 of record CAZLZC010000215.1, read on the forward strand.
GGACGTCGACGACTTCGCATCCAGCTTCTCCTTTTTCTTCTCCAACGGCATGGACGCCGAATACACGGTGCTCGGTCGCGTGGCACGGCGTATCTGGGCGATCGCCCTGCGCGATCGCTACGGTGCGGGGTCCCGCGCGCAGCGACTGAAGTACCACATCCAAACCTCCGGAAGATCACTACACGCCCAGGAGATGTCCTTCAACGACATCCGGACGACGCTGCAGGCGCTGTGCGCCTACTACGACTCATGTAACTCGCTACACACCAATGCCTACGACGAGGCCGTGACCACACCCACGGACGAGTCCGTGCGGCGCGCACTCGCCATCCAGCTCATCATCGACTCCGAGTGGGGCTTGGCGGGGATCGACAACCCACTGCAGGGCTCCTACGTCGTCGAGGAACTGACGGACCTCGTCGAGGAGGCGGTGCTCGCGGAGTTCGATCGCCTCACCGAGCGCGGCGGAGTCCTGGGAGCGATGGAGACCGGCTACCAGCGCGGGCGCATCCAGGACGAGTCGATGGAATACGAGCACCGCAAGCACGACGGTTCCCTGCCGATCGTCGGCGTCAACACCTTCGTGGACCCCGTCTCGAGGAGTGAGCCTCCCGAGACCGTGTCACGTGCCACTGAGGCTGAGAGAGCTCGCCAGGTCGCTCGCGTCCAGGACTTCCACGAGCGCCACCGCCATGACGCACCCGCGGCTCTCTCGCGATTGCGCGATGCGGCTCGGGGTGACGGAAATGTCTTCGAGGCGCTCATGGAGGCGGTGCGTTCGTGTTCGCTCGGACAGATTACGGACACATTCTTCGAGGTGGGCGGACAGTACCGGCGGGGCATGTGAACGCGGACCCCATCGCACTCGCCGAGGCCCACTGGGTCGATCACGGATGGGGCGACGCAGCTCCCGGAATGCGCCTAGTCACGACCATCACGCGCGTGCAGCAACTGCTGCATCAGAGGATCGACGAGCTACTCCGCCCCGATCTCACGTTCGCGCGTTACGAAATCCTCATGCTGCTGGTCTTCAGCAAGCGCGGTGCACTGCCCATGTCGGTGATCGGCTCGCGCCTCCAGGTGCACGCTGCCTCAGTGACCAGCGCCGTGGATCGCCTTGAGCGGGACGGCTATGTCACGCGGGAGCGCGGCGAGGGCGATCGTCGACAGGTGCTCGCCCGCATCACGCCCGCGGGTCGCCGTCGCGCGCTTGCGGCGACCGAGATCCTCAATCGCGAGATCTTCGAGGACGTGGGGCTTCCCGCCGCGACAGCGGGGAGACTCACAGGAAGCCTGGATCGGATGCGCGAGCACCGCGGAGAGTCGCTAGGCGCCTAGAGGCTCGCCAGGGAGCGCGGGGCCCGGGTGGCGGCCTTGCCGAGTCGGCTGCGGGTGCCCAACTCCTCGGCCATGAATTCCCGCAGCAGGTCGATGGCCGCGAGGACCTTGTCGCTGCGCAGGGAGTAGAGCACGTGCGGCCCCTGACGGGTGGCCTCCACGACTCCGCGGTCACGCAGAATCGCGAGGTGCTGCGAGCAGTTGGGCTGGCCGATCTCCAGCGCCTCCGCAAGCTCTCCGACCGTCAGGGGTCCGTCACGCAACTCGTTGATAATGAGAAGGCGCTTGGGATCCGCGATCGCCTTGCACAAGCGTGCATGCAACTCATGGATCTCAAGCGCCGTCTCACGGTCCATCTAGTCGCCCATTCCTACTCAGGCTTGCACTTCACGGTGTCGACGCGTGGAGTGATCGCCGCGATATTCAGTCGGTTGAACTTCGTCGGCGAGTCGGTCGACTTGAAGTTGAGCTTGCCCTTGACCAGCGGATCCCAGGTCGAATTGACCAACTTGGACAAGGATGGAGCGTTGCGGAAGAACTTCACCCCGGTATCCGTCGTGATGACGAAGTACGCCTGGCCGCCCGCATAGGTGTTGGGCACCCAGGCGAGGCGGACCTTCTTGCCTCCCACAGTCCTGGCCATGTCCTTGGCGTACTGGCTCTGCACGGACGCATGGCAGATCGCACCATCCTGGACCGCGATATCCCAGTTGGCAATAGCGCCGGTCACGTCGGCGCCCACCTTGCCCTTGGGCGACCAGTTGATGCGCGCCCAGACCTTCTTCGAGTTGTTCGCGTTGGCGAAGCGGCCCGAGAAGGAGGAGCCAGCGGAATGATCCACGAGGGCATCATCTGCGATGAAGACGTACGGCGTGGTGCGCACCGCCTCACGCGAAGGGAGGTTCGGCTTGAGAACCTCCGCACGCACGATGGTCTGAGCCACCTTGACCGAACTCTCCCGCGTCCACTTCGCAGCCTCGGAGGCCTTGAGAGGCAGGCGGGTGCCGTCGCGCAGGATGAGCGCGGACGGCGCTGACCCGTACGACGTGCGGTAGAGGACCCCGTAGACCATTTGAGGCTTGTCCTCAGGCAGACGAACGTTAGGTGCGCCCTTCTGCACCCATACGAGGCTGCAGACCGGCGTTGCCAGGCCGATGACCAGGGTCGTGCCGGACATACGCTCACAAGCCTGCGGATTGGTGACCGGTGCGGCGGATGCCGCGCCGGGGATAAGTGCCAGGGTGACGCCCAGGGCCGCCGCAGCGGCTAGGGCACCCGTCAGCAATCGCTTCACGTCACCAGTCCTTACGGGTTGAGCGAGCACTTCTGGACGGCACTGCCGCCACGGATGTCGTTGACAACGATCTTCATGAGGCCCGAGTTCGAGCTGGCCAGCGTGAAGTTGATCTTGCCCGGCTTCCAAACCTTCTGGGTGAGCACGAGAGCGGTCGGTGCCGGATTGGTGAAGAGGGCGCTCTCCTCCGTGCGGATCCCGATGTAGGAGTCCGCGCCCTTGGACAGGCCCGGATTCCACACCATGTTGAGCTTGCCCTTCTGGCCGAAGCGCTGCTTCACCATGTCGGTGTGCTGCTTGGTCATGGCGGGCTTGCACTGACCAGCCTCGACGACATTCTGCTTGTAGTTGGCGATGACGCCCTTGAGGCCGCCGTCTGATGAGAG
>CAZLZC010000216.1:0-3139 GCA_964563825.1 uncultured Actinomyces sp.
AGGCCCGTGCTGGGCACTCCCCCCTGGATGACCGCGGCCACAGCCGTCTCAGGAGTCCCTTGACCCTCGACGGGGCGCGGCACGAAAAGGCCCACGAGCCCGATGACGATGAGGCCAACCGCCGAGGCCGCGACCCACCGGCGCCACGCCACTGGGCGCGTCACGGCAACGATCACCAGGAAGGCGAGCACCGCACCCGCCAGTGCCGTGGCGAAGGTGACGGCGGGCGCTCCCGCTAGAGCGGCCCACGGCGTGAGCGACGTTGCCGTCTGCGCGAAGGCAAGTCGTCCCCAGGGAAAGCCGCCAAGCGGAATGCGGTCGCGCAGGGCCTCCTGCAGTACCCAGACGCACGCCACCCACAGGGGCCACCAGCGCAGGCGCGTCACCAGGGCCTGTCCTGCTCCGACGATGGCGATCCAGAAGGCGCACAGCGCGACGAGAAGCACCCAGGCGTCCCCACCGACCACGCTCATCCACCTCAGGAGGATGGCGAAGGACACCGCCCCCTGGATGGCCCCCAGAAGGGCACCCCTCCACACCGTCGTGCGGAAGGTCGCGATCACGAAGGCGGCAACGGCCGGGGGTGCCAGCAACGAGGCACCCACTGGCGGGAATGCCAGCGCCAGCATCACGCCCGACGCGATCGCCAGGAGGATGCGCCAGTGCAGACGCAGCGAGAGCGGACGGGGCAGGACCGAGCTCATGCCAGGTCTCCGCTGTCGAACAACGTGTTGCCTGATCGCACCGTCCGCCAGCAACGCGGCGACTCGGCCTGCATATCCGGCAGCGGAGGGGTGCCCGACCGAGGATCGGTGCTCCACGCGGCGATGCGTCCGTCAGGTGCCTGGACCACCAAGGGTCCGGGCTCCCACACGGCGTACGTCGCCGGCGCGCCTACCGCCAGGACGCCGGGCTCGAGCGACTCGTCGCGCGCCGCCCGCCGTCCGCCTCGCGTGTGAGCTGCGAAGGCTGCCCTCACGCTGATGCGGTGCGAAGCATGCGTATGCCATGCGGCTGCGCGCACGGACCCCCACGGGTCCAGCGGCGTCACGGGCGCATCCGACCCGAACGCGAGCACGACACCGCGAGCCACCATGGACGCGAAGGGATTGAGTGTGGACGCACGTGCAGCGCCGAGGCGCTGTGCGTACATGCCCTCAGACCCTCCCCAGGCTGCATCGAAGGCGGGCTGCACACTCGCCACCACACCCAGGTCCGCGAGGAGGGCGAGGTCCGCCGCATCCGGCATCTCGAGATGTTCGAGCCGATGCCGCGCGGCACGCATCGCCTCCACTCCCACCTGTGCTGCGGCGGTGGCGAGACCCTGAGCGACGATTCGCGCGGCCTGATCGCCAATGACGTGGAAACCCGCCTGCTGCCCGGCGAGAGTGGATGCGGCAACGTGAGCCGCTACCTCGTCCTCCCCCAGGTACGCCGCCCCCGTGGTGGGTGGCTCCACGTCGACATAGGGGGACGACAGGCACGCGGTGTGGGAGCCGATCGAACCATCGACGAAGAGATCCCCCGCCGCACCGCGCGCACCCAGCTCCCTCGCGGCATCCTGACCCGCGAACTCACCCCAGTAGCCGATCACCTCTGGGAGGTGCGGATCGCGACCGAGCGCGAGAGCCTCGAGGAAATCATCGACACCGCTGATGATGGGCCCGCCGTTCTCATGAAGGCTCGCAATACCACGCTCCGCTGCCACGTCGAGCGCTGAGCGCTGAGCGTGGGCGCGCTGTTCGCGCGTGATGGACCCGAGTGCGGCCTCACGCACGACGTGGTGCGCTTCGCGAGCGACGGGTCCGTCCGCGGACCAGCCGTCCAAGCCGGCTACTTCAGGCACCCGAGCGCGCAACGACGTCGATGCCAGTGCGGAGTGCACATCGGCGCGGGACAGGTAGGCCGGGCGGTCGCCCACGCAGGAATCGACCTCGGCAGTGGTCGGTGGCCTCGCCTCGGGCCAGTGCGTCTCATCCCAGCCGTGGCCGAGGAGGACGCCCGCACCGGAGGCCGCAGCATCACGGAGTCGGTGGAGGAATTCGGCGAGGCTGGCGGCCCCTGCGAGATCGAGACCGTTGAGCGCGAGACCCGTGGACGTCAGGTGGACATGGGCATCGACGAACGCGGGTGCCACCCAGGCACCGCGCAGGTCGAGCGCCACCTCCGCATCATCGGCATGTAGTTGTGCGCCCGAATCGTCACCGATCCAGGCGATGCGGCCCTCTGCGACGAGCATTGCGGTCGCGAAGGGATCCTCGGGTGAGTACACGTGTCCGTGCCGAAGCAGCACGCTCGTCATGGGTCCCCGACCGTCATGCGCCCGTGAGGAGCGAACGTCCGATGACCATTCGCTGGATCTGGTTGGTGCCTTCCACGATCTGGAGCACCTTGGCCTCGCGGAAGTAGCGCTCGACCGGGAAGTCCCGGGTGTAGCCGTAGCCCCCGTGCACCTGAACAGCCTGGGTGGTGACACGCATGGCCGTGTCGGTGGCCACGAGCTTGGCCATGGCAGCCAGCGAGCCATAGGCAAGTCCCGCATCACGCATGCGAGCGGCTTCGAGATAGAGCGCGCGGGCCGCCGCCACGGATGCGGCCATATCCGCCAGGCCAAAGGACACTCCCTGGAACTCGCCGATGGCCCGACCGAACTGCTGGCGCTGCCCGGCGTACTCCACCGCGGCGTCCAGAGCTGCCTGGGCCAGGCCCACAGCGCACGCTGCGATCCCCAGGCGGCCCGCATCCAGTCCGGCGAGAGCGATCGAGAAGCCCTCCCCTTCCTGGCCGATGCGCTGGTCGATGGGGACCTCCACGCCATCGAGGTGGATGCCGGCGGTCCTTGAGGCGTTCGCGCCCATCTTGCGCTCGGGCTCGGCGGAGGTGAGTCCCGGGGAGTCACCCGGGACAAGCAAGCAGGTGATCCCGCGCGCGCCGTCGTCGGATGTCCTCACCATGACGCTGTAGAAGTCAGCGACTCCGCCGTGCGTGATCCAGGACTTGCTCCCGGTCACGCGATACACGTCGCCCTCACGATCAGCGCGCGTGGACAAAGCGGCGGCATCCGAACCCGAGTGGCTCTCCGACAGGCAGTAGGCGCCCAGGGCCTCCCCCGAGAGCATCCAGGGAAGCCACTTTGCGA
>CAZLZC010000217.1:0-3133 GCA_964563825.1 uncultured Actinomyces sp.
TCCCGGCGTTGACCGAGATGCCCGCGTCTCCGCGATTGAGCTTGACCTGCTCCGGCTTGAAGACGCGCGTATCCGAGCCCGCGGCAAAGGACTGCATCGCGGTACCAGCGGGACAACTCACGCTGAGCTCGCCCTTGCCGTGCTTCTCGACGGCGAACACGGCGGTTGCGCGGGCGCGAATGACCTGCTCGGCACGCTCCGTGCCCGACGGGAGCGCCTGCTCCGACACGGCTGCCACAGACGAGGTGGTCGCCGGCGGATTGCCATAGATGATGAACCCGGCGGACTGGCTCGGGATCCAACTCTGACTGGTCGCCGACGGCACCATCGTTTTCCAATCGCCCCCGGGGTACACCGCGTAGTAGCCGCCGTAGCCGGCCACCGCGATCTTCATGTTGATGGTCACCCAACCGCTAGCGTCCGTCTTGCCCTGGCCCACCGGCGTATCCACCGAAGGATTGGGCGTGGACCCCTTCTGGAACATGATGGTGATGGGGAGACCTGCCGGGGTTGGGCCGTCGGACCAGGTGATCCAGGCCAGGATCGGGACTGTCCCACCCGTAGGCCCAGAGGGTGCTTGCGGGGCGACGTTGAGCTTGTTCTCGTAAAAGTAGTTGTAGTAGATCGTGTAGTCGACACAACCGCCATTGCGCTGACCGTCGGCCAGTCCACCATTAGTCTTCGTCATCCACAGGAGCGCACCGGTCCAGTGACGCGTGGACGTCGAGTCGTTGCCTACCGAGTACGTCATGGCCGACCCGACCTTGCCGCCGCCATCGGTGTACAACTCGGACACGGTGACCGAACTGCTACTCGACTTGCAGTTGTACTCCTTCTGATAGCCATTGGCCGTGGACGAGATGACGGTCTGGATGCCCCAGCCGTCGATGCTCCTGTTGCCCGTCGTCCAGACGTAAGCGCAGTTCCAGCCCTTCGCATCGACCTTGTCGTTGTTGGCCTTGGCCAGGCGGGAGTTGCCACCTCCGGTCTTGCTCGAGCACGTGCTGGCCTGGGCCGGCACCGCGCCAATGAGGAACGATCCGATGAGTGCGATGGGAAGGCCGATCGCGCCGGCCACCGCTGCTGATTTCTTCATGCCTCCTCTCTATCGGCAGCCGCTGCACGATTGCGCGACCATCGGCGATGTCGAAGAGAAATCCCGTGGTAACACGGTAAAGCCCACGGGGTCGCACGCCAGTTCGAATCCGTCGCCCGCCCTTCATGCCCCTATCTATGCCCGCGGATGCGCCTGCTCGTAGGTCTTGCGCAGGCGCTCGACCGAGACGTGGGTGTAGATCTGAGTGGTCGCCAGGCTCGCGTGGCCGAGGATCTCCTGTACCGCACGCAGGTCGGCCCCACCCTCGAGGACGTGAGTAGCGGAGGTATGGCGCCATCCGTGGGGCCCTATGTCGGCGGTGCCCTCTACGGCTCCTGCGGTCCGATGCACGACCGCGCGCACGGTGCGCGGGTCGATGCGCCCACCCCGCGCCCCCAGGAAGGCAGCGGATCCGGATGCCTTCCCGAGCAAGGCAGGCCGACCCTCCCGCAGCCACGCGGTCAGGGCCTGCTCGGCGGGGACGCCGAAGGGCACCGTGCGCTCGCGCCCGCCCTTGCCGAGCACCCTCAGGGTGCGGCGGGTCATGTCGATGTCATCGATGTCGGTGCCCACCAGCTCCCCGACTCGGATCCCGGTGGCGTAGAGCGTCTCGAGGATGGCCAGGTCGCGCAGGCCGATAGGCGAGTCGGCCGCCTCGCTTGCCGCGTCGAGCACCGCGACAGCCTGGTCGGCGGTGAGCACAGAGGGGAGCCGGTGTGCGCGCTTCGGCGAGGCGAGCCGGGCCGCGACATCGGTGTCGAGGATGCCGCGGGCGACGGCCCACTCGGTGAAGACGCGCGCACTGGCCGCACGTCGCGCGAGAGTGCTGCGCTCGAGTCCTCGTCGCTCCTGATCGGCGAGCCAGGCACGCAACGCCAGCAGGGTGAGATCACTCACCATGGTGGCGTTGCGCTCACGCGAGAAATCCGCCAACGCATCGAGGTCACCGATGTAGGCACGCACGGTGTGGTCGCTGCGCCCGAGCTCGAGCGCGAGGTGGTCGCGGAAGCGCGCGATCACCTCGTCCCAGTCGTCCCCCGGGGGGATATCAGGATCGGCCACGCCTCCATGCTGACGCCTGCCACCCGCGGAACGGTGCAGGACCCGGCCGGGCGGGTCGGCGCCCGCTAGGTCGTGCAGCGCGCCCAGCCGTCGCCCGCGCGCTGCACCAGGCCCAGCGCATCGAGGACACCGAGGGCGGTCATGGCTTCGGCGAGCCCTAGACCGGCCAGTCGGGCAATGTTCGCGAGGGGCGCAGGACGACGGGCGGGGACGGCATCGAGGACCCGCCGCTCACGCCAGCCGAGGCCATCGGACGGCGCGACGTGACCTGGATCGTCGATGGCCAGACGTCCCTCGACGAGGGCGATGATCTCCCGCGGCGATGTCACCAGATGCACCCCTTCATCGCGAATGACGGCGTGGCACCCGGCTGACATCGGCGAGGTGACGGGCCCGGGAAACGCCATGACGATGCGGTTGAGCTCGCGCGCTTCCCGCACGGTCGAGCGACCTCCCGAGCGCACGGCGGCCTCGACGAGCACGGTGCCGCGACTGAGAGCGGCGATCACTCGGTTGCGCGTGAGGAATCGATGCCGCATCGCAGCGCCCCCGAGCGGAGCCTCACTGACGAGCACTCCGGCCTCGCGTATGCGCGCAAGGAGGTCGGCATGTGACCGCGGGTAGGGCACGTCGACTCCCCCGGCGAGCACGCACGCGGTGGTTCCACCGGCGACCAGTGATCCACGATGCGCAGCCGCATCAATTCCGAAGGCGCCTCCGGAGACAGAGAGCCACCCTGCTTCAGCCAGATAGGCGCCGAGCTCGCGTGCGATGCTCTCGCCGTACGCCGTGGCCGACCGGGCCCCCACCACCGCGATCGAGCGCAGCGCGAGGAGGCGCAGGTGGCCCGCGCCTGCAACCCACAGGCCGAGTGGCGCCGCGTCGTGCAGATCGTCGAGCTGCGATGGCCACTCGGGATCCCCGGTCACGACGTATCGGGCGGCGATGCGCTCGGCAGTGGCCCACGCAGGCTCA
>CAZLZC010000218.1:0-3123 GCA_964563825.1 uncultured Actinomyces sp.
TGAGTCCGAGTAGCGAGGCAGCCGAATGGTCGCCTCCCGGCTTCGCTTCCGGTCTCCAATCAGGATGGAATGCTCTTCGCACTTTGACGGCAGGCCTGATCACCCTCGTGGGATTCCTGCTCCCGTTCATCGCTGTTGTGATGCTCGTCGCGATCCCCGTGGTTGCTCTGATCTTCGTCCTGCGACGCAGAAGGTGAGGGGCCAGTCTGATCGGTCCTCACCTCACGGGGGCGAGGAGTCCTGACCATGTGCGCCGCAGCCCCAGGAAGACGACCCCCAGCACGATGACGACGAGGCCGGCGGCGAGAAAGTAGCCACCGAATCCGAGAGCGTCGACCAGTCGCGCGAACTGCCCGCCGATGGCCCCGCCGGCCGCGGCCGCGAGGTACCACAGCCCGAGCAACTGGCCGGTGAGTCCGGCAGGTGCGAGCTCGGTGGTCGTCGAGAGTGCGATGGGGACGATGAGCAGCTCGGCCCAGGTGAGCACAAGGAATGTGGCGAGAACCCAGGCGACGCTTGAGGTGTTGCCCTGCTGAGCGGCGAAGCCCGGGATCGCGATGATGAGGAAGCTCAGGCCGATCCCGATGATGGCAAGGGCTGCCTTGGTGGGGGTCGTCGGAGCGCGATTGGCTAGGCGCGTCCACAGCACCGCGAAGAGCGGAGCAAAGATGACGACGAGCACGGGATTGAGCGAGAGCAGCCAACTGGTCGGCACCGTGAAGCCGCCAATGTCGCGCTGTACCCAGTCTTGAGTGAACTCGGTGATGGTGGAGCCCGCCTGAGATGACAGCGCGAAATAGATAACGCTGGCGAGGAAGAGCAAGAGGAAAGCCAACATGTGGCGGTGTTCCAGGCTGCCGCGCGGAGTACGGCGCAGCAGCGACATGAACGCAAGGACCGCCACGATCACGATGACGAGAGTGACCGAGGCGGAGATGGTGCCCGCGGTGAAGCCGGCCAAAGTGATCGTGGTGACGAAGAGGCCGACGATCGCAGCGAGGGCCGCAACGGCGAGGATGAGCGCGCGGGTGCGCTGCTGTGCCGTGGCCGGGCGGGGGACGGCTATCCCGACGGACCCCAGTCGACGCCGTCCCACGGCGTACTGGGTGAGACCGATGAGCATGCCGACGCCGGCGACGGCGAACGCGATCCGCCAGGAGTAGGCGGTTGCCAGCCATCCGCAGATGAGTGGTGCGGTGAAGGCGCCGACGTTGATGCCGAGATAGAAGAGCGAGAAGCCGCTGTCTCGACGCGGGTCGCCCTCGGTGTAGAGCAGGCCCAGGACTGTCGAGATGTTGGGCTTGAGCAGTCCTGTGCCTGTTGCGATGACGAGCAGTCCGACCCAGAAGATCGTGAAGCCTGGGATGAGCAGGACGAAGTGGCCCGCTGCGATGAGGACACCGCCGATCACGAGTGCGCGTCGCGGGCCGATGAGGCGATCGCCGACCCAGCCGCCGAGGAGCGGGGCGCCCAGGACGAGTGCGGAGTAGACGCCGAAGAGCGCAGCCGCATCACCCTCGCTGAAGCCCTGCCCCGGCCCCGGTGGGAAGGGGCCATCCTCGGGCCGGATGAGGTAGAGGACGAGGATCGCGACCATGCCGTAGAAGGAGAAGCGCTCCCACATCTCGACCATGGCGAGCGTGAGCACGCCCCGCGGCTGCTTTTCCTTCACGCGGCAAGTATGGGCGCTCAGCGGTGCAGCCCGTTGGTGGACTCGCGCGACACCAATGTCGCCGAGACCAGGCGCACCTCGTCGGCTGGGAGCGGCTCATCGGCGATGAGCATGCCCATGGCGATGTCGAGCTGGGTGTGCACATTGAGATCAAGTGCGGTGATGCCGAACGCCGCCGCGACCGCGTCGTCGATGTCCTGTGCGATGAGCAGATCTCCGGGCACGTTGAGTTGGAGTTCGCGCGCAGCGAGCACGATCCCGTGACCGAAGTCCTCGAGCATGCCGATGAGCGCGTCCGGTCGCTCCGGTGCGCAGAGGAGGTCCAGGGCTGTCTGCTTGGCAGCGCTGGACAGGTCAGGTCGGCTCTGTGCAGAAGCAACCGGGGCGACGCGCAGAGTGGGCTCCATCGCGTGCTCGGCGCACCAACTCTCGTATGCCTCACGGGCGTCCGCGGTCGCCGACCATGCGAGATCGGGGCTGATCATGGCGATGCGCCGAGCGCCGCGCTCCCAGCAGTGGTCGAGGAGCAGGCGGGTGCCTTCAGCGGTGTCGATAGCCACCGTCGGGCCGAACTCACCACTTGGGTCCTGTCCCACGAGCACGGTGCGCGTCGGGAGTCCGCGCAGGAGCTCAAGTCGGGGATCGTCAAGGACCGGGTCGAGGACGATGAGTCCTTCGAGCCCGAAGGACTCCAGGTGCGCCCGTGACTGCATGCCCGGCAGCGCCAGGAGTGCCCGCCCATGATGGAGTGCGGCCTGGCTCGCCGCGACCGCAACGCGGCCGTACCAGTCGAAGCCGAGCAGCTCCTCCAGGGGCATGGTGGTCAATTGGGGAAGGAGCAGGCCGATGGTGTCGGAGCGCCCGAGAGCGAGATTGCGCGCCGCGCGGCTCGGCACGTATCCCAGCTCTGCGGCGACAGCACGCACGCGCTCGCGGGTACTCGCATCGACCCTGCCCTTGCCGCTGAGGGAGTGGGAAACGGTCGTGATGGAGACTCCGGCCGCCTTGGCGACATCGGCGACCGTCACGCGAGCAACCACCCGGTGAGGGTAGCGACTTTGCCGAAGTTCCTTGACAGCGCGGGAGGGGGCCGACACACTCGGCCCATCATTGCCAAAGCGATTTGGCACCACGGAAGAGGGAGTCGCTGATGTCTGCTCAGGTCGACTCGGGGGATACGCATCTACGCCGCAACGCCATCGGCGCTCGGCACATCATCTTCTTCGTCGTTGCCGCGGCCGCGCCGCTCGGCTTCGCGGTAGGCGCGATTCCGCTCGCCATCGGTCGAGGCGGCATCGGCGTCAGCGGCATGTTCATCGTCGTCGGCATCATCCTGCTCGTCTTCGCCGTGGGTTACGTCGCGATGGCCAAGCACGTGCGTCGAGCAGGCGGGCTTTACGTCTACGTCTCCGAAGGCCTGGGACGGACCATGGGGCTCGGTACGGCATTCG
>CAZLZC010000219.1:0-3082 GCA_964563825.1 uncultured Actinomyces sp.
GACGCGGTCGCCGCGTCAGCAGGCACACTCAGCAGGACGATGCGATGCGGAATCTCCAGGTCGTTACCAAGCGCCCGGGCACGGGCGACCAAGGCGGCGAAGTCGTGAGGGTCACCCCGCAGCAGGGCGTCGGCGATGTCGCCCTGCACGCGCCACTCGACCTCCTGCGTGGCGCGCAGTCGCATCAACTCCAGTGCCACGATGACCGTCGCGCTCTCCAGGGCCCGGCGGTCCAGGTCGGAGATCTCATCGAGTCCGACCTTCACCCAGATCCGAGCCGCGAGCTCGCCGGCGATATGGACGGGAGCCACCGTGAGCGCCTGGGGCTGCCCGTCCACGTCCGCAGTCACCTGGCACATGTCGCCACCTAGATCCGGGACCGAGTCGGGGTCCACAACCGGGAAGCCGGCCGGCAGGCTGCCGTACGGTGCGAGCTGCTGGCCGAGAACTTCGTCGATGACGACGGGTCGATCGAGGAGTTCGACGAGCGCTGCGCAGATGTCCTCGATGCCTCCCGCTCCCAGGGCGAGGTCGTTGAGGCGCTTGTGCACATCGTGGGCCTGCTCGAGCAGATCGCTCTGACGTCGAAGTGAGGCGTTGGCCTGGGCGAGACGCTCGATGTTCTCCTTCTGCTCATCCCTGAGGTGGATCGACTCAATGGCCGTGGCGACCTGATTGGCCAGGATGCTGAGGAGGTCGACCGAGGAGTCGCTAATGCCGTGACGTTTGGCCGAGTAGCCGTTGAGCACCCCGAAGGGACGACCTTTGAGGAGAAGGGGCACGGACACGATGGACCGGTAGCCCTGCTGCTTCGCGAGGCTTTGCCACGGCTTCATCAAGGGATCGGCAGCCACATCGTTGACGACCACGGGACGGGCTGACAGAAAGGCTCTGGCTGACGGGCTCTCGGTCTGGCCATCGGTCGTGAGCGACAGGGGGACCTGGTCGTTGAGCTGAGCGACGTATTCCGTTGATAGGCCATGCGCGCCCTGCATGAGCAGTCGACGCTGCTCAGGTTGGACCAGGAGCACGCCGCAAAAGTCAAATCCCAGCAGATCGCACGCCGTTGCAGTGACGAGGTCGAGCACTTCGCGGAGGCTTGCCGGCTTGTTGATAGCCGTGACGAACGAATTCACCCCACTCAGCCAGCGGGCGACCTCATGATGTGCATCGACAGTCGGATCCACGGGACTCCTCGTTCCGTCGGGTGACAAGCGCTGTGACTGTTCCCCCCGTGGGTACTTGGCATTGTGCCCCAGGTCAGTGTCTGTGTCGACACTCCTGCTCCCGAAATGTGTCCCGTCGGACAGCGCCATGGGGGAGATAGCGGCCTACGTTCAGCTTTCAACCGGTAATGGTCCCTAGCCAAGTGGGAGGTGACAGCGTGATTCCGAGCGAATCGGGCTGCCTCCTCGTAGCAAGCGGCCTAAGGAAGTCCTTCGGCGTGCTCGTGGCCAACGACGACGTCACGCTCGAGGTGAGGAGCGGCGAGATCCACGCGGTCGTGGGTGAGAACGGCGCGGGCAAGACCACCCTGATGAGGATGCTCTCCGGTGAGATCTCTCCGGACGCGGGCGAGATCATGATCAAGGGCAAGGCAGCCCGACTGCGCAATCCCCAGGACGCCGTCCGTCTCGGCGTCGGCATGGTGCATCAGCACTACAGCGTCATCGCCGACTTCTCTCTCCTGGACAACCTCCTCCTCGCGGTCCCGGGAAGCAGTGCGCGGCCCCTCACGCGCGCCCAGCTATCGGAGGCGACCGCCTACCTCCAGGACGAAGGATTCGCCACTCCGGATCGCACCGCCGTCCGGGATCTCTCGGTGGATGAGCTCCAGCGTTTCGAGATCGCTCGGCTGCTTTTCGTGGGTGCCGACATCCTCATCCTGGACGAGCCCACTGCCGTGCTCGGGCCCATCGAGATCGAACGGCTCTACGAGCGACTGCGGACCCTGGCCGAGGAGGGCCGAGCCGTCGTGGTCATCACGCACAAGTTAGGCGAGGTGGAAGCCCACGCCGATCGAGTGACGGTCATGCGCGCTGGACGTACCGTCATTTCGGTCTCGGGGAAGATGTCACGCGAGGAGCTGCTCAGCGCGATGTTCGGCGACCATCTCAAGGTCGCCAACGAGCAGGACGCTCTCGCGCGTGAGCGCGCAAACCATGCCGTGGGCGATGTCGTCCTCGACGTACGGGACATCACCGTCGTGGGAAAGGATGAGCGCCCTCGCGTGGACAGACTTTCGTTCACGGTGCGTGCAGGTGAGATCCTCTGCATCCTTGGGGTCGAAGGCAACGGGCAGGCTCACCTCATGGACGCCCTCGCGGGCCTGAGAGTTGCGAGTGGGCAGGTGCTGGTCGCGGCCCACGACGTGACCGCCGATTCCCCTCGGGATCGATTCCACCATGGAGTGCGGTTCGTCTCCGAGGATCGTCACCGCTGGGATGTCCTGAAGGACGCCAGCGTGGCTGAGAACTTCCTCGCTCACGACTATGCCGATGGCCGAGCCCTCGGACACACGGGTAGCCGTGGCAAGACGGTGACAGAGTTGGTGATGTCCGCGATGGAGCGATTCGACATCCGGCCAAGGGCGCCGCGAATGCGCCTCGGCAACCTCAGTGGCGGCAACCAGCAGCGGACCGTCGTCGCTCGCGAGAGCGGTGGCAGCAAACAGGTCCTCCTGCTCTCTCACCCCACTCGGGGACTCGATGTGGTGGGTGCCGCAACGATCGTCGATGACGTCCTCGAGCAGCGCGCTCAGGGAGTCGCCATCGTCTGGAACACAGCGGATATCGATGAGGCGTTCGCGGTGGCGGACACCTTCCTCGTCATGTACAAGGGCCAGGCGGCGTTCCTAGGCGCGCGTCATGAGGCCACCCGGGACACGATCGCACTTGCCATGTCGGGAAGCGGTGGGCGCTGACATGTCCACCCTCACCAGTCAGAGGCATCCTGTGGTGCGAGGAGCGATCCGCACACTGATCGTGGTTGCCGCGACGCTCGTGGTGCTGCCTCTCCTGGGGATCAACATCTTCGGGTCGCTGCCCTCGCTCTACCGCGGGACGCTTGGCAACCCGTACTC
>CAZLZC010000220.1:0-3072 GCA_964563825.1 uncultured Actinomyces sp.
GCTTCATCGCTGCCGGCCTCTTGGGGTTCGGCCCCGCCCAGGCGGAGGGTCCCTCGATCACTGCCGTCGTCGCCGGGGCCGACAAATCGCCCGTTTCGGGCGTAACGATCAGCGTGACGAACGCCGAGGGGTTCACCGGCTCTGCTGAAACCGACGCGGAGGGCTTGGCGACCATTGAGGTCCCTGCGCCGGGCAAATACACAGCCACGGTGGACGTCGCGACCCTGCCTGTGGGCGTTGAGATCAAGAGCGGCCCTGAGCGCAGCATCAACGTCCTCCAAGGGGACAAGAAGGCACTCTTCCCCGTAGTGCCTGTAGGTGAAGGCGGTGGTGATTCCGGTGGAGGAAGTGGAGGAGGCGGCGGCATCCTCGAGGGCATCACTGTCGATCGGGTACTTCAGCTCATCCTTGACGGCATCATCCTGTCGCTCGTCATCGCGCTCGGCGCCCTAGGTCTCAGCCTCATCTTCGGGACCACCGGCCTAAGCAACTTCGCGCACGGCGAACTCCTAACCCTGGGCGCATTCACCGTCCTGGTTCTCAACACAACGCTCGGTCTCAACCTGCTCATTGCTGCCCCGATCGGCATCGTCATCAGCGCCGCCCTGTGGGGCTGGGGGCAAAACCAGGTCCTGTGGAAGCCGCTGCGCAAGAGGGGGACGGGCCTCATCGCAGCGATGATCGTCAGCATCGGCCTGGCCATCGCGCTGCGCTACACGATCCTGTTCTTCTTCGGCGGCTCCCCTGAGAGCTACGCCCAGTTCGCGGGCCAACCGGGTATCGACCTCGGACCTATCTTCGTCACACCGAAGGCCATCATCCTGTCCATCATCGCGGTGATCTTCCTGGTTGCCTCGGTCCTATGGCTCAAGGGCTCGCGACTAGGCAAGGCCACCCGAGCCGTTTCCGACAATCCCGCCCTAGCTTCCGCATCTGGAGTCAACGTCGAGCGCGTGATTTCAGTGGTCTGGGTCCTCGGAGCACTGCTCGCGGCCTACGGCGGCGTCTTCCTCGGCATGACGCAGAACGTCGTGTGGACCATGGGGCAGTTCCTCCTGCTCACAATCTTCGCCGCGGTGGTGCTCGGCGGCCTGGGCACGATCAGCGGAGCCATTCTTGGATCCTTTGTTGTGGGCATCACTGTGCAGCTCAGCACGCTCATCGTGCCGCCCGAGCTCAAGACCGCCTCGGCACTCCTTCTCATGATCGTGCTTCTGCTGATTCGACCTCAAGGATTGCTCGGTCGACCGGAGAGGGTGGGCTGACATGGACATGGGATTTGTGCTCACTCAGGCTATTTCGCAGGCCATCGGTGTCACGGCGATCATCTACCTGCTCGCCACCATGGGCCTCAATATCCAGTTCGGATACACAGGCCTACTCAACTTCGGCCAGATCGCCTTCGTAGCTATCGGCTCCTACGCCATCGGTGTCTTCATGATCCAGTGGCAGGGCAGCGTTTTCGTCCCCAATCTCTGGGTAGCGATCATCTATGCACTCCTGCTGTCGGTGCTGCTCGCACTCATCCTCGGCGTACCGACACTTCGATTGCGGGCCGACTACCTCGCCATCGTCACCATCGCAGCCGGCGAAATCATCCGCCTCGTCTTCAAGTCCACCGATGCCCTGGGCGGCGCACAGGGCATCAACGGCAAGATGGGCGAGGACTTTTACGCGATCAACCCCTTCCCCGACCAGGACCGCTTCGACTTCGGCCCGTTGAGCTACACCCGCAACGACGCCTGGGTCGTCACCGTGGGCTGGGTCGTCATCGCCCTGCTGCTCTTGCTCACCTGGGCCCTGATGCGCAGCCCCTGGGGCCGCGTACTCAAGGGGATCCGCGAGGACGAGGACGCCGTGCGCTCGCTCGGCAAGAGCACCTACCTCCGCAAGATGCAGGCGCTCATTCTCGGCGGCATCTTCGGCACCCTGGGCGGCATCTTCTGGGCGGTGGCCAAGCAGTCCGTCCAGCCCGATTCCTTCGTGCCCGCCTTCACCTTCTTCTGCTACACCATCCTCATCCTGGGCGGTGCGGCTCGTGTCATGGGTCCCGTCGTCGGAGCGCTCATCTTCTGGTTCCTGCTGGTCTTCATCGAGCAGTTCCTGCTCCTGCTCATCGACAACGGCACGATCACCTTCCTTGAGCCCACACAGGTCGGCCCCATTCGCTTCATCCTGGTGGGGGTCGGGCTGATGCTCCTCATGATCTTCCGCCCCCAGGGGATCCTCGGAGACAAGAAGGAGATAGCCCTCGATGCCCGGTGAAATCGCGGCCCAGGCCGTCTCCGCACTCGCAGCCGTCGCCCCTGAGCCGGGGGCCGCGAAGCCCGAGCCCCTGCTGATCGCCGACGGCGTCAATCGCCACTTCGGCGGCCTCGTCGCCGTCGACGTCGCGCACGTCGAGATCCAGAAGGGCGCCATCACTGCGCTCATTGGACCCAACGGCGCAGGCAAGTCCACCTTTTTCAATGTGCTGAGCGGCTTCGACAAGGCGGACGCCGGCACATGGTCCTTCGCGGGCGTGACGATCACCAACACCGCACCCCACCGGCTCGCTCGCAAGGGCATGGTGCGCACCTTCCAGCTCACCAAGAGCCTGTCCCGCCTCACGGTGATGGACAACATGCTCCTCGGTGCAGCCGACCAGACGGGCGAGAGCATGGTGGCCTCGGTCTTTCCCTTCACATGGAAAGCGCAGGAAAAGAAGAACCGGGAGCGCGCCATCGTGCTCCTCGAACGCTTCAACCTCGCCGCCAAGGCCCAGGACTTCGCCGGCTCTCTCTCCGGTGGCCAGCGCAAGCTCCTCGAGATGGCCCGGGCCCTCATGCTCGAGCCCGAACTCGTCATGCTCGACGAGCCGATGGCCGGCGTCAATCCCGCTCTGAAGCAGAGCCTCCTGGACCATATCCGCGATATTCGCGAAGAGGGCACCACGGTGGTCTTCGTCGAACACGACATGGACATGGTCCGCGATGTGAGCGATTGGGTCATCGTCATGGCACAGGGCAAGATCATCGCCGAGGGCCAGCCAGACACGGTCATGCGCGACCAGCGCGTCATCGACGCCTACCT
>CAZLZC010000221.1:0-3045 GCA_964563825.1 uncultured Actinomyces sp.
AGGTCGCCGAGGTATCGGAGGAGTTCGACCCGGATGCAGTCATGGCCGCGATCGCGGAAGAGGCCACCGCGGCCGCAGCAGTGGCGGTGCTGACCTCCGCCACCCTGCACGCTTGTCAGGCCGCCGAGCACGCCGCCCGGGCACGCGCCGAGGCCAGCCGGGCAGCGAGCGAGGCACGCGCGGTCCTTGCGCGCGCGGCTGCTGCGGTCGGTCCTGAAGAGTCCACCTTCGATGATGCGGAGGTTCAGGCGGCAGCCCGAGAGCTCGTGGCCCAGTGCACGCGGCTCGAACCCCTCGCCGAGTGGGAGACCCGGGCGGAGGAGCGCGCGCAGGAGAGCGCACGCCGTCGTGCGATCGCCGACGCACTCGCTCAACGCATCACGGACGCCCGCACTGACGCGGCATCCCTCCCCGCGCGCCTCCAATCCGCAGAGGCGACGTTGGAGCAGGCACGACTGCTCGCGAGTCGTGCCGATCCGCTCGCAGCAGACGTCGATCAACTGCGCATCCTCCAGGAGACAGCGAAGGAACGGATCGCCCTCGAGGGCTCCGTGACTTCGGCCCGCGCCGAGGAGCGGGCCTGCTCCGACGCGCTTCAGGCCGCGCGCGATTCGCTCCAGGCCGCGCGCACGGGCCACCACGACCTCGTGCGTACCCAGCTCGCGCAGCGCGCAGCCCACCTCGCAGCGCTTCTCATCGATGGTGACGCCTGCCCGGTGTGCGGATCGCATGATCACCCCGACCCTGCTCACGCCAGCGACGGCGCTCTCGTGTCAGACACGCAGGTCGCCCAGGCAGAGGGTGATGCGGTCGCCGCCGAAGCTGCCGAGAAATCCGCAGCAGTGGCACATGAGACATCGCGCACGCGCCTTGCTTCACTGGATCAGGAGCTGGCCGTCACGGTCGCACGACTCGAAGGTGCGACCAGCGAGAGCATCACCGAGGATCTCGCCGCCGCAGTGCTCGCATTGGAGGAAGCCCGTGCGGCAGCCACCAGCGTGCCCTCGCTGGTCGAGGCCGTCGAAGGGCTCAATGCCCAGGTGTCGACCTCCGCTGCCACCGTCGAGGGGCTCATCGCCGAAGAAGCCACGGCCCGCGCTGAGGCGAGCACCTACGACGCGACGGTCGCTGATGAGGAGTCACGGCACCGCGAGCAGGTGGGAGCGACGGGAAGCGCCGCCCTGCTCCTCGCAGCGGCCCACTCACGTCTCACCGCGCTGGAGGCATTGCAGCAGGCGCGCAGCGCTGCAGCGGGGCTCCCGCTCGACGACGACGCTCAGGCCACACAGGACGCATGCGCGCAGGCTGAAGCCGAGCGCCTCCAGGCTCAGACAGCCCACACTGTCGCCGACGAACGTCGGTTGCGCCTGGCTGATGCGCACGCTGCCCTGACTGCGCTAGCCGGTGAGCTCACCGCAGCGCGCACCATCCTCGACTCCGTTGGCAGCTCGACGGCAGCCGCCGTACAACTCGGCTCCCTCGTCACGGCCGCGCGCGGATCAGCAAACCTGCGCAACCTCACACTCCAGGCCTACGCCGTGCAGCGCCGGTTCCGGTCCGTGCTCGAAGCCGCCTCCGTGCACCTCGAGCACATGAGCTCAGGCAAGTTCGCCTTCGCTCTCGACGAGACGACATCGGGAGGTGCCCAGGCAGGTCTCGGCATCGACGTCGTCGACTCGTGGAGCGGACAGGCACGCGATCCCGGCACCCTCTCGGGAGGTGAGCGCTTCTACGCCTCACTCTCGCTCGCTCTGGGTCTCGCCGACATCGTGCGCGAGGAATCGGGGGGTGTCTCCCTCGACACCCTCTTCGTAGACGAGGGATTCGGATCACTCGACGCCGACACGCTCACGGTGGTCCTCGATCAGCTCGATGCCCTCCGCTCGCGCGGGCGCGTCGTCGGCGTCATCAGCCACGTGACCGAGATGAAGGAATGGGTGCACGACCGCATCATCGTCGAGGCAGGTTCCCCTGGCTCCGGGAGCCACATCACGCAAAGTGGGTGACGAGGTCCCCCAAATCGACGCGAGCAGCGCCCAGGGGCCCTAACGTTCGTCTCACGCACGGCGACAAAGGAGGCCTGATGAGCATCGGTGCACCGACCAAGGACTACCGCACCGGCCGGGTCGTCGGGCTCGCCACCACCGCTGCACTCGGCGGCTTCCTCTTCGGCTACGACTCCGCGGTCATCAACGGCGCAGCGTCGGCACTCAAGTCGCTGTTCGGCCTGAGCGACATCGCCCTCGGCTTCGTCGTCTCCATCGCCCTCATCGGCTCCGCCATCGGTGCCTGGTTTGCCGGTGGCCTCGCCGACCGCTTCGGTCGGCGCCGCGTCATGCTGGTGGCCGCCGCGCTCTTCCTCATCGCGGCCATCGGCCAGGCGTTCCCCATCGGTGTCATCGACCTGATGCTCTGGCGCTTCATCGGCGGTGCCGGCATCGGTGTCGCCAGCGTCATGGCGCCGATGTACATCGCCGAGATCGCTCCGGCACCGATCCGCGGCCGTATGGGTGCCCTGCAGCAATTCGCCATCGTGATCGGCATCTTCGCCACCGGCCTGGTCAACTTCGTGGTCCTGCAGGCCGCCGGCGGCAATGCGCGCAACACCTGGCTACTCGGGTTGGAAGCCTGGCAGTGGATGTTCCTCAGCATGGTGGTGCCGGCGATCGTCTATGCACTCCTGGTCCTGCGTATCCCCGAGTCCCCTCGCTACCTCGTCGCCATCGGGGAGACCGCCAAGGCGAGCGAGGTGCTCAGCACCATCTACACCGTGGACGTCACGCCGATGGTCCGCGACATCGAGGAGACCCTGCAGGGCGACCACAAGCCCCGCTTCTCCGACATCCGCGGGCGCGCGCTCGGCCTTATGCCCATCGTGTGGATCGGCATCATGCTGAGCGCCTTCCAGCAGTTCGTCGGCATCAATGCGGTCTTCTACTACTCCAACACCATCTGGGAGTCCGTCGGCTTCTCGGAGTCGCAGGCATTCCAGACATCGCTCATCACGACCGGTATCAACGTCGTCTTCACCATCGTCGCCATCGC
>CAZLZC010000222.1:0-3043 GCA_964563825.1 uncultured Actinomyces sp.
TCGTGCTTGCGCCGGAAGTGCAGGCCCTCCACCTCGACGCCGCCCTTGAGTGACTCCTTGGACAGCGGTGGGCGGTTGTAGGGCAGGTGTCGCTCATCGCCGATGACCATGACGTCGTGGCCTTGGCCGCGCAACGACTCCGCGGCCCGCAGGCCGCCCAGTCCGGCGCCGACGACGACGACCTGGGACATCAGGCCTCGATCTCGATGGCCTGCATCGGGCAGACGTCAGCCGCAGCCTCGACCTGGTCGGCCAGCGCGTCGTCGACCTCGCCGGTGTACTCGAGCTTGCCGTCGTCATTGAGCGCGAAGACGGTCGGCGCCTCGAAGGTGCACTGGCCGTAATGCTGGCACTTGTCCATGTCGACGTAGATCTTCATCGCTTCTCCTCGACGGTCGATGGATAGAGGTCCTTGCTCGGTGTGCGGATGCCTCGATACTCCCAGTCGCCGCCGAGTGCGGTGGAGACGACCTCCTCCGACTCGGTCGGCTGCGCGCCCACATCGGTGCGGATCGGCGTGGGGCCCTCGACGATGTGGTTGGTGAGGGTGCCAAGACCCTCGACTTCCACCTCGACGACGTCACCGGGCTGCACGGGGCGCGAGAAGGCGGGAGTGCCGGAGAAGAGCAGGTCGCCGGGCACCAGCGTGATCGTGCGTGCGATGTCGGCGACGAGGTAGTGCATGTCCCACTCCATCTCGGCCGTCGTCGAATCCTGCTTGGCGACGCCGTTGACAAGAGTGCGGATGCCCTTATTGCGGAAGTCCCAGTCGGTCACGACGCCCGGGCCCACGGGAGCCAGGGTGTCGGAGCCCTTGACGCGCAGCATCGAGCCCGCATCGGTGTCGCGGAAGTCGTGGAGGCCGTAGTCGTTGCCGATCGAGTAGCCCGCGATGTAGTCGCCCGCCTGCGCCGGGGAGACATTGCGGCAGGTGCGACCGATGACGATGACGATCTCGCCCTCGTAGTTGAGCCACTTGCAGCCTGCGGGACGCACGACACCGGCCTTGTGCGAGTTCAACGCCGTGATGGGCTTGTGGAAGTACGTCGGCGCCGCCGGAAGCTTGGTCATGAACTCCTCGGTGCGGCTGGCGTAGTTGAGGTGCACCGCGATGATCTTGGTGGGCTCGGTGGGCGGGAGGTGGATCGCCTCATCGACACCGACCTCGCGGCCATCGCCGGCGACCAGGGTGTCGCCCTCGCGGCGTACCTCGCAGGGATAGCCATCGAGCAGGATGCGACGGAACTCGGGCATCAGGCGCTCGCCTTCTGCTTGGTCCAGCCAGTGGCGGGACGGTCGAACCAGACGTGGACCTGGCTGGTGCCGATCGCGTTCTCGTAGTCGCTGTACTGCACGCCGGGTGCGATGAAGTCCTGCTCACCCATGGCGCCGGCCATCATGAGGTAGTGGGCGAACATCGCCTCCGGACGCACGGTCATGAACTCCGGCATCGTCTCGAGCACGAGGTCGTGACGGCCCTCGGCGAACCAGCCCAGCCTCTCCATATCCATATCGCGGGCCTTCTGGCTGATGATGTGCGACGGGTCGCTCGACTCGTGCTTGCGCAGCTCCTTGAGCTTGTAGAAGGTGTGCGAGAGCGAGCCGGTGGCGACGATGATCACCTTGCGATCGCTCGCAGCGACCGCCTCGCCGATGGCGCGGCCCGCGCGTAGGAAGTCATCGGTCTCACCGGTTTGGCACACGCTCATGGAGAGCCACCGCTTGTCCATGCCCTTGCCGAGGTAGCTCCACAGGTTGAGCGAGGGGTAGTAGAGCGGGAGGTACTCGTCGTCGATGGCGGTGATCCACGTGCCGTTGGGCTCCCCGCGCGCGGCAATCGCCTCGGCGAGCTCGGGGTCACCGCGCCACTCGAAGGGGATCCGGCACATGCCGCGGGGCAGCTCCTCGGCGGTGAAGAGTCCGGCGCGACGGGCGTGTGACGTGACGACGAACTCGACCGTCGTGAACCAGTGCGAGTCGAGCACGATGACCGTGTCGTAGTCGAGGGTCTCGAACTTCTCCTTGCGCAGCCGCTCGAGGCCGGTGACGATCGAGATCTCGCGACCGTCGTTGAGCTCGTAGCGGACGTCCTTGGGCAGCATGATCGTGGGCACATGCGATAGCAGCGCCGCGGCGACGACCTCTCCCATGACTACCTCCAGCCGTTGGGCGAATAGCAGGTGTTCTTGACGTCAGCGTAGAAGTCGAAGGACCACACGCCGCCCTCACGGCCGATGCCCGACTTGCGCGAGCCGCCGAAGGGAGCGCGAAGGTCGCGGACGAAGAAGCAGTTGACCCAGACCGTGCCGGCGACGAGCTGGCCCGCGATGCGCTCCGCGCGCGGGCGGTCACCGCACACCAGCGTGGCCGCCAGGCCGTAGTCGGTGTTGTTGGCCAGCGCGATCGCTTCGTCCTCGGTGCTAAACGTCTGCATCGTGAGGACCGGACCGAAGACCTCGCTCGTGAGGATCTCCGAGCCGGGCGCGGCGCCGGTGATGAGCGTGGGGGCGTAGTAGAAGCCACCCGCGACGGGCTCGACGCGCTCGCCACCGAAGGCGACCTGCGCGCCGTCCGCCTTCGCGCGCTCGACAAATCCTGCAACGCGCTCAAGGTGCACCGGATGGATCTGCGGGCCGAGGTCGGTGAACTCCTCGCGCGGGTCACCCTGGCGGATCTCGCGCACCTTCGCGGCCAGTCGCTCGGCGAACTCCTGCGCGATCGACTCGTGCACGAGCAGGCGCGTGCCGGCGAGGCAGACCTGGCCGGCGTTGTCGTACTGCTCCGCCGCAATCTCTGCTGCGATGCCGAGGTCGGCGTCCTCCATGACGATCGTCGGCGACTTGCCGCCCAGCTCGAAGGACAGTGGCGTGAGGTTGTCTGCGGCCGCACGAGCGACTGCCTTGGCGGTGGGCACGGAGCCGGTGAAACAGATGCGTGAGACGCCCGGGTGCCCGGCGAGGGCGGCACCGGCCTCGGTGCCGATGCCCTGAACGACGTTGAAGACACCGGGCGGCATGCCTGCCTCAGCGGTGACCTCGGCGAA
>CAZLZC010000223.1:0-3005 GCA_964563825.1 uncultured Actinomyces sp.
CCGATCTATCGCCCCACCGCGGCCTACGGCCACTTCGGTCGCGAGCTGCCCGACTTCACGTGGGAGCGCACCGACCGGGCTGCAGCCCTGAAGGCCGCCGCCGGCGTCTAGTCGCTGGCAGGGCGGTGACCACGTCGCACCCCCCTGGCACGATCGTCCCGTGACGGGTCGTGTGGCGAGGGTGGCGGTCGACGTCCCTCTCGCGCACCTGGACCGGCTCTTCGACTACTCCATCCCCGAGGCCCTCGACGCGAATGCGCAGGTGGGCACTCGCGTGCGGGTCCGCTTCTCGGGTCGACTCGTCGACGGATTCATCGTCGAGCGCGTGGACGAGAGCGAGCACGCCCGTCTCGCTCCGCTCCAGCGCGTCACCTCGCCGCTGCCCGTCCTCACTCCCGAGGTGCTCGCACTGGCGCGCGCCGTCGCTGACCGTTACGCCGGCACGCTGCCCGACGTGCTGCGGGCGGCGATCCCGCCGCGGCATGCGCGCGCCGAAACCGCTCTCCTTGCCAAGGATGTCGAGCCACCGCACCTCCCTGACGAGATCGACCTGTCGGCTTGGGCGGACTACGCGGGTGGGGAAGCCTTCGCGAGTCGTGTGCAGGCGGGGGAGCGCGGACTGCGGGGAGTGTGGACCTCGGCGCCTGGTGTCGGCGTCAGCGCGGCGGCCGACTGGCCCGCTCTCATCGCGCGCACCGCGCTCGCTGCGGCCCCCCATGGCGGTGTGGTCGTCGTCGTGCCCGACGCCCGAGACCTCGCTCGCGTGGGCGCTGCCCTCGATGCCGCGGGCGGTGCCGATGCTTACGCCGCCCTGTCGGCGGACGCCGGACCCCAGCGCCGCTACACCTCCTTCCTGCGCGTGCTCACCGGGCGAGTCCCCATCGCCCTGGGCACTCGCGCGGCGGCGTTCGCACCCGTGGCGTCACCATCCCTGCTCATCCTGTGGGACGACGGCGACGAATCCCTCGCGGAGCCGCATGCGCCGGGGTGGCATGCGCGTGAGGTCCTGGCTCTGCGCTCCCAGCTCACCGGTGCATCGCTTCTCGCGGGCGGCTACACCCGGACGGTCGAGACGCAGCAGTGGATTGCCACGTCGTGGGCTGCGCCCCTTGCACCTCGCCGCGACATGCTGCGCACTGCGGCTCCGCGCGTCATCCCGGATGACGATGACGGCTCGCGCATCCCGCGTCGCGCGTACGACGCCGCACGTGAGGCACTGGACGCCGGGCCGGTGCTCGTGCAGGTGGGGCGCCGGGGTTACGTGCCCACGCTTGCGTGCCAGCGGTGTCGTGAGCGGGCATCGTGCCCGGCATGCGGTGGACCACTCGCGCTGGGTGCACGTGGGGGAGCGCCCACCTGTCGATGGTGCAGCACGCGCGTGGTGTCGTGGCACTGTCGCGGCTGCGGTGGCGAGCGCCTCCGCGCCATCTCCGTGGGTTCCGCGCGCACGGCCGAGGAGTTGGGCCGTGCCTTCCCAGGCGTGCCCGTCATCACGTCGACGGGCGAGCGCAGCATCGACCAGGTGGGAGAGGAGCCCGCGCTGGTCGTCGCAACGACCGGCACTGAGCCGTGGGCCGAGGGTGGGTACGCCGCCGTACTCCTCCTCGATGCGGCCGCTCAGACCTCCCGTGTTGCTCTGCGCGCCGGGGAGGAGACCGCGCGTCGCTGGTTCGCTGCCGGCGCACTTGCCCGGCCGGGTGCACCGGTGGTGGTGACGGCCGATGCGGGGCTCCCCGTCGTGCAGGCGCTGGTGCGTTGGGATCCCGGATGGCTCGCGGCCCGGGAGCTCGACGAGCGCCGGGATCTGGGCCTGCCGCCCGCGGTGCGTGCCGCGACCCTCACGGGCGAGCCCGTCGCCGTCCAGGCCGCCGCCGGAGCGCTGCCCAGTGCGGCACGCGTCATGGGGCCGCTACCCGTGGCGGGCAGCGACGATGCGCGCGTGCTCGTGACGATCGACCGACGTCAGGGCGCGGAGCTCTCCCGTGCGCTCAGCGCCATCTCGGCGACACGCACGGCGCGCAAGGACACAGCGAAGTTGCACCTGGCCGTGGACCCGCCGGACTGGGGCGGGGACTGAACCTGCGCGCACCTACACTGGGGGAGTCCTACTGACCTGAGGAGTCGTCGTGGCCGTGCAGTCGATCCGCCTCTTCGGCGATCCCGTGCTGCGCACTCCGGCTGCGACCGTGGACACCTTCGACAAGGAACTCCGCAAGCTCGTGCAGGACCTCACCGACACCATGCGCGAGGCCCCCGGCTGCGGCCTGGCCGCCCCGCAGATCGGCGTTTCCCTCCGCGTCTTCACCTGGTGGGTGGACGACGAGCTCGGCCACCTGTGCAATCCGGTCCTCGATCTCTCCGATGAGACCCAGGACGGCGATGAGGGCTGCCTGTCGATTCCCGATCTCGCCTTCGACACCCTGCGTGCCCGCCGCGTCGTCGCGAAGGGCATGAACATGCACGGTGAGCCGGTCACCGTGGAGGGCAGCGATTTGCTCGCTCGGGCTCTCCAGCACGAGACCGATCACCTCGACGGCATCCTCTTCATCGATCGCCTCGACGCCGAGACGCGCAAGGAGGCCATGAAGGCCATCCGCGAGGCCGAGTGGTTCGGCGAGTCCGCACCGGAGGTGCGCTTCAGCCCCCACACCGTCTCTGCCAAGTGGCTGTGACCGCATGCGCCTGGTCTTCGCCGGCACACCCGAGGTAGCTCTGCCGAGCCTGGAGGCGCTGACCGCGTCGCGGCACGAGGTCGTCGGCGTGCTCACGCGGCCACCCGCACCCGCGGGCCGGGGCCGTGCTCCGCGGCCCAGCGCCGTGCACCTGCGTGCCGATGAGCTGGGCCTGCCCGTCTTCACGCCTTCGAGCCTGAGGGCCCCCGATGCGCTCGCGCCGCTCGCCGAGCTCGCACCGGATTGCTGCCCCGTGGTCGCCTACGGCGCACTCCTCCCACCGGGCGCGCTCTCTATCCCCGCGCACGGATGGATCAACCTCCACTTCTCGCT
>CAZLZC010000224.1:0-3003 GCA_964563825.1 uncultured Actinomyces sp.
TCGAAGGAGCCGTCGACCAGGGATGCGTTCTCTGGCTCGAAGTCCCCAGAGGGCACCAGGTTGACGAAGTCCATTGTCCCTTCGGGCTGGGTGCTCGGCGCACCCGTGGCGCTCAGGCCAACCGTGATGGTGGTGTCGCCGGCCTTCTGATAGCCGATGTAGGCATCGAGCGGGAAGTGGTTGCCGTTGATGACGACATCGGACTCGGCATCGAATCGCAGGTCGAAGGTGGACTGCGCATTCTCCTTCTCGCGACCGATGGAGATGACGATCTCCTCAAGGGTGAAGCCGCCTCCCTTGAGATTGACCGGGATCGTCCCCTCGATGTCGAAGTTGCCCTCAGCGTCGAACCATCCGGTCGCGGCGATCACGGTGTCGGAGCTGCTACCTGTGCCGAAGTCGCGCATCGCATTGCCTGGCACGACGATGTCGGCGGTGAGGTAGTCGCGCCGAGGCTCGGCATCGATCTCCACGCCGTCGAGGAAGACCTTCTGCTCGCTCTCGAGGCCATTCCACACGTATCCGGTCAGGGTGGTGGAGTTGACGGTGACGCCGTTGTAGTCACCCGTGGCCACGCTGCCGCCGGTGTTGACCTGGGCCAGGATCGAACCCTGGTTGGTCCACTCGACGCAGCCCAGCGTGTTGACCGTCGTGACATAGGGCACCGGCACAGTGAAGTCGGCACAGAATTCGACGTTCATGCCGTTGCCGTTGAGATCCGACAGGTCCGGCATGACGATCTCCGGATTCGGGCCCGTGCCGCTCCCGCGCCAGACCGTCAGATCGGGGTTGGACATGGTGATGCCGTTGACCGACACCGAACCCTGGGCAGTGGCATCCCACCAGCCCCAGCTCAGGTCGGTGAGGAAGGCGCCATTGCCGGTTCCTGTCGGGAAGGCGGGATCATCGAAGTCCAAGGTGGAGTCGCCACCCACGAAGATGCCCTCGGCGTCGGGGCAATTGGACGGGTCGGCCAGCGGGCAGGAGTTGGAGACGGTGAAGGAGCCCTTGAACTGGATGCCCTTGGCCATGTCCTGCCAGTCCTGCATGGAGATGTCGAGGTCCCATGTCTGCACGCCCCCGGCCTCAGTGATGGTGCCGGAGAAGTCAGTCTCGGGGATCTCCAGCCCGGTGAAGGGGTTGTAGAGGTTGGACGGCGTCGTTCCTGCAGCCGTCGCCGTCCAGTTGCTGGGATCCGTGAAGTTGTAGGAGATCGGCAGGTAGAACGTGTCACCGTCGGCATCGGACAGCTGCAGGGTCGTCGTTCCCGACCCAGTGACCGGAGGCACCGTGATGTCGTAGGAACGCGACTGCGGCGTCTCGGCGCTCGGAGCGGCATCGGGGATGCTGCTGATGGGTTGGGCGCCGGTGCCGTTGAAGACGAGAATGCCGCCCACGAATCCCGCCCCGCCATCGAGTGGGATGCGTCCGTCGGGTGCTTCGTCGAGGTAGGCCGCCATCGCCCACACGGGCGCGGAGCCGTCGGTGAAACTGGAGCGCTTGTAGAACCCGCGCGTGGGCACGGTCGTGCCCGAGACCTCGAGGGTGCCCGAGCCGATCAGGTCCACGCCCCCCGTCTCGCTCACGGGGCCGGTGAGTCGCATCGTCCCCTTGCCCGCTCGTAGAGCGTGGGAGATGAAGGGCTTGAAGGTCCAGCCCTCCCCGGGCACGGGACGCAGGATGTATTCGGTCGTGCCCCGCCACACGGTCGGCATGTCGAGCAGGAGCTCCCCGCGCGTCACGACCGTCAGCGCACCGGTGATCCCCTTCGGAGTGATCGTCAACTTGGTCGGCACACCCAGGAACGGTCGCTGCTCCGGCATCCCGAGGAACGTGCCCACCGCGCCACGAGCCTGCACCGTGTAACTGAGCCGGCCCTCGAATCCGACATCGACGTTGTAGTCCAACGTGTCGATGCGCGCGGCACCCGGCGCGGTGAGGGTCCAGTGGGGCTGGCCCGCTCGCATGCCGACCGAGCCACGCAGCTCACTCGTGCGCACAGCGACCTGATCGGTCTGCGGCACAATCCACGCACGACGATTAGACCCGTTGACCTGCGCACTCCACGTGTTCGCTCCCGCGACCTCCAGGATCGCCGGCGCCGTGAGAAGCGGCGCGTCCAGACGCAACGACGCGGTGCCATGCACGATCGGCACCACATTGCCCAGCGACACCTTCACACCACTCAGGCGAGCCCCCGGGATCCGCACCAACCGAGGGGTCGAGCCGGTCACACGCCACGTCGTACTCGCCGATCGACCCGGGGACGTCGCTCGCAAGAAACCCGTCACCGGCACCGCGGTCCGCGAGATCGACACACTCCCGCTACCCCGCAGCACATAACTACCGCTCTCCGTCAGCGGACCACGCAAATCCAGCGACGCACCCTCACCCCGCGCCTGCAACATCACCGTCGCAGCCCAATCACAACCATCGGGCTGGGCGTTAACCGAGACCTCCTGCGCCCACGTCCGCGACACCTTCACATGCTCAGGCAGCTTGATCGTCACCGAACCGGTCATCGCCCCCTTGCGCCACGTCAGCTCACCACTCACATTCTTGGGGCGCACGACGTTCTCACCAATCCGTCCACTACCCGAGACGATCGTGAGCAACTTCGCCTCACCCTGCGCACGCACCCGCGCCGTCAAACGCGTATCCCCCGGCCCGTCGAAGCGGACGAGTCCGAGAGGCACCACCCGCGCACACGTCCCAGCCCGCAGATCCACCACCTTCTGCCCACGACGCTCCGCCGCGGCACCATCGTCGGCAGCAGCATCACCGTCAGCCGTGACGGTCGCCGGCGCCGCGGGGGCGCCAGGCGCAGCCTGGGCTACCGGCACCACCCCGATCAACAGCCCAGCGACCAAGGCACCAGAAGAGACGACGGCAAGAGGGATCCGGGAGACGGCCACTCCCGGAAGATAGGTCCACTTGGGGGAGTGAGTCACCGCACGATGAACAACTGTCTCGTGACCGCAAGCGCCCCTGGACTGGGTCCCC
>CAZLZC010000225.1:0-2966 GCA_964563825.1 uncultured Actinomyces sp.
GATGGCGAGTGGCGCTCGCTCGTCTCGCTCATTGGCCATGACCGGCTGCTCGCAAACCTCGACCTGGTCGCCAACCGCATCGCCGACGATCAGATCCCGCGCGAGCTGCGGAAGGCCGCCAAGGCCTCGCTGCTCGGCCTCATGAGCGAGCAGACGTCACTGTCGCACCCCGACATCGGGGCGCTCTGGCGTGACGTGTGCGAGACCTGCGACCTCGGCATCGCCTCCCTGCTGAAGATAGCCGCGGCCGCGGGCCTCCCGGGTAGCCAAGAACGGCTGCGCCGGATGCTGGGGGAGCGCGTTGTCCGTGTCTCGGTGAAGCCGTTCATGGACATGAGCACGATGATCGAGGAACGGCTCACGCAGTGCTGCGTCCACGTGGGCACGAGGTCGCAGACGCAGGATCAGTGCGCCCCCTTCTGCGCGGTGCAGGCCTGGCCCCAGCTGTCGCGGCAGCGCATCTCCACGGCGGTCACCGACCAGGTCCTGATCCCGATGCCCACCCTCGTGACAGGAGGCGAGTCATGACGGCACCGTCGGAAGGCCTGGCGGGAGTGCCCGAGCGTCCCGTACCTGGCGAGCGCGCAGCGCAGTCGTCCTTCGATCCGCTGAAGTTGTGCATCTTCACCACTATCGCGCTGCTCGCCTGGATCTTCGGACCGTTAGCCGTCGCAGTGTTCGCCGTCCTCGGTCTTGCCGGCTACTGGCGCGCTCACCGCGCGGGCCTCACCCGTAGCGGCTGCTACCTGCGCGACGTACGTCTGGTCCTGCTCTACCTCGGCCTCGTCCTCGTAGCCGCACTCGCCGGCATCGTGTGGACGGTCTACGGCTGGATGCGATGACGACGGCTGCGAAGAGGCAACAGAGCGGCGCGAGGCGGATACTGGATCCGTGCAGAAGGTGGTGGCGGCGGCCGTAGCCGGGACTTTGGCATCGCTTGCCTGGGTCGGGTTTGGCCGCGCAGCGCCCGCACCGACTCCTACCGCTGAGCCTGCGGCATCGTCCCTCTATGCAGGAGCACTGCCTGCGGTCGCGCCCCGTGGAACGGTCACGACGCGCACGATCACGACTGCCGATGGTCTGGCGCGGACCTACCGTCTTTTCGTGCCCGCGGGAATCGAGGGACCGGCGCCGCTTCTGGTCGCCCTTCATGGCGGCATGGGCAGCGCCGAGCAGTTCGCGACGAACAGTGGTTTCGATGGACTGGCGACCTCGAACCGCTTCATCGTGGCCTACCCCAACGGCGTCGGCCGCCTCGCAGACGGCACCGGCGGCCTGCAGACGTGGAATGGTGGCGCCTGCTGCGGGCCGGCAGCGACACGAGCAGTGGACGACGTGGCCTTCATCTCGGCGGTGGTGCGTGATGTGTCCCGAGCCGGAAGGGTCGACCGGGACCGTGTCTTCGCGACCGGTCACAGCAATGGCGGGATCATGGCGCTGCGGCTCGCGTGCGAGCGCGCGGGAACCTTTGCTGCTGTTGCGGTCCAGTCAGCGTCACTCGAGGTGACCGATTGCCGACCGAGTCGCCCGATCTCCTCCATGCAGATTCACGGTGACGCCGACACCAACCTGCCTATCGGCGGAGGCAGAGGGAGTGGACTCGCCGGAATCACCTTTGCTCCCCCACGGGCAGCGGCTGCCACGCTCGCGCAGCTCGATGGGTGCGAGAGGCGCGTCAAGACGAGGCCGAGTTCGAGCAATCAGGACCTTCGCCTCACCACGTGGAGTGGGTGCTCTGAGGCGACCACCGTAGGGTTCTTAACGGTGAGGACTGCGGGCCATGCATGGATGGGACACCCGCTGGCGTCCCCTGCAGCAGAGAAGTACGTCGGAAAGCCTTACATGGGAGTCGACTCGAGTCGAGCGATCTGGTCATTCCTGCGAGCGCACCCTCGCTCCTAACGCTCCCTCCCGTGGCATGTATCGCCCGCAGCGCCACCCTTAACACGTCCGAAGGTCACTGCATTCGGCGAGTGCTGTGAAGTCCCTATCGGCATGCAGAATGGGGGTGTCTTCTCTGATAGCAATGGCGGCGATGAGGCAGTCGATGTGGCGACGAACAGTCAACCCAGACTTGCGCGCCCGCCGGTAGAGCAGTGCCGCGTCGTCGTAGTCAGAGGGGCGGGCCGACAGGTGAATCGCACGGGAGAGCAGGCGCCTGACGATGTCCATTTCGCGGTCGCCGCGCGCCCCAGCGAGCAGCTCCATACGTACGGGGTCACATGTTGCTACGTCGTCGCTCAATGCCATCTGGACCCGGTGGTCCACCGGCGACTCGGTTGCCCTGAGGAATTCCACCCACGCCGAGGTGTCGATGAGGATCACGTGACGCGCGGCTCACGCATCTCATCGAGGTTGCCGTCCCACCCGGATCCCCGAAGCGCCAGGGCCTCCTCGATCGAGATCGGCTCCCCCGCCACGGTGCGAAGCGCGAAATTGACCGCATCCCGTTTGGTCGCAAAGTGGTACCGGCGCATGACCGTCTCGACAGCGCCGTCGTCCAGATCGATGTTGGTGCGTGACATACACCTAACATACACCTAGGCGTCCATCCCGTCGAAATGATCCGCGGGCAGCAGCGACGGCACAGGCCCGCGAACCAACTCGCCGCTGTGTAGGCGCACCATAACCCCGAAGGGCTTGATCCCAAAGGCGTCGCACACCGTTCGCAGGGAAGTCCGTGACGCCGAGGCCGCCTCGACGTTGATGAACGAAGCCCATGCCGACGACGGTCACGACGGTGAGCTCGGCGGCGTTTCCCGCAAGGTTGAGGCGTTGCGCGTCCGTGGAATCCGGTTGTCGCACCGCAGCGAAGTGATGAGCCCGCATCGCTAGACTGACATCTCCGCTCGGGGACGAATGGGAAGGTGCACTCGTGGGACTCGGCACTGACATCCGCCTTGCGCGTCTCTTTTCCAACCCCTCGGGCAACCTCTTCGGGATCGCAGTCGACCACTTCGTCGGCT
>CAZLZC010000226.1:0-2929 GCA_964563825.1 uncultured Actinomyces sp.
ATCCAGCGCCCGGAGTCGAAGAGCGGCACGACACTCAGGGACGCGGTCATGGTGGCGATGGCCGCCGCGATGGTCGCGGCGGGTCGCATGCGCGTGAGTGCCCCGGTCATCGCAGCGCCGTCAGGGTCGCCTCATCGATCGCGGCATGCCAGGCGGCCGCGATGCTCGCGGGATCGGCCGTGACCGTCGACGCATGCCAGCCCTGTGCGCTCAGGCGCGCGAGTGCGTCGGGTGCATCGATGCCGTTGAGGCCCCAGGCCGTGACATCGACGACGAAGGCGAGCGAGCGGTGGTGCACGGGTGGCACGCGCCGCAGTGCCGCCTCGGTGCCCGGGATCACGATGACGCTCAGGTCCGATCCGGTGCGCAGGGGATCCCCGCCCGCGCGTGTGGCGGGCCGCACGGTGGCGAGGATCTCGAGCATCCGCGCCTGCCCGGCAGATCCCTCCGCCTGGGCCACGAGGCAGCGACCGTCGAGGGCGTCGAGCCGGATCGACCAGCCGAGCGACAGGAGATGGGCGCTCACGCTCGCCGCCATGCTCAGGCCGATCTCCAGCGGCGACTGCGCCCCGCCGATGTCGTCCGGCGTGATGTCGACGGTGACGGTGGCATGGCGCGTCCAGGGCTGCTCCTCGCGGCGCACGAGGAGCTCGTCGCCGTGCGCGGAGGCGCGCCAGTGGATCCTGCGCAGGTCATCACCGGGCCTGTACTCGCGGGGAATCACGTCGTCATCGCCGCCCGCGCTGAGGGCTGAGGACGCGCGATCGCCCCGGCCGCGGCGGTCGGCGTCGACCGCACCATCGAGCGCATAGACCCGCGGGACGACGAGCACGCTCTGCGTGGACGTGAAGGACCGCGTGAGTCGCACGAGCCCGAAGGGATCGACCGCGGTGACGCGCAGCGGTCCGACGTCGTAGCGTCCGCGCCGCGAGGCCTCCAGGGTGAAGGTGGTGGAACGTGATCCGTCCGACTCGACATGCTCGAGGACTCGATCGATCGGCGGCCCGAGGCGTGGATCGACCTCTTCGCGCAGGAGCAGGGTGGGGGTGCGGCGTCGCGCCAGGTTGGTCACCGTGAGCGTGGCCTGCGCCGTACTCCCCACCGGCACATGGGAGGGAGTGATGCTGCGGTCGGCCCCGAGACGGAAGTGCGTGCGAGACGCGAGCAAGACGGAAATGAGCGGCAGGGCGAGGAGGAGTACGGCGATGCGCAGGACGTCGCGCTGCCCGGACAGTGCTGCCCCTACGCCGAGGCCGAGCCCCACCGCGATGAGCGCCTTGCCCCGGAAGGTGAGGGCGGCCAGGGCCCGCCTCATGCGCTCGCAGGCAGGGGCACCCGCGTGAGGATCTCGGTCACGACGTCCTGTGCGCTCGTGCGGGACAGGTGCGCGTCGGTGGTGAGGACCAGCCGGTGGGCCAGCACGGGGACGGCCAGGCGCTGGACGTCATCGGGCAGGACGTGCCCGCGGCCCGAGAGGGCGGCGGATGCGCGGGCGGCACGCAGCAGGTGCAGGGCGGCCCGGGGGGAGGCGCCCAGGCGCACGTGCGAGTGCTGGCGAGTGGCGGAGACGAGATCGACGACGTAGGCATCGATGGTGGGCGCGACGTAGACCTGTCGCACCGCGTCGATCATCGCGCGCACCTCGGCCGCATCGGTCACGGGTGCGAGGGACTCGAGCGGCTCGTCAGCGCTGTGCGCCTGAAGCATCTGGATCTCGGACGAGCGATCCGGGTAGCCCATGTGGACGCGCGCCATGAAGCGGTCGCGCTGCGCCTCAGGAAGCGGGTAGGTGCCCTCCATCTCGGAGGGGTTCTGCGTCGCGAGCACCATGAAGGGTCGGCCGAGGAGGTAGGTCGTGCCGTCGACGGTGACCTGACCCTCCTCCATGCACTCCAGAAGCGCGGACTGTGTCTTGGGGGAGGCCCGGTTGATCTCGTCGCCGAGCACGATGTTGGCGAAGACCGCTCCGGGCTTGAACTCGAAGTCACGGGTCTCGCGATTGAAGACGCTGACCCCGACCACATCGCCCGGCAGCAGGTCGGGGGTGAACTGGATGCGACGCATCGAGCACCCCAGGGACCGGGCGAGCGACTTGGCGAGCATGGTCTTGCCCACGCCCGGCACGTCCTCGATGAGCAGGTGCCCCCCGGCCAGCAGGACGGTGAGGGCGAGCCTGACGGTCTCCGGCTTGCCGGAGATCACGGACTGCACGGCGGAGCCGACGCGAGCGGCGGCCTCAACGGACGTGGTGGAGGCCTCGGAGGTCATGGTCGATTGTCACCCGGGAGGGGCCCGGGGGCCACCCCGGGAGGCGCCGGACCGGTCCTTCGGCAGGATGAGGCCATGGCCACAGTGCATCCCGCCCAATTGGGACGGTTCTTCGAGGACTACGCCGTCGGCGACACCTATCAGCATCCCTTCGGCCGCACGATCTCCGAGGCGGATTCCACGTGGTTCACGCTGCTCACGTGCAATACGAATCAAAACCACTTCAATGCCCACCTGGCGCAGAGCAACCCCATCACGCAGGGTCGCATCATCGTCAACTCCGGATTCACGGTTGCCCTGGTGCTGGGCCTTTCGGTCATCGACATGAGTCAGAACGCCGTAGCCAACCTCGGCTGGACCGACATCAAGCTCACCTTCCCGGTCTACGTCGGCGACACGATCTACGCCGAGAGCATCTGCATCGACAAGCGCGAGAGCTCCTCGCGACCGGAGATGGGCATCATCACGATGAAGACGCGCGGCCTCAACCAGGACGGTGACGAGGTCGTGTCATGGATTCGCACCGTGATGATCCCGAAGCGCACGTCGGGCATCGGCCAGGACTACTTCCCGCAGGCGAAGTCCGGACCGCTCACCGCACCGGAGTCGTGATGGCGATCGCGCGCTTCCAACTCGTCGCCATCGATTGCCCGGATCCGGT
>CAZLZC010000227.1:0-2916 GCA_964563825.1 uncultured Actinomyces sp.
TCGATGAGCGCGAGCGTGGTGAGCGCGACTTCATGCTCATCGACGTCCGCGAGCCCGTCGAGTGGGAGATCTGCACGATCAAGGGCGCCGAGCTCATCCCCAAGGGAGAGTTCCTCGACGGCTCCGCACTCGAGAAGCTTCCGCAGGACAAGCAGATCGTGCTGCACTGCAAGGTGGGCGGCCGCTCGGCGGAGGTGCTCGCCGTGCTCCACGGAGCCGGCTTCTCCGACGCCATCCACGTGGGCGGTGGCATCAACGCCTGGTCGCTGCAGGTCGACCCCGATACGCCGTACTACTGATCGAGGCTCCTCCTCAGCGCTCGATGCGACCGGCGATGAAGTCCTCCACGCGCTGACGGCACACGTCGTCGCTGTACTGCTCGGGCGGTGACTTCATGAAGTACGAGGATGCCGAGAGCAAGGGACCGCCTATCCCACGATCGAGGCCGATCTTGGCGGCGCGGACCGCGTCGATGATGACGCCCGCGGAGTTGGGGGAGTCCCAGACCTCGAGCTTGTACTCCAGGCTGAGCGGCACGTCTCCGAAGGCCTTGCCCTCAATGCGGACGAAGGCCCACTTGCAGTCGTCGAGCCAGGCGACATAGTCGCTGGGGCCGATGTGGACGTTTCGACTCTCAATGGGGCGGTCGATCTGAGAGGTCACCGCCTGTGTCTTGGAGATCTTCTTCGACTCCAGGCGATCGCGCTCGAGCATATTCATGAAGTCCATGTTTCCGCCCACGTTGAGCTGGTAGGTGCGCTGCACCTCCACTCCGCGGTCCTCGAATAGTTTGGTGAGGACACGGTGGGTGATGGTGGCGCCCACCTGCGACTTGATGTCATCTCCCACGATGGGCAGGCCAGCAGCGGCGAACTTCTGAGCCCACTCATGGGTGCCGGCGATGAAGACCGGTAGTGCGTTGACGAATGCGCAGCCGGCGTCGATGGCGCACTGGGCGTAGAACTTGGCAGCCTGCTCGGAACCCACGGGCAGGTAGCAGACGACGACGTCAACGTCGGCATCGCGAAGGGCTGCTGTGACGTCGACCGGATCGGTGTCGGACTCGGTGATCGTTTCGCGGTAGTACTTGCCTAGGCCATCGTGCGTAGGGCCTCGCTGGACGATGACGCCCAGTGGAGGTACATCGCAGATCGTGATGGTGTTGTTTTCGCTGGCGGTGATGGCCTCGGCGAGATCCCGACCCACCTTCTTGGCATCGACGTCGAACGCGGCCACGAACTCAACGTCGCGCACGTGATAGCCGCCGAACTGCACGTGCATCAAGCCAGGGATGGCTTGGTCGGGGGCGGCGTCACGGTAGTAGTGGACGCCCTGCACCAGAGATGAGGCGCAGTTGCCCACGCCGATGATGGCGACGCGAATGGATCCCATGACATTCCTTCCGTGGCTGGGTGATGCTGAGGTTCAGAGGTTGCGCTCCGCCTCGATGAGCTCCTCGAGCCAGCGGACTTCGCTCTCGACACTGTCGATTCCGTGCTCCTGGAGCCGTGTCGCGTAGGGGTCGAGTCGCTGAGAGGTGTGTCGGAAGGACTCGCGGAGCAGCGCCATGCGCTCCTGAAGGCGTGCACGCCTTCCTTCGAGGATGCGCAGGCGGATCTCACTCGGCGTACTCGTGAAGAAGGCCAGGTGCGCGGCGAACTTCTCGTCTTCCCACGCGTCGGGTCCGGGATTGGCGACGAGGACAGCGAAACGCTCAGCGCCGGCGGAGGTCGCCTCGTAGACGATGCGGGCCCGCTTGGTCGTGACCGTCGGCATGGGCTTGGGGGCGCTTTCGGCGATGAGCCCTCGGGCCTGGAGATCCTTGAGCGCGGGGTAGAGGGAGCCGTAGGAGATGGCGCGGAAAGGCCCGAGTACGCCGGTGAGGCGCTTGCGCAGCTCGTAGCCGTGCAGGGGCGACTCGAGGAGGAGTCCGAGGATCGCGAACTCCAGAACATCGCTGCGGCGGCGTACCATGGTGCCACGATATATCAACCAGATATATCGTGGCAAATCGACGCGAGTCGAGCACTGGGGGGAGGCCCCCTAGGCTGCCCGAGTGATCGGGCTAGGGACTCTGCTCAACATGGCGGCGATTGTCGTCGGTGCGGCTCTCGGGGTGCTTGTCGGCAATCGACTTCCTGAGCGCACGCGCGAGCTCATCATGCAGGCGCTCGGCCTCGTCACCCTGGTCGTTGCCGCCCTCAACATCGCCGACATCTTCGACGAGACCTGGATCGCCGAGGTCGGTTCGGCCGGTCCGCTGCTCATCGTGCTCGCCTCGGTGGTCGTGGGTGGAGTCATCGGCTCGCTGCTCCGGCTCGAGGAGCGGGTCGAGGCCTTCGGCGGCTGGGTGCAAGGCAAGGTGAGCAGGAAATCCGGTGACGAGGGGCGGGCGCGGTTCATCGAGGGCTTTGTCGATGCATCCCTGCTCTTCTGCATCGGCCCCCTGGCCATCCTGGGTTCCGTGTCCGACGGCCTAGGCCGCGGCATCGATCAGCTTGCGCTCAAGTCCGTCATCGACGGCTTCGCGTCTGTCGCGTTCGCGGCATCACTCGGCTGGGGAGTTGCGCTGTCCGCCGTGTCGGTGGGCATCGTGCAGGGAGTGTTCACGCTGCTGGGAGTGCTCGTGGGTCAGGTCCTGGCGACATCGGCGATCGCGTCCATCACGGCAACGGGTGGCGTCATCCTGCTCGGCCTGTCGCTGCGCCTGTTGAGGGTGAGCAGGATTGCCGTGGCCGATCTCTTGCCCGCCCTAGTGATCGCGCCACTGCTCACCCTGGCCGTGGCCGCCTGGGTGTGACGCCGGTCAGGCCTCGACGTTGGAGACGAAGCCGATTCTCTTGTGTGCGCCGTCGCAGAACGGCTTCTTCTCCGAGGCGCCGCAGCGGCACAGGTACACCTTGTCTGCGCTGCGGA
>CAZLZC010000228.1:0-2896 GCA_964563825.1 uncultured Actinomyces sp.
CCGATCTCCGCGAGCACGCCCGCGTCATGACCTGCACCGGTGGCGAGCATGGGCGCGCCGCCCAGCATCGTCGCCAACGCCGTCGACAAGGAGACGTCGAAGGTCTGCGCCGGTGTGCGGGATTCCATCGCGATCTGCACATGCAGTCCCGGAAGGTCGAGCATGTCGCGACCGATGGCCTCGAGCATCGTGTCGAGGGTTGCCTCGTCCTGTGCACGAGCGTCCAGCCAGCCGATCACGTGAGAGGGGATCGCATTGACCGCGTTGGGCGTGCACTGCACCTTGCCCACCGTCGCCCGCGCCGCGTGAGAGACCGAGTCGCGCTCCGCAGCCTCGCGCCGTGCCGACTCGATGAGCACAGCTAGCCCCATCATCGGATCGCGGCGATCCGCGATGAGCGTCGTGCCCGCGTGGTTGGGCTGGCCGGCGATGTCCACGCGCCAACGGCCATGGGGCAGGACGGCCGTGCCCACACCGACAGCGGCATTCATGTCGATGAGACCGCGCCCCTGCTCGACATGAAGTTCGACGAAGGCACCGATCCGGGCAAGGCGATCGGGTTCGGCACCGAGGGCCTGCGGATCGCGTCCCGCGGCGGTCAGCGCTTCCGCGAAGGTGACGCCGTCGATGTCGCGCAGCGCGAGCGCGCGTTCCGGTGCGAGCACTCCCCCGGCTAAGCGCGATCCGATGCAGGCCACGCCGAAGCGACCGCCCTCCTCATCGGTGAAGCAGGCGATGGCGAGGGGTCGACGCGGCTGCACTCCGCGACGCTTCAACTCAGCGACAGCATCCAGCGCGCTGGCGACCCCGAGCGAGCCGTCGTAGTTGCCGCCATCGGGCACGGAGTCCAGGTGCGAGCCGGTGACGATGGCGTCGGAGCCGGACGAGTCGCCCCACCAGGCCCACATGTTGCCATTGCGATCCACCTCGAGATCGAGACCCAGACCGGCCGCCTCTCCGCCGAACCATTCGCGCAGCGTGAGATCAGCATCGGTCCAGGCCAGGCGCCGATATCCGCCTGATGTCGCATCACGGCCGACGGCCGCGATGTCCGCCAGGCGAGAGGTGACGCTCACGCACCCTCGCGCATCGGCACGCGGACGTCGCGCTCCTCCGCGACCTCCTCGGCAAGCTCATAACCCGCATCCACATGGCGGATGATGCCCATGCCGGGGTCATTAGTCAGCACGCGGCGCAATTTCTCCTCCGCCAGGGCAGTGCCGTCGGCGACGCTCACCTGGCCCGCGTGCAGCGAGCGCCCGATGCCGACGCCGCCGCCGTGATGGAAGGACACCCAGCTCGCACCGGAGGCGGTGTTGAGCAGGGCGTTGAGCAGCGGCCAGTCGGCGATCGCGTCGGAGCCGTCGATCATGCCCTCGGTCTCGCGGTAGGGGGATGCGACGGAGCCGCAGTCGAGGTGGTCGCGGCCGATCACGATCGGTGCGGACACCTCGCCCTTGGCGACCATCTCGTTGAAGCGCACGCCGGCCTTGTCACGCTCGCCGTAGCCGAGCCAGCAGATGCGCGCGGGCAGGCCCTGGAAGGCCACGCGCTCCTCGGCCATGGTGATCCAGCGACGCAGGTGGTCGTTGTCGGGGAAGAGATCCAGGACGGCGCGGTCGGTCGCCATGATGTCCTTCGGGTCACCGCTCAGCGCCACCCAGCGGAAGGGGCCCTTTCCCTCGCAGAAGAGCGGGCGGATGTACGCCGGGATGAATCCGGGGAATTCGAAGGCGCGCGAGAAGCCGCCGAGGCGCGCCTCATCGCGGATGGAGTTGCCGTAGTCGAAGACCTCGGCGCCGCCGTCCATGAAGCCGACCATGGCCTCGACGTGCTTGGCCATCGAGACGCGGGCGCGGTCGGTGAACTCCTCGGGCTTCTTCGCCGCGTAGTCCGGGCCATCAGCGAGATCGATGTCCTCGGGAAGGTAGCTCAGCGGATCGTGCGCACTGGTCTGGTCGGTGACGATGTCGATCTCGACCCCGCGGCGCAGCAGCTCGGGGAAGACGACCGCGGCATTGCCGAGCACACCGACCGACAGGGCACGGCGTTCCTTCTTCGCCGCCGTGACACGCGCGATCGCATCGTCGAGGTCATGCGCGACCTCATCGAGGTAGCGGTCCTTGACGCGCTTGGCCAGACGTGTGGGGTCGACATCGACGACGAGGCAGACGCCCTCGTTCATCGTCACCGCGAGTGGCTGCGCGCCGCCCATCCCGCCGCAGCCCGCGGTGAGGGTGAGGGTGCCGGCGAGCGTGCCGCCGAACTTCTTGGCAGCCACCGCGGCGAAGGTCTCGTAGGTGCCCTGCAGGATCCCCTGGGTGCCGATGTAGATCCAGGACCCTGCGGTCATCTGCCCGTACATCGTGAGACCAAGCTGCTCGAGTCGGCGGAACTCTGGCCAGTTGGCCCAGTCGCCGACGAGGTTGGAGTTGGCGATGAGCACGCGCGGCGCCCACTCGTGGGTGCGGAAGACACCGACGGGGCGACCGGACTGCACGAGCATCGTCTCGTCGTCGGCGAGCGTGGTGAGCGTGCGGATCATCGCGTCGAAGGACGCCCAATCGCGAGCAGCGCGCCCGGTGCCGCCGTAGACGA
Source organism: uncultured Actinomyces sp. (assembly GCA_964563825.1). Taxonomy (GTDB): domain Bacteria; phylum Actinomycetota; class Actinomycetes; order S36-B12; family S36-B12; genus Mxb001. The sequence goes on from CAZLZC010000228.1 coordinate 2,599, forward strand.
CGAGCTTGTCCGGATGCTCGGCCACCTCGGGGTCGAGGTTGTTCTGCAGCATGCGCAGTGCGGCCTCCTGCGGCCAACTGCGTGCAGTGAGAGTCGTGCCGCGAGGCGCGGATACGGGGCGAGCTCCGGGCAGTGCGTCGGACATGTCAGTCCTCCGGTCGGTTGATGGAGTTGAGCGGTCCGGTGACGGTCTCGACGGCGCGGACGACGGATCCGTCGCGCACGAGGTCGGTGACCGCGGCGATCTCGGGGGCCAGATGGCGGTCCGGGCCCGGGCCGGGCACGGTCTCGCGGAGCA
>CAZLZC010000229.1:0-2886 GCA_964563825.1 uncultured Actinomyces sp.
TCCGCCGAGGTCGCCTCCGTCCACAGGCGAAGTCCGACGGCTGGATCGAATGGGCCTGGTGTCGCAGGGTGGCGATCGCAGCCGACACGGAGGAGAAGTGATGTATGGCACCATGTATGGCATGGCCGTGAAGACCACCGTCTATCTGCCCGACGACCTCAAGCGCGCGCTCGAGGTAGAGGCGGCCGCCTCGGGACGCTCGGAGGCCGAGATCATCCGCGAGGCGATCGCCGCACGCGTGGGATCGGCTCGCCCCGCTGCGGGCTTCCTCGACGGTGAGCCGATGGCCGAGCACGTCGACGAGCTGCTCGCGGGCTTCGGCGAGGCCCGGTGATCCTCGCCGATACGTCGGGGCTGCTAAGTCTGTTCAACATGCGCGAGCCGACGCATCCGTCTGTCGCCGAGGCTGTGGCGCAGGAGCCGGGTCCCTTCGTCGTGTCTCCCTACGTCATCGCCGAACTCGACTACCTCATTTCCACGCGACTCGGCGCAGATGCCGAGCAGCGCGTCTTGGCAGAGCTGGCCTCTCCCGCCTACGTTCTGGCCACTGTGGATCGCGACGACCTGCGTGCCTGCACTGAGCTCATCTCGCGGTACGCCGGTATCGGCGTGACGGATGCGTCGATGTTGGTGCTGGCGGATCGCCTGGGGATCGACCGTGTGCTGACGCTGGACCGTCGTCACTTCGAGGCGGCGCGCACTCCCTCAGGACGGGCCCTGACGATCGTCCCTTGACGCCCCTGTGCCGACTCGGAGGCGACGGGGCTCCAAAGCAGTCTGCTAATCTGCACAGATGCGCACGACCCTCGTCATCCCTGACGACGTGTATAGAGAGGTGAAGGTGACGGCAGCCCGTGAGGGCATCACCGTCACCTCCTTCATCGAGCAGTCGCTTCGCGATGCCCTCGATCGATCCCGGGGTCGGGCTGAGGTGCGGCTTCCGGTGCTGCCGCAGACGGGGGGCACCCGAGCGGACGTCGATCTGCGCGACAACGCCGCCGTCCGCGATCTCCTCGAGGCGGGGGAGTGAGGCACCTCCTCGACGTCAATGTGATCGTCGGGGTGCTCCGCGCAGACTCACCACTGCATGCACATGCACGCGCCTGGCTCCACGGCACGACGGGTGCGGTCCTCGCGCTGCCCGAGACTCTCGCCGCCGCGGTGCGCGTCCTCACGAATGACCGCATCTGGGCTCAGGTGCCCACTGTCGATGAGGCGACCGTGGCAGTGAACGATCTCGTGGAAGGTGCGCGAATCTCGATCGCCGGATCGAGCCCGGGTGCATGGCCTGCGTTCACGGCCTTCGTGGCCTCAGGCCAGCTCTCGCACCGCGACGTACCCGATGCCCTGCTCGCGGCTCAGGCGCGATCGATGGACGCCGAGCTCGTCACCTTCGATCGCGGCTTCCGCGACTATCCGGGGTTGCGCGTCCAGATCCTGTAGCCGGTCTGACTACGAGCAGTTGCCGACCGACTCCCCGAGGGTCAAGCTCAAGACCTCATTGATCCCTGCCTGCGGTACGCCGTAGGACGCAAGCGTCGCCCGTAGCGCTGAGCACTCGGTGGTGTAGGTGTCGCTCACCTGCTTCCATCGGGAGCCATTCCACACGGCGATGGGTGCCGCGAACCACTCCCAGTTGCCGCACTTCTCGTACTGGGCGGGGTCATTGCCCCACGTCGTCTTGCGCAGGACCGCTACGCGCGGATCCACCCGCAGCAGCGACACGGAGTAGCACCGGTCAGGGAAGTTCTTGATGGGTGCAGCGCCCACATCGCGCGCCACGGCGCGCATCTTGGCCGTCGATCCCGCGCGCCAGGGGGTCTGGTCATCGACGATGGTGAGCTTGCACTTCTTCAGCGGGCTCAGGTTCACGACCTGGCCGATGACCTCCATGATCGCCGTGACGTCGAGGCCGGCATCGACCAGCGCACGCTCCAGCGGCGTGCACTCCGGTGCTGCCATGTCCGTGATCACAGTCCGGGTGCCGTCGGCGTTCTGCAGTGAGAGATAGCCGGAGGTGTGGCCGGCATCGTCACCGGCCAGGGGCTTGCGCTCTCCGCACGCGCCATCGCGCTCAGGCTTAGCGCCCCACTCGGACACCCACGTCAGCGCCACACGCTTGTCGCCGCGAAACACCAGCGACTTGGTGCAGTTGACCGGGCTCGACGCGTCCGGCACGAGCCCGATCGCCACGGCGATCGCGTGCGAGGCATCCCGCGTGATGGTCTTCCACCCAGTCTTGGGCTCGTCGGCGTACGCCGCGCTGGCGGCGAACGCCGAAGACGCCAGCGCGATGGAGAGCCCTGCAGCCACGACCTTGCCGGTGAATCGCATGGGCACAGGCTAGGGACGCCCGATCGGGGTAGCAAGCGTTCAACCGCGAGCGCGACGACGGCTAGACGCCCATAAGCGCCGCATGCTCTATGGGGTCGGTGCCTTCCAACTCCGTGACCTTCGCGAGGCCGCCCATCTCACTCAGGTCGAGTTGGCCGCACGTCTCGACGTGAGCCGAGTGTTCCTGTGAAGGGCGAGGATGGTTTCTGCGAAAGCGTTTGGGGCCATGTTTCAGCAACCTCCACGAAGGGTCGTTCTCGGCTGGATCCTGAAGCGGCTCGCGAAGGCTCATCACGGGTAGCCGTAGCCGCAAGACGCACAGAATCGGCCGCCGGGAACCCTTGTTTCTCCACACGACGGACAGAATCGGAACTCCTGAGAGGTGGATGCCGGGCCCGCTGCTCGGCCATCGACTCCTTGAGCCGAAACTTCATAACCCTTTTCCATGGAGAGGCCGACCTTCTTCAGCCCGTCATCGAGACGGGTCGAGGCAATCCCTTCGGCAGAGGCGAGAAGGCGAAGTCCGTCTAGGCTCCAATCGCGCCAGAAGGC
>CAZLZC010000230.1:0-2856 GCA_964563825.1 uncultured Actinomyces sp.
ACTCTCGTCGTACCCCTGCTCACCACGATCGGTGACGATCTCGGGGGCGGCTCGGAGGTCTCCTGGCTTGTCGCCGGCTACCTGCTGACGTCCACCGTCACCATCCCGGTCTGGGGGCGCATCCTCGACCTGCGCGGCGAGCGCCAGGTGATGTGGACCTCGCTCATCATCTTCCTGGTAGGCACGGTCGCTGCCGTGGCTGCACCCAGCATCGAAGCACTCATCGTCGCTCGACTCATCCAGGGCGTCGGAGCAGGCGGCATCGTGCCCGTCGGTCAGGCGATTCTGGCCTCTCGCTGCACGAGTGAAGAGCGAGCGAGGCTTCAGGTCTACTACAACGTCGCCTACGGAGCGGCGGCCGGACTCGGACCGCTCATCGGCGGCGCGATCGTCAACGTGTCGTGGCGATGGGCCTTTGCGCTGATCATCCCCATCATCTTCCTGGCGGGCGCGCTGCTCATCGGTCAGCTACACGACAAGACCCCCGAAGTGGAGACTCGGCGCTTCGACCTCATCGGCAGTGTTCTCATGACAATCGCCTTGACCCTGCTCCTGCTTGGCATCGAGCGCGGATGGCCGGCATCGACTCTCGTGGGTGCGGTGCTGCTGGCGGTCTTCATCGCCCACGCGCTGCGGCGACGACACGGACTCGTGCCCTCAAGCCTGCTCACGTCACGCGTCATCCTCGCCACCGTAGGGGTCGCCTTCATCATCGGCCTGCTCCAGTTCGCGCTCCTCACCTACCTTCCCCTGCTGTCGCAGCGCGTCGCTCCCGACCTCAACTCCGGGCTCGTCGTGATGCCACTGACGATCCTGTGGATGACCCTGGGCGCGGTGACCGGCACTCTGGCGCTGCGGGTGGGCACACGGCCGCTCGCGCTTATCGGCGTTGTGCTCGGAGTCGCCTCGGCAGTTGTGTTGGTCTTGTCGACGGACTACCCCGCACTTCTGCTCGCCTCAGTGCTTGTCGGCACCGCGGCCGGCTTGGTGTTGATCCCGCTCCTGCTCCTCGGACAGCATGCGGCCGCTCGCGACGACGTCGGAGCATCGACGTCGTTCATGGTGCTCACACGCAACTTCGGCGGTGCGATCGGCGCCGCGGGCATGGCGGTGCTCCTAGCGGATCTTGGAGTGAACATGGCGTTCACGGTTCTCGCCGTCGTAGTCGCCGCCGCGATCATCCCCGCCCTGCTCCTGCCCTCGCCTCGCGCCGAGCACGCGATGCTGGCCCGAAGGGATGGGGTCGTGGGCGGGGGAAGCGTGCATCCGTGAGGGCGCCTCGTCCCTACCGGGCGACCTTGAACACGCCAAGCGGGATTCGCTGTCCCATGACGGCGTGCCCCATGGCATTGGGGTGGAAGTAGTTGCCATTGAAGGGCGGTGCCTGCCACGCGGGATAGATCTGCCACGGAACCTGCGGATCCCGCACCATGCGATCGAAGTCGATGACCGCATCGAAGGTCCCGCTCGTGCGGATCCACTCGTTCACCGCTTGGCGTGATGTCTCCTGCACTGTGCCCGGCTCCTTGCCCATCGGGATGAGCGTTCCGCCGATCACCGCGATCCCCCGGGCGTGAGCGCGCTGCACGATGTCCTCCATCGCGGCGATCACCTGCTCCGGTGGGCTGGGTGGGGCGAACACTCCTCCCGCAATGTCATTGGTGCCCTCGAGCAGCACGATCGCCCGAATGCCGGGGATGGAGAAGGCATCGCGCCACAGGCGCTCGACGGCAGGTGGACCGCAACAGGCACCGTCTAACTCATAGGGGTTCTGCTGGTCGCTGACCGTGTTGCCGGAGATCGCCGCATTGGTCACCGACAGGCGCTGACGCGCGGGAAGCGCCGCGAGCCGGGTCGCGAGTACGTCGGTCCAGCGCTGTCCCGGGGGGCCGTAGGCCATCCAGCCCTCGCTCACCGAGTCGCCGATCACGACGACCGTGCCGCGCGAGTCGCTGCGGCCGGTGACGACATCGGTCCACCACACCTGGCCGGGGTGGTACCCGACCTCCTTGAGCGGGTAGTCCGTGTCATCGACGGTGAGTGCAGGGAAGGCGCGCCCCGACTCGTCGTGTGCGTGATTGCCGGGCGTGCTGATGTACATCCCGGGTGCGGCATAGGCGTAGGCAAAGAAGTTCTTGCTCGTGACCGGGGCGTTCGGTGCGTAGATGCTCAGCGCCACCTGGTCACCCGCCTTGATCGCGATGCCGATCGGGTCGCTCCACGCCTGCTTGCCGGGTGGGATCGTCACGCTGCGGCCACCCGCGAAGGTGACGCGCACGTTGGAGTCGCCCACGAGGCGCGCCGTGCTGCTCGCCACGGGCTTGCCGGCCCAGACCTCGCGAATGATGAGCGGTGTCGCGCCGAAGTGGTTGCTGAACCTCACCCGCAGTGAACGCGCATCCGTGGAGACCATGACGAGCTGGCGGATCGTCGCATCGGGTGAGGTGCCCTCCGGGCCGGCCATCGCGCCCTGCCACACCGCGACCCGCGGAGGAGGGGCGTCGCGGGTGATGGGCTCGGCGGAGGCGGCGGGCGTGGTGAGTGACCCAAGAAGGACAGCCGCGATGGCGATTCGTGTGAGTCCCTGCATCGCCATATCTATGACAGTAACCGCGAAGCGGACTCCACTGGGGCCATGTGGGACCTTTCGAGGCGATGCGCTGGGATGTCACCCATGACCGTCCGCGTGGGCCCCGCCCCCCTCACCGCCGCCGATGTCGTCGCCGTCGCTCGGGGTGGCGAGACGATCGAGCTCACCGAGGAAGCCTTGGCGGAGATGGGGCGCTCGCGCGCGATTGTCGAGGGGCTCGCCGCGTCACCGGAACCGGCGTACGGCATCTCCACCGGATTCGGTGC
>CAZLZC010000231.1:0-2818 GCA_964563825.1 uncultured Actinomyces sp.
GTCACCACTGCCGGTGAAGTAGATCAGTTCGATGCGCTCCAGAGTGCCCAGCGGATCGAAGAGCGGCACGGCGGCGATCAGCGGATCCTTGGCCTCCGCAAACGTGTCATTGACCACGGGCTGCGGGCGGAACCACTCGGCCGGATCCTCAGCAGCGGCAGCCATGTAGTCGACCCACGCCTGGTTGTGCGCGAGGTAGGCCTCCTGCGCGTCCAGCAGCTGCGTATGCCAGGGCATGATGAGTAGACCCGCAACGAATCCGCCGGCGTCGGCGATCGCTACACCCCCGCGCTGAGCCACATCGGAGAGCTCGGCACGCAACTGCTCTCGCTCCTCGTCGGTGAGGTTCTCCGTGTCATACGCCGACAGCACCTCGTCGAACTCCGCCTGGGTGGCCTTCATCGCAGCCTCTGACTGCTCGACGGTCGAGACGAGGTTGTCTGCCTCAGCCGAGCGGATGCCCAGCTCCGCAGCGACCGCAACATTGGCGGCCGTGAGGAGAACCAGCGCGGCGATCCCGACGGTCCACACCACCCAGGTGGGCACCCCTCGCCTGGGGGACTCCTGACCGGTCTCCAATACCTCCTGGCTCACGTGACCATCCTGGGCTACGACTACCTTTGCTCGCATGTCGGCCACCCCGGAGACGGCCGCGCCGCCCTGGCGCGCGACGTACAACGCCCGGGTCGCGCGACTGCGCGCGCAGTACGACGCGATCCCCGCCGGCGCACCCGTGCGTCTCGCGAAGCGCACCTCCAACCTCTTCCGGCAGCGCGCAGATTCCACGGTCCCCGGTCTCGACGTCGCGGACTTCGACGGCGTCCTCGAGGTCGACCCCGTCAGCCGCACCGCCGAGGTGCAGGGGATGACGACGTACGAGCACCTCGTCGAGGCCACACTCCCCCACGGCCTCATGCCACTGTGCGTGCCGCAACTCAAGACGATCACGCTCGGCGGCGCGGTCACCGGGCTCGGGATCGAGAGCACCAGCTTCGCCTGGGGCCTGCCGCATGAGTCGGTCATCGAGATGGACGTCCTCACCGGCGACGGCCAGATCCTCACGGTGAGCGGCCGCGACGACGATCCGCACCGCGACCTCTACTACGGCTTCCCCAATTCTTACGGCACGCTCGGCTACGCCCTGCGCCTGAAGATCGAGCTCGAGCCGGTCAAGCCCTTCGTGCGCCTGCGCCACATCCCCTTCCCCACCGCACAGGCCTTGGCCGAGGCGATGGCGCGGATCGTGGAGACCCACGAATGGGAGGGTGAATCCGTCGATTTCCTCGATGGCACCGTCTTCTCGCCTTCGGAGCAGTACCTCACGCTCGGTCGCATGACCGACGATGCGGGCGGTCAGCAGCCGAGCGACTACACCGGCATGGACATCTACTATCGCTCGATCCAGCGCAAGCGCGAGGATCTGCTCACCATCCACGACTACATCTGGCGCTGGGACACCGACTGGTTCTGGTGCTCGCGTGCCTTCGGCACGCAGAAGCCGCTCATCCGACGCTTCTGGCCCAAGGGCAAGCTACGCAGTGACGTCTACTGGAAGATCATCAAGTGGGACCGGCGCACGAAGTTCTCCACTAAGGCCGCGCGCATCCGCCGCCGTCCCGCGCGTGAAGAGGTCGTACAGGACATCGAGGTGCCCATGGATCGCCTCGCGGACTTCCTCGACTTCTTCCACCGCGAGGTCGGTATCGAGCCGATCTGGGTCTGCCCGCTTCGGCAGCGCGACCCGGCTGCACGCTGGCCGCTCTACGAATTCGACCCGCAGGTCACCTATGTCAACGTCGGCTTCTGGTCCACCGTGCCCCTGCCGCCGGGGGTGGACCCGGCCGAGGGCCGCGTCAACCGACGGATCGAGGCCATGGTCACCGAGCTTGAAGGGCGGAAATCCCTGTATTCCTCGGCGTACTACTCCCCCGGGGAATTCTGGAGCATCTACGGAGGCGGGGACTACCAGCGGCTCAAGGGGGTCTACGATCCCGCATCGCGGCTCCTCGACCTCTACGACAAGGTCGTGCGCCGCCGCTAGGCACACAGCATGACCCTCGGGAGGAAGCATGGACCTCGCCACCGCCTTCGCCACCGTGGTGCCGGCCGAACGCCGAGTCGGCTTCAAGGCATACGACGGATCGAGCACAGGCCTCATCGGTGCCGAGGTGGTCCTAGAGATCACCAACCCGCGCGGCGTCCACTACATCGCCGCCTCGCCCAATCAACTCGGCCTTGCGCGCGCCTACGTCACCGGTGACCTAGAGATCCACGGCGACGTCTACGAAGCGCTCAACCGCCTCTACCCCATGCCCCTTGACCACGTGTCCGTGGTGGACCGCGCACGCCTGGTCAAGCGATTCGCCCGCGAGGCACTCGTGCGCCCCGAGCCGCCGGCGCAGGAGCGGGCCCTGGGCGGTCGCCGTCACTCCAAGCGGCGCGACGCCGAGGCGATCCATCACCACTACGACGTGAGCAACACCTTCTATTCGATGGTGCTCGGTCCGTCGATGGCTTACACCTGCGCCGTCTTCCCCAACGCCGAGGCATCGCTCGAGCTCGCCCAGGAAGAGAAGTTCGACCTCGTGTGCCGCAAGCTCAACCTCCAGCCGGGCATGCGCCTACTCGATGTCGGCTGCGGCTGGGGCGGCATGGTGCTGCATGCCGTCAAGAACTACGGCGTATCCGCCATAGGCGTGACCCTGTCCCAGCAGCAGGCGGAGTGGGGCCAGCGCGCCATCGAAGATGCCGGCCTGGCCGACCAGGCCCAGATCCGCTTCAGCGACTACCGCGATGTCAAGGAGACCGGCTTCGACGC
>CAZLZC010000232.1:0-2817 GCA_964563825.1 uncultured Actinomyces sp.
AAGGCCCAGCTCGGCCGCGAGGGCATCGAGGTCGTCGAGGTCGACATCGAAGCCGATCCCGAGGCTGCGGCATTCGTGGAGGGGGTCAACGGCGGCAGTCAGACCGTGCCGACCCTGGTCTTCGCCGACGGCACCACCCTGACCAACCCGTCACTGGGACAGGTCAAGGCGCAACTCGGGCTCTGACGCTCCTCGCACGCACCGCCTAGGGGCGGATCCAGTCTCCGCTCATCGGTTCGCCGTACCAGCGCTCGATCAGTCTTCGCGCTATGGATACGGCGGGCGGCAGCGCCACCTCCCCTGATGCGCACGCCGCCGCGAGCTCCTCCCGAGAGAACCAGCGCGCTTCCACGATCTCCTCGCCATCGACGACGATGTCCGTGCTCGTGGCCCAGGCGTGATAGCCCAGCATGAGCGAGCACGGGAAGGGCCAGGGCTGACTGCCCAGATACGTCATCGCATCGACGGTGACGCCGGCTTCTTCGAGGATCTCCCGACGTACGGCGGCCTCGGCGGACTCACCCGGCTCGACGAAGCCCGCGAGCGTGGAGAACCACGACGGCTGCCAGCGACCCTGCCGGCCCAGCAGCGCGCGATCATCCTCGTCGAGTACGAGGACGATCACTGCCGGATCCGTGCGCGGATAGTGCTCACTGCCGTCCTCCGGGCACCGGCGTACCCAACCGGCCTGCGCCGGGACGGTGATCGCCCCGCACCGCGAGCACCGCGCGTGCGCCCCGTGCCAGTTGTCGAGTGCGATCGCCGTCGTCGCCAGGGCCACCTCATCGCCGCTCAACTCGGCGCCCACTTCGCGAAGCCCCGCTCGCGGACCTTCGACGGGCATGCGCGCTGCAAACCAGGTGGTTCCGGTGGAGTCGGTGCCCAGGAGGAGCCGCTCGGCATCAGCGGTGACGTCAGACGTGCGTATCGGACGCAGGCGCGCCAGCGAGGTGTCCACCGCGATCATCCCGTCATGGACGGGAAGCACCCGCGTGCGCTCATCCGCCCAAACCTGTGCCAGCCATTCCTCGTCGGATCGACGCTCCGCACGGCGATCGATTCCGCCGCGGGCAAGGGCCAGGTCGGCGAGAAGGGCGGCATCGGTCCAAGGCTGCGGCATGGCCCGAGGGTAGCCGTGCCCGTGCGTGGGACGATGGGGCCTTCACTCACGAGGCGAGAGGTGACATGGCGATCTTCATCCGGCAGCTCACCGGTATTCGCTTCGTCGCCGCCTTTTGGGTGCTGCTCTACCACCTCCAGGATCCGCTGGATCGCATCGGTGTCATGGATATCCCGGTGCTCAGCGACGTGATCCGGGTCGGTCGACTGGGCGTGGATCTGTTCTTCGCCCTCTCGGGCTTCATCATCGCCCACACCTACCTCACCCGCATGGGGCCGCGGCTCTCCCTCGGCTCCGCCGCGAACTTCTGGTGGCTTCGCCTCGCACGCATCTATCCGGTGCACTTCGTCATGCTCAACGTCGCGGGGCTCGCCGTCATCGCGCAGGTGTGGATCACCGGCGTCGAGAAGGACCGCCCCTGGCTCAACGCCTGGGACTACGTGCGCAACCTCCTCCTCATCCAGGAATGGGGCCCGCACCCGGATCGCGGGTGGAACGTCGTCGCGTGGTCGCTCTCAATGGAGTGGCTCGCCTATCTCTTCTTCCCGCTCCTGGTGCTGCTCCTCTACCTCCTCCACAAGCGCGTGCCGACCCCCGTCCTGCTGCTGGCATGGCTGGCGGCGATGGCGCCACTGCTCTGGCGCGGCAGTCTCACGATCGATCCCTACTACACCGATCTGTGGGGCTCCGTCATCCGCGTGCTCACGGAGTTCACCGCGGGTGCGATCACGTATCTCATCGTGCTGCGACTCATCCCTGCGGGCGCGAGCGACCCGAGTCCGCGCGTGGAGCGCGTGGCGACCGCCGTCACGTGGCTCATGCCGGCGATCGTCGTCGCCGCCGCCGTCTTCCTTGGCCGCTGGACGGCCGCTCAGTCACCGCTGACTCTCAACGACCCCGATGCCGAGCCGCTGCCGCCCTTCTTCCACCTGTGGCTCGTGCCCCCGCTCATCATCTGGATCGGTGCACTTGCCCTGTCGCGTCACGGTCAGGCGCGGTGGCTGGGCACCGACACCCTGATCCTCGGCGGCGTCGTTTCCTACTCGCTCTACATGACGCACCTCGTGTGGTTCGGGGTCTGGCGCGCCGGCATGAACGCCGTCGGAATCGAGTCGGGCCCGATCTACGCACTGTCGGTGGTCCTCGCCATCGCCGGATCCTTCGTCATCGCCTGGCTCATGTGGCGCATCGTCGAGGAGCCCTGCCGCCGCTGGATGCGCAAACTCATCGGGGTGAAGGCCGTCGCCCCGGAGGAGACCACGGCGGATCCCGACGCGCGCCGCGAGATCAAGGACCGCTGAGCAGACGCTCCACGTCCGCGCGGTCGAGCAGTCGCTCGGGCCGGACGACCTCACCGGTGCGCACGAGCACGAAGGCCGCGTCGATCTGCTCGAGGGGAACGGCGGCGATCTGGGACCACGCCAGCCGATAAATCGCCAGCTGAAGGTCGCTCAGGCTGCCCCTCCCACCCGACTTCCAGTCGACGACCTCTACTCCCCCGTCAGCGGAAGCGAAGACGGCGTCGATGCGACCGCGCACCACACGACCGCCGATCGCGAGAGCGAAGGGCTCCTCCACGGCAAGCGGCGCTCGTGCGGCATAGGGCGTGCGCCGGAAGGCCGCGCGCAGCGCGGCGAGATCGAGGTCGGTGTCGAGATCGTCTGCAGCATCGAGCTCCTCGAGGTCGAAGAGCGTCT
>CAZLZC010000233.1:0-2806 GCA_964563825.1 uncultured Actinomyces sp.
CGTCCCAGCACTTCGGTCTCGAAGAGTTCAAGGGCGACATCCTCTCCCACACGAGCAGCGGCCGGCTCATTCGCCGTGCGCCCGATGGAACCATCACGGTGCTACTCGACGATCTCGACTTCGCCAACGGCGTTGCCCTGGCAGACGACGAGTCATTCGTTCTCGTCGCCGAGACTGGCGGCTACCGCATCACCAGGCTCGACCTCACCGGCCCCGAGGCCGGTCGCCGCTCGGTCATCATCGACAACCTGCCCGGCATGCCCGACAACATGTCGACAGGCAGCGACGGCGTCTTCTGGATCGCCCTGCCCTCGGCACGCAATCGACTCCTCGACCTGCTGCTGCCGCGTCCCGGCTTCGTTCGAGCAGCCGTGTGGGCACTGCCCGACCGCCTGCAGCCCGATGTCACCCGGATCACGTGGGTCGTCGGCATCGACGGTGAGGGCGACGTCGTGCACAACCTCCAGGCCTCAGGAGAGCGCTTCCACTACGTCACGGGGGTGCGTGAACACGACGGCAAGCTCTACCTCGGCAGCCTGGTAGATCCCGGCGTGGCAAGGGTCGACTTGGCCTCTGGGTGACGTCGCGCTAAACGCGCTTGCCGAGCGCATCGGTGAGCCTGAGCAAGGCCGGGCTGCGATCCCCCTGCGGGACGACTGCGCGGACGATGCACAACTCGTCCGACGCCATCGCCTCCGTGAGTGCCGCATCGAGTTCGTCCTCGGTGTTGGCCAACCACCCTCTGCCGGTGCCGAAGACGGTCGGCAGGTGCTCTCCCTTCAGCGCCGGAATGTCATTGAACGCGCCGTCCTTCATGGGCCGCTGCGTCCCGTAGCCGTGGTTGTCGAGGATGAGGATCACCGGATTGACGCCATGGAAGGCCGCGGTTGCGGCTTCGAGTCCCGTCATGGCGAAGGCACCATCGCCCACGAGCACCACCGGTCGCAGATCCGGAGCCGCGATGCCGGCACCCAGTGCACCGGGTACGGCGTACCCCATCGTCGCGTAGTAGGCGCTGGCCAGGCACCAGTGCGGAGCGGTCAGATCGACAGACGCGAAGAGACACTCCCCGGGATCGACGAGCAGGCCGTGGCGATCGTCGAGGTGCGCATCCACTGCAGCGATGACGCGCGCCACGCTCAAAGGCGTGCCGGGCTCGGCGATGAACCCGGGGCGGGGATGCACCGGTGAGGTCACCTCCTCACCCTGGCCACTCGCGGCTTCCGCGAGAGCCGGCAGGAAGGCCCACAGCGGAACGTCCTTGTAGGTGCGCAGTCCGATCGTCACCTCCGTGTCCTGCGCGTCGATGTGGCGATGGGGGTCGAGGTGCGCAGTGAAGGCACCCATCGTCAGATCGGTATTGAGCACGCCGAAGCTAATGACGGTGCTGGCACCCTCGACGCGCTCGACGACCTCGGGTGATGACACCGCGCCCATGTAGACACCCAGCGATAGCGGATGCCGCTCAGGGAAGAGGCCCTTTGCTAGGGAGCTCGTCGCCACGGGCACCTGCAGGCGCTCGGCCGCCTCGACGAGGGCGGGACCGAGGCCACGGCGCCACACCATCGCACCGGCATGGACGACGGGAGTGTGCGAATCCCTCAGGCACTCCATGGCATCCGCCACAGCGGCACGCAGGCGATCGTCGTCGACGGGTGGCAGATGGGCACGCAGATGCTCGTGCCGCGGCGCCGCGATGGGCACCTCGACCATGTCCCGCGGGATCTCCAGGTAACCCGGGCGCTGCTGAGACAGCACCTCCGCGATCACCCGATCTATTTCGTCGGCGGCGATGGCGGGATTGTCGATCACCGCCTGCGCGCAGGTGAGCTCCTCGAAGACCACGAGCTGGGAGTCGAAGCTGCGGATCTTGTGATGCAGCAGGACGTCACCGGCACGCTCACGCAATCCCGGGGCGCCCGACACGACGAGCAGGGGCACCTGTTCGGCCCAGGCCCCCGCCACCGCGTTGGCGATCTTCAAACCGCCCACACCGTAGGTGACCGCCACGACGCCGAGACCCTTGAGCCGGGCGTACGCATCGGCCGCGAAGGAAGCACCCTGCTCATCCGCGGTGACGAGGATGGGAAACCCAACTTCCTCGAGATCCGCGAAGAGACGCAGGGCGTAGTCCCCCACGATGCCGAAGCCGCGATCCACTCCGCGCTGGCGGAGCCGGTCGGCAAGGTGCTGCGAGATCGTGAGTTCGTCCACGCACGCAGGCTAGTGGTCAGGCTTCGAGCTCGGGGTGCGTGTCCCCGGGAGGCAACTCCTCGCGAGCGCCTGCGAGCCAGCCCACGAGCCTGAGTCCATAGCCCACCGAGGGACCGATGAGCAGCGCGAAGAGCACGGTCCCGACACCGATCGTGCCGCCCAGCAGCCAGCCGATCGACAAGACGACGATCTCTATCGAGAGTCGCACAGGCGTGACGGCGATTCCCGTGCGCTCATGGATACCGGTCATCAGGCCGTCACGGGGCCCAGGCCCGAGATTGGTGGTGAGGTAGAGCCCGCTGCCGAGGCCGACGAGCGCGATGCCGCCGATCACCTGCGCGAGCCGCCAGCCAAGCGACTCCGGCGTGGGAAGCACGCCGATCATCACCTGCAGTGCCGTGGCAATGACGATGGCGTTGGCGATCGTCCCCAGACCCGGCCGCTCGCGCAGCGGAATCCACATGAGGAGCACCACGACACTGGTGAAGAACGTGGCCACGCCGATCGAGATACCCGTGCGGACCGACACTCCCTGCGCGAAGACCGTCCATGGCGCGTTGCCCAATGCGGCATCGACGAGCATCGCCTCACC
>CAZLZC010000234.1:0-2794 GCA_964563825.1 uncultured Actinomyces sp.
GAGCGGGTGACGGGAATCGAACCCGCGCTGTCAGCTTGGGAAGCTGATGTTCTGCCATTGAACTACACCCGCGGGGGGTGGTCCCATTGTGGCGCGCAATTGCGGTGACAAGTCGACCGAGCCCTCCAAAGAGCGAAGTATGCCATTTCGGGGCCCGGCAGAGATCCCGCAGGGTTAGGGAGTCAGTTGTCCGGGCTAGTCCACGCGGCCAGTGAGAGGTGGCAGGTCCTTGATCGCCGCTCCTGAAACTGACGTCACGGCTAGGTCGATGACGGCCCCCGGCCGCGCCGTCGGCGACAACGGAAGTGACATCACGTAGCGGTCGGCCGCTACCTGCCGGCTGGAGACGACTAGCCCAGTTTCCGAAGTAAGCGGGCCACTTGTCGGCAGGCCCCGAGCTTCGAGGAACGCCGCATCGATATCGGAGAGGTCCATCATCGCGCCCGTGACCTGGGCGCGGATCCGCACCAGCCCCGGCTCGTCAGCGACGAATTCCCATGTGAGGGATGAGCCGGGGGCGGCCGTCGCAGTGGCCGACTGCAAAGTGAGGGTGCGGATCCGCACCCCCCGCGGCAGCACCGTGAGGCTGCCGCGGAACATTCCCACCGTTGCGCCGTCCATTGCATAGATCGCTACCTGCACGCTGGCTGCCGCACCCGGTCCCACAACCGCCGGCATGGTCACCGGCACGCGGATCGTCGTGCGTCGAGTGCCCGGTGCCACACTCACCGATCCGTCGTGTGCCGGCAGGATCGAAGGGTCGAAGCCCGATGTCACGGAGTACCGCAGCCGCACACGCTCATCTGCTGGCCGGTTCAGACTGACTTGGACGGGGACGGTCAGCGACTGCCCAGCATCCACCGTCGCGGCGGCATCGACTACCTCAGCGACAGGAAGCAGTGGAGCGGGCCCGGGCGCACGAAGTGCGCGCTGGGACACATCCACCAGCCATGCCTTGCCTTGCCCCTGTGTCGCGAGACCCACGGATGCGATCCGCGTGAGGTCAACCCCGCGGAAATTCGCTGGATCGACCCAGGCGGTTTGCGCCCACAGGCGCAGTTCGGCGTCACCCTCGGTCAGCGGTTCCACCGGCAGGCCCTGAGTGGGCAGTGTTGCCATCCGGCCGTCCACGTCGCGCACTGCGATACCCACCGTGCCCGTGCTCGTGGGATCGAGAACGACGCGGGCGCTCAGGCGCGATGCCTGGCGCAGGTTGACCAGCCGTGGCAGGTCGACGAGCGCCGTCCCCGACCCCTGCCAGGCAACCTCGACCGCCGTGCGACCGGGTAAGGGTCCTCTCACGAATGCCGATCCCAGCCACGCTGTGTCGGCAGAGGGGCCGGCAACTCCCGTGGCGCAGACCGTGTCGTCCTGGGATGCCGAGGCGAGCGCAATCCCGCGGCACAGACCAGCGTTGACGCCGATCGACGCCACCGACTGAGAGGCCGCAGGAACGAGGAGGAGGCGATCCAGTCCAGCTTGACTGGAGCCACGCAGGGTTATCCCGGTCAACCCTCGCGGTTGCACACCGGAGCCGTCCAGGATCGGGAGCATCGACGTGTCGCCATCCTGGGCGTAGCGCACCACCGCCGACATGAGCTGCACACCTACGGCGCGCTCCTGCTCCGGAGTGAGTCGCGCCGCAGCAGCACAGGAACCGATCGCCTCGTCGTAGGCGTAGGTCGCGTCATCGACACCGGTCTCCGACACCGAGAGCCCCGGCGTCCACTCCGTATTGAAGTAGTTGTGATTGGCACCCGGCACCCAGATCGAGGAGCGGAGTCCCCCTCGCGATCCAAAGAGGTCACGACCGCGATCGAGGTAGGTCTCGCCCTGAAGGTCCGAGACGTCGCCATCGCAGGCGGGGAGGATCGTCACTGTTGGGACGGTCGGAGGCGCCATGCGCGCGAACGAAACCGGCGCGAGCGGGATCACGCCGGCGATCGCGAATGGCTTCTGCCGCTCATCTGTGAGCATCTGGGCTGCCCGCACCACACCCTCACCGCCGCGGCTGTGCCCCATGAGCACCGTGCGCGAGAGGTCAAGGCGCCCGACGAGCTGGTCGCCGTACCCCTCAACGAACCGAGACGAGGCCCTGGCAAGGCGGGTGAGGTGGTACTCGATGAGGAGCGCGCGCGAGGTGGCGCCAAGGTCTCGGGTGTTGTCCTGCGCGTTAATGCCGTTGGCGCTGATGCTCACGACGACGCGTCCCTGACTCGCGAGTCGATCAGCGAGATAGCGGTAGCCGGTGTAGCTCGGCACGGGGATCGTGTCGCCAGCACTGCACCACGCAGGGACGGGATCAGGCTCTTCACCCCCGACCGTCGCGCACCACTGGTGGCGCCCGTGCAGGAGCACGACCACGGGGAAACGCTTTTGAGGCACATTGCCGCGTGCATCGACCGGCACTGTGACCTCTGCGAGATCCTCCACGCGCAGGGGCATGTCGACCTCGACCCGCTCCCAGCCGCGGAAGACGGTGCTCCGATGCGCCGTGTACGGACCCTTGGCACCGGGGTCGTGCGATGCGGCACTCGCAGCCGTCAGAAGAGACGGAGCGGCACCCGCGGGTGCGACGACCCCGGACTGCATTGCCAGCGCAAGAATTACCAGTCCAGGCACTGCGAGGCGCGTCATGCGGATCATGCCCGAACCCTAGTCACAGCGGCTGGCGGTGAATCCACTCACTTGCCCGCTCAACGCGTGGGGGAATGGGGGTCTTCCTCATGTGCGGAATTCCCTGATGTGCTGCCCTCACCTCGGATCTGCGGGACCTGAGCGCTCAGTGCTGCGT
>CAZLZC010000235.1:0-2767 GCA_964563825.1 uncultured Actinomyces sp.
GTCGCATCACCGGCGTCCACCAGCGTCGAGTGGAAGTCGAGCAGCACAGCCCGGATCCGCACCGAGTTCGTCGACACGACGCGAGCCTAGGCCCGAGCGCACCCGCCGAGTGCGCAGTGGCGGACTCGAAAAGAGGCCGATTCGCGTCCGCTACTGCGCACTCGGCGCGGGCACCGCACCCGGGGAGCGCGCTCGGTCGACACTGGCGGGTCCCGGATAGGCTTCCCCCTCGTCCCCGATCCGGAGGTTCGCCATGTATCGCCAGGTGTCGACGCAGGTCGACCTGCCGGCGATGGAGCGGGAGATCCTCGACCTCTGGGCCGCGGACGACACCTTCCACCGCTCCCTGGAGCAGTCCGAGGGCCGCCCGATGTGGGTCTTCAACGAGGGCCCGCCCACGGCCAACGGCACTCCGGGCACGCACCACATCGAGGCGCGCGTCTTCAAGGACATCTTCCCGCGCTATCGCACGATGAAGGGCTACCACGTCCCGCGCAAGGCCGGGTGGGACTGCCACGGCCTGCCGGTCGAGCTCGCGGTGGAGAAGGAACTCGGCTTCACCGGCAAGAAGGACATCGAGGAATTCGGCATCGCCGAGTTCAACGCGAAGTGCCGCGAGTCGGTGCTTCGCCATGTCGATGAGTTCGACGGCATGACCCGACGCATGGGCTTCTGGGTCGATATGGACGACGCCTACTGGACCATGGACCCGCACTACATCGAGAGCGTGTGGTGGTCCCTCGCGCGCATCTTCGACAAGGGCCTTCTCGTCCAGGACCATCGCGTGACGCCGTACTGCCCGCGCTGCGGCACCGGCCTCTCGGATCACGAGCTCGCCCAGGGCTACGAGACCGTCGTCGACCCTTCGGTCTACGTCCGCTTCCCCGTCACCGGCGGTGCTCTCGCCGAGCGCTATCCCGGCGCGGCACTGCTCGTCTGGACGACGACACCGTGGACCCTCGTCTCCAACACCGCCGTCGCGGTCAACCCCAAGGCGGAGTACGTCGTGGCCCGCACCGCAAACGGCGAGATCCTCGTCGTGGCCGAGGCCCTGGCCGACGCCACCCTGGGCGAGGGCTACGAGGTGCTCGAGCGCATGAGCGGCCGTGATCTGGAGCGCACGCCCTACCAGCGCCCCTTCGACATGGTCGAGATCCCCGACGCGCACTACGTCGTGCTCGCCGACTACGTCACCACCGACGACGGCTCGGGCCTGGTGCACCAGGCCCCCGCCTTCGGTGCCGACGATCTCACCACCTGCCGCGCCTACGGTCTGCCGGTCGTCAACCCCGTGCGCGCCGACGGCACCTTCGAGCCCGATCTCGCACTGGTCGGCGGGGCGTTCTTCAAGAAGGCCGACGACACTCTCGTCGCCGACCTGAAGGCGCGCGACCTGCTCTACAAGCACGTCGGCTACGAGCACTCCTACCCGCACTGCTGGCGCTGTCACACGCCGCTCATCTACTACGCACAGCCGTCCTGGTACATCAAGACGACGCAGATCAAGGACGAGCTGCTGCGTGAGAACGAAGGCACGAACTGGTACCCCGAGACGATCAAGTGGGGCCGCTACGGCGACTGGCTCAACAACAACGTCGACTGGGCGCTCTCCCGCAACCGCTACTGGGGCACGCCGCTGCCCATCTGGCGCTGCCCCGAGGGCCATCTCACGGCGGTGGACTCCCTCGCCAAGCTCGGGGAGCTCAGCGGACGGGAGCTGGCCGACCTCGACCCGCATCGCCCCTTCGTCGACGAGGTCACCTTCGCGTGCCCGGAGTGCGGCGAGACCGCCACGCGCGTGCCAGAGGTCATCGACTGCTGGTACGACTCCGGCGCCATGCCCTTCGCGCAGTTCGGCTACCCGCATCGCGGGCAGGAGGAGTTCGCGTCGCGCTACCCCGCCGACTACATCTGCGAGGCCATCGACCAGACCCGCGGGTGGTTCTACACCCTCATGGCGGTCGGCACGCTCGTCTTCGATGAGTCGTCGTACAAGAACGTCGTCTGCCTCGGCCACATCCTCGACGAGGACGGCCGCAAGATGAGCAAGCACCTCGGCAACGTGCTCGAGCCCATCCCGCTCATGGACGAGCACGGCGCCGACGCCGTCCGCTGGTTCATGCTCGCTTCGGGTTCGCCATGGCAGGCCCGCCGCGTCGGGCATGCCGCGATCGGCGAGGTCGTGCGCAAGGTGCTCCTCACCTACTGGAACACCGCCGCCTTCCTCTCCCTCTACGCGCGGGCCGCAGACTGGACACCCGCGTCCGCTGACACTCCCCCCATCGCCGAGCGCCCCGCACTCGACCGCTGGGTGCTCAGCGAGGCGCACCGCCTGGCCCGCGAGGTCGACGCCGCCCTGGAGGTCTTCGACACCCAGCGGGCCGGCCGACTCATCTCGGCCTTCGTCGACGACCTCTCCAACTGGTACGTCCGCCGCACGCGCCGCCGCTTCTGGGACGGCGATCCGGCGGCACTCGCCACCCTCGATGAGGCGCTGCGCATCGTCACGCTCGTTATGGCGCCGTTCACGCCGTTCGTCACCGAGCGGGTGTGGCAGGACATGGTGTGCTCGGTCGATCCCGACGCCCCACCCAGCGTGCACATGGCGTCCTGGCCCGCGGTCGACGATGCCGTCATCGACGACACGCTCGCCGCCCAGGTCGCGCTGGTACGTCGCGTCGTCGAGCTCGGCCGCGCGGCGCGCGCTGCCTCGAGCGTGCGCACCCGCCAGCCGCTGGCTCGCGCACTCGTCTCCGCACCCGGCTGG
>CAZLZC010000236.1:0-2764 GCA_964563825.1 uncultured Actinomyces sp.
CCCCGCCGTTGGGCGTGGGGAAGTCACCCGCCGGAGCCTCCGGGCTGGCCGCATCCGACGCGGCTGCCGATGATGCCGGCGCACTGCTTGCCTCTCCGCCCCCGCCGACGGTGGTCTCACCGCCGCACGCGGACAGAGCGAGGATTCCTGTCATGCCGAGTGCCAGCCACATGCCGGACATTCGGCGGTTCTTCCACCGTTTCATTCCTTACCTCTTCCTTCTCGCGATGATGTAGGAGATGGTCACGATAACCACGCTTACGAGCAGGAGCAGCGTGGAGAGGGCATTGACGCCCGGGGTAATGGCATTGCGAATCATGCCGAAGATGTAGACGGGCAGAGTGGTGCCCCCCGCTCCGGCGAGGAAGTACGACACGATGAAGTCGTCAAGGCTGATGATGAAGGCCAGCAGCGCGCCCGCCACGATGCCAGGAGCCAGCAGGGGCAGTGTGATGCGGCGGAAGATCACCCATTCGTTGGCTCCCAAATCAGCCGCTGCCTCGTAGACCGCGAGGTCCACGGAGCGCAGTCTCGCTCGAATCGGCAGCAGTGCGAAGGGAATGCAGAAGGCAGTGTGCGCCAGGGTGATGGCGTCCACGCCGAGTGGGAAGCGGATCTGGACGAAGAGGGCAAGAGTGCCGATAGCGAAGACGATCTCGGGGATGACCAACGGTGCCATGATCAATGACCAGGCCACGGTCTTGCCCGCGCGAGCCATCCGCAACAGGCCGATGGCCAGCCCCGTGGCGAAGAGGACTGACAGGACAGTCGAGATGCTTGCCACTCGAAGCGAATTGATGACGGCGCGCTGGATGTCGTCGTTGCTGAGCACATCGGCGTACCACTCGAGGCTGAATCCCTTCCACACCGTGACGACGCGGTTGCTGTTGAAGGAGTAGCCGACCACGAAGACGAGCGGGATGTAGAGAAAGCCGAACACGATTGCGGCCATTGGCCCAAAGAGCGGGAAGTTCTTGAGCGACGCCCCTGTGCCTCTTGGAGACTTCATAGCAGCGACTCCAGGCTCTGCTGTGAGCCGCGTTTGCTCGAACGTCGTGCGATCACGGCGAAGGCAACGAGGGCGAGCATGACAATGACGAGGACCATGACGGACAGCGCAGCCCCGAAGGGCCAGTTGCGGGACGCCCCGAATTGCGCGGCGATGACGTTGGCAATCATCGATGTCTTTCCGCAGCCGAGGAGCTCCGGTGCGAGGTAGGAGCCGAGGGCCGGGATGAAGACCAAGATGAAGCCCGCAATGACACCGGGGCGGACCGCGGGCAGGACGATGCGGCGCAGCACGGTGAGCTTGGTGGCGCCGAGATCGTAGGCGGCCTCCGCGAGCCTGAAGTCGAAGCGCTCCGCACTCGCATAGATCGGCAGGATCATGAAGGGCAGGAACGAGTAGACAAGGCCCACGATGGTGGCAAAGGGTGTGTAGAGCATCGAGATGGGCTCGCCGATGATCCCTAGGCCCTGGAGCGCACCGTTGATGGGCCCGTTGTCGTTGAGGATGATGACGAAGGCGTAGGTGCGGATGAGCAGGCTCGTCCAGAAGGGAATCGTGACGAGGAAGACGAGCAGTGTGCGCCACTTCGGAGGGCGGGTCGCGATCCACAGTGCAATCGGCACCGATAGGACCAGGCAGACCACGGCCGTGATCAACGAATACAGCACGGAGTTGAAGAAGATCTGCAGGTAGGTGGGATCGAAGGTGCGCTCACCGCTGAGCGACTCCCGATAGAAGAGTTCGATGTACGGCTGGATCGTGAACTCCCACTTCACACCGACGCCGAGCTTGGCACGGCTGAGGAAGGAGAAGATGACGATGATCACGAGCGGGGCGAGCACAAGGGCGACGAGGTACGCGAGTCCGGGCAGTCCGGCCCACCAGGACCCCTGACCCGCGCGTGCCCGCGTGCTGCCCTTGGCCATCAGGCCTCCACGATCCGGAGGCTGCCGGGACGGAAGGTGACTTCGCAGCGACCTCCCGTCGTCAATCCGCTGGAGTGGGCTGCGGGCTGGCGGGCTGAGAGACTCGCGTCGCCGACTTGGACGACGGCATGCAGATCGCCTCCGATGAACGTAGCATCGACCATCGAGAAGCGGCCGTTCCCCTCGGCTGACAGGAGGACGTCCTCGGGACGCACGGCGACGGTGCTGCTGGTCCCTCCGAAGGCGGGAGAGTCGGAGGCCCACGCTTCACTCGGGATCGGCCCCCAACTCGCCAAGGCAGCGCCGGTGTCGTCGGTGGTGAGATCCAGGATGTTGGCCTCGCCGATGAAGTCGGCCACAAACCTCGTCTGTGGCCGCAGGTAGACGTCTCGGGGAGCACCAACCTGGACGATCCGGCCCTCATTGAAGACCGCCACCTGGTCGCCCATGGACATGGCCTCGTCCTGGTCGTGGGTGACGAGGATGAAGGTGATGTGGGTCTCCTGCTGAAGGCGCTTGAGCTCCAACTGCATGCCGCGCCGGAGCTTCAGATCGAGTGCCGACAGGGGCTCGTCGAGGAGCAGCACTTCGGGCTCCTTGGCCAGGGCCCGGGCGAGTGCGACGCGCTGCTGCTGCCCCCCGGAGAGTTGGTGTGGTCTGCGGCCGCCTAGGCCGGTGAGCTTGACGAGGTCCAGGGACTGCTCGACCTTGCGGTTGATCTCGTCCTTGGGCAGGTGGTCCATCTGTAGTCCGAAGGCGATGTTCTGAGTCACCGTCATGTGGGGGAAGAGCGCATAGGACTGGAAGACGGTGTTGACCCGTCGCTTCC
>CAZLZC010000237.1:0-2739 GCA_964563825.1 uncultured Actinomyces sp.
GCTTCATCGCTGCCGGCCTCTTGGGGTTCGGCCCCGCCCAGGCGGAGGGTCCCTCCATCACCGCCGTCGTTACGGGAGCCGATAAATCGCCCGTTTCGGGCGTAACGGTCAATGTGGCGAATGCCGAGGGGTTCACCGGCTCTGCTGAGACCGACGCGGAGGGCCTGGCGATCATCGACGTACCCGAGCCCGGCAAGTACACCGCCACCGTCGACGTGGCAACCCTGCCGATCGGCGTCGAGATCAAGGGTGGTCCCGAGCGCAGCATCAATGTCCTTCAGGGAGACAAGAAGGCGCTCTTCCCCGTGGTCCCCGCCGGCGAAGGCGGTGACTCCGGCGGAAGTGACAGCGGAGGGATTTTCGCGGGCATCACGTTCGAACGAGTACTTCAGCTCATCGTCGACGGCATCATCCTGTCCCTCATCATCGCTCTCGGTGCGCTTGGACTGAGCCTGATCTTCGGCACGACGGGCCTGAGCAACTTCGCCCACGGCGAACTCATCACGCTGGGCGCGTTCACCACCCTTGTCCTCAACACAACCCTCGGGCTCAACCTCCTCATCGCGGCGCCGATCGGCATCATCATCAGTGCGGCGCTGTGGGGCTGGGGCCAGAACCAAGTCCTTTGGAAGCCGCTGCGCAAGCGCGGCACCGGACTCATCGCAGCGATGATCGTCAGCATCGGTCTCGGCATCGCGCTCCGCTACACGATCCTCTTCTTCTTCGGCGGATCCCCGGTGAGCTACGCCCAGTTCGCTGGCCAGCCCGGTATCGACCTCGGGCCCATTTTCGTCACGCCCAAGGCGATCGTCCTGTCCATCATCGCGGTGCTCTTCCTCGCGGCATCGATCGCGTGGCTCAAGGGATCGCGGCTGGGCAAGGCCACACGAGCCGTCTCCGACAATCCCGCCCTTGCCTCCGCCTCGGGAGTCAACGTCGAGAGAGTCATATCCGTCGTCTGGATTCTTGGCGCACTGCTGGCCGCCTACGCGGGCGTCTTCCTCGGCATGACGCAGAACGTCGTGTGGACGATGGGCCAGTTCCTCCTGCTCACGCTGTTCGCCGCGGTGGTCCTCGGCGGCCTCGGCACCATCAGCGGTGCGATCCTCGGGTCGTTCGTGGTGGGGATCACCGTGCAGCTGAGCACGCTCATCGTGCCACCGGAACTCAAGACCGCCTCGGCGCTCCTTCTCATGATCGTGCTTCTACTGATACGACCGCAAGGACTGCTCGGTCGACCGGAGAGGGTGGGCTGACATGGACATGGGATTCGTCCTCACGCAGGCCATCTCTCAGGCCATTGGGGTCACGGCGATCATCTACCTGCTCGCCACCATGGGCCTCAACATCCAGTTCGGATACACAGGCCTGCTCAACTTCGGCCAGATCGCCTTCGTGGCCGTCGGCTCCTACGCCATCGGCGTCTTCATGGTCCAGTGGCAGGGCAGCGCCTTCGTGCCCAATCTCTGGGTGGCGATTATCTACGCGCTCCTCTTGTCCGTCGTCCTTGCACTGATCCTCGGCGTACCCACACTCCGATTGCGTGCCGACTACCTTGCCATCGTCACCATCGCGGCCGGCGAGATCATTCGCCTCGTCTTCAAGTCCACCGATGCCCTGGGTGGAGCGCAGGGCATCAACGGCAAGATGGGCGAGGAGTTCTACGCCATCAATCCCTTCCCCCAGCAGGACCGGTTCGACTTCGGTCCGCTGAGCTACACCCGCAACGACGTCTGGGTCGTCACCGTGGGTTGGGTCGTCATCGCGTTGCTCCTCCTCCTCACCTGGGCGCTCATGCGCAGCCCGTGGGGCCGTGTCCTCAAGGGCATCCGCGAGGACGAGGATGCGGTGCGCTCGCTCGGCAAGAGCACCTACCTGCGCAAGATGCAGGCCCTCATCCTCGGCGGCCTCTTCGGCACCTTGGGCGGCATCTTCTGGGCGGTGGCCAAGCAGTCGGTCCAGCCCGACTCGTTCGTGCCCGCCTTCACGTTCTTCTGCTACACCATCCTCATCCTGGGCGGTGCGGCCCGCGTCATGGGACCGGTCATCGGCGCGCTCATCTTCTGGTTCCTGTTGGTCTTCATCGAGCAGTTCCTGCTCCTGCTCATCGACAACGGCACCATCACCTTCCTCGAGCCCACTCAGGTCGGCCCCATCCGCTTCATCCTGGTGGGTGTCGGGCTCATGCTGCTGATGATCTTCCGCCCTCAGGGGATCCTCGGAGACAAGAAGGAGTTGGCCCTCGATGCCCGGTGAGATCGCGGCCCAGGCCGTCTCCGCACTTGCAACTGTTTCCCCTGAGCCAGGGGCGCCTAAGCCCGAGCCCCTGCTGATCGCCGACGGTGTCAACCGCCACTTCGGCGGCCTCGTCGCGGTGGATGTGACCCACGTCGAGATTCAGAAGGGCGCCATCACCGCCCTCATCGGGCCTAACGGTGCGGGCAAGTCGACCTTCTTCAATGTGCTCAGCGGGTTCGACAAGGCCGACGCCGGCACGTGGTCCTTCGCAGGTGTCACGATCACCAACACCGCACCGCACCGCCTCGCTCGTAAGGGCATGGTGCGCACCTTCCAGCTGACCAAGAGCCTGTCCCGCCTCACGGTCATGGACAACATGCTCCTCGGCGCCAGCGGCCAGACCGGCGAGAGCATGGTTGCCTCAGTGTTCCCCTTCACCTGGAGGGCTCAGGAGAAGAAGAACCGGGAGCGCGCCATGGCGCTCCTCGAGCGTTTCAACCT
>CAZLZC010000238.1:0-2682 GCA_964563825.1 uncultured Actinomyces sp.
TCCTTCCATCCGATGATGGACTCCTCGAGGAGGACCTCGTGCGTGGGGCTCGCCTGCAAGCCTGTCCCGGCGATGCGCAGCAGGTCGGCCTCGTCGTAGGCGATGCCGGATCCTGCTCCACCCATCGTGAAGGACGGGCGCACGACGACCGGGTACCCGAGCGAGACGACCGCAGCCAGGCAGTCGTCGATGCTGTGGCAGATCGCCGAGCGCGCGCTCTCGGCGCCCACGTCCGCCACGATCCCGCGGAAGAGCTCGCGGTTCTCACCGCGCTCGATGGCGTCCACATCAGCGCCGATGAGCTCCACGCCGTAGCGCTCGAGGGCACCCGAGCGGTGCAGGGCCATGGCCGTGTTGAGAGCCGTCTGGCCACCGAGGGTCGCGAGCAGAGCGTCGGGCCGCTCACGCTCGATGATGCGCTCGACGTAGGCGGGCGTGATGGGCTCGACATAGGTCGCATCGGCGACCTCCGGGTCGGTCATGATCGTCGCCGGATTGGAGTTGACGAGGATGACGCGGATGCCCTCGGCCTTGAGCACGCGGCACGCCTGGGTGCCGGAGTAGTCGAACTCGCACGCCTGGCCGATCACGATCGGGCCCGAGCCGATGACGAGGACCGAGGAGATGTCCTCGCGCCTAGGCATGAGCGCGCTCCGACATCAATGCAGCGAAGGTGTCGAAGAGGTCCGCGGCATCGTGTGGACCCGCTGCCGCTTCGGGGTGGTACTGCACGCTGAACGCCGGGACATCGAGGCAGCGCAGACCCTCGACGACGCCGTCGTTGAGGCAGACGTGACTCACCTCGACCCGCCCGAACGGCGTGTCGATGATCTCGCCCACGGGCGCATCGACGGCGAAGCCGTGGTTGTGCGCCGTGACGGCGACACGGCCTGTCGCGAGGTCCTGGACCGGCTGGTTGATGCCGCGATGCCCGAAGCGCAGCTTGTAGGTGCCGAAACCCAGCGCGCGACCAAGCATCTGGTGGCCGAAGCAGATCCCGAACACCGGGCGGCCAGCCTCCAGTGCTGCGCGCACGAGCGACACGGCGTGATCGGCCACCGCAGGGTCACCCGGGCCATTGGAGAAGAACACTCCGTCACGACCGCGAGCCAGCAGTTCTTCGGCGGTGACGTCTGCAGGCAGCACATGCACGGTCATGCCACGCTCGGCCATCCGATGCGGAGTCATCGACTTGATGCCGAGGTCCACCGCCGCGACGACGAATCTCTCCTCGCCGATCGCCGGAACGACGTACGACTCAGACACCGTGACGTCGCCGGTGAGATCGCAGCCCGCCATGGGCGGTGCGGCGAGGACGTGCTGGACAAGGTCGGCCTCCGGTGCCTCGGCCGAGGCACCACTGAAGATCCCCACGCGCATGGCACCGCGGTCACGCAGGTGACGCGTGAGGGCGCGGGTATCGATATCGCAGATGCCGACGACGCCGGCGGCAATGAGGTCGTCCTCCAGGCTGCGGCTCGCCCTCCAGTTGGAGGCGACCGGCGAGGGGTCGCGCACGACGTAGCCCGAGACCCAGATGCGACGCGACTCGGGATCCTCGTCGTTCATGCCGGTGTTGCCCACGTGCGGTGAGGTCATGACGACGATCTGGCCGCGGTAGGACGGATCCGTCAGGGTCTCCTGATAGCCGGTCATCCCGGTGGAGAAGACCGCCTCTCCGAGCGTCTCACCCACGGCACCGAAGGACTGGCCGCGGAAGATGCGGCCGTCTTCGAGCACGAGGACAGCAGGCGATGTCATCGGATCCCCTCTCCTGCTCGTCCCTGGTCAGCCATGAGGCCGAGGATCGCGTCGCGGAGGATCAGTTGCTCCTCGGCGACATCGGCCCGGAAGCCGGTGTCCACAAGCCTGCCACCCAGGTCCCAGGTGATGATGAGGACCCCATCGCGCTCGTAGGCCTTGCCCGCGATGCCGCGGGCCATCCCCGTGCCGCGCACGCACTCGCCTGGGATGTAGACATCGCGAGCGCCTTCACGACGCAGGGCGATCCCCGCGGATCCGACCTCGGCCGTCGCCCGACTGCGCACGCCGAGGTCGTGTACGACGATCCGGTCCAGCCAGTCTCCGTGCTGGGTGGACCCGAGGAAGACGCCCCGCACGGGCTCGGTCGTCGCGTCCGCGAGCACATCGGGAGGAAGCAGCGGCTCGGCGATATCCGATTGACCGCGGGCGCGGCGCAGCCAGCCCGCGCGCATCCCGAGCAGGACCAGGGCGATGACTCCCAGCACGACCAGGACGAGCAGGATCCGCATCGGCCACTGGGTCACCGGCGCCGACACCGGCTCGACGGCAAGGAGCTTCCCGATCATGCGAGGGCTCCGTCGATGACGGTCGGACGCCCCCGCAGGAGCGTGTGCACGACAGCCCCGCTCATCTGGCGACCGAGGAAGGGGGTGTTGGCGCTGCGCGAGGGTGAGCGCGAAGGATCGACGTCCCACACCGCATCGGGATCGACGACCACGAGGTGCGCGGGCTCCCCCACGGCGATCGGCCGCCCCTGGTCGTCGAGGCGCCCGATCCGCGCGGGACGCACCGACATGCGATCGGCGACATCGCGCCAGCCGAGGCGTCCGGGCGTCACCATCGTCTCCATCACTACGGGGAATGCGGTCTCCAGGCCGAGCATGCCGAAGGCGCCCGCGGCCCACTCGCAGTCCTTGT
>CAZLZC010000239.1:0-2650 GCA_964563825.1 uncultured Actinomyces sp.
AAGAGGCCGGTCGCTGCCGACGCGTCTACGCCCTCGAAGGCCAGGGTGCCGCGCAATTCGCTCTCCCCGGCGCCCTCGACATGCTGCGCGCACTCACCCCCCGCAACGAGGCGCGCACTCTTGCGGCAGCCGACCCCGCGCAGCCGTACGGCGCGCTGCTGTCCTGGCCCGAGGCTGCGACGCGGCCCAGTCGCACAGCGGGCGCATGGGTGACCCTCGGTGATCGCGGTCCGGTGCTCTACCTCGCTCGCGGTCGCCGCTCGCTCCTCACGTGGGGTGACGATCCGGTCATGCTGGGCGCGGCAGCCATGTCTTTGGCCCGCGCGCTGACATCGGAATCCGTCACGCTCCAGCGCATCGACGGGCTCGACGTGACCGACGTGCCCGCCGACGATGGGCGCATCGCCGCCCTCAGCGAGGCTGGATTCGCGCGTACGCCGAGCGGGCTGCGCCTGCGCCACTAGGAGCTGCCCACCGCCTATGCTCGCGGTATGCGACTGCCGGGGCGAACCGACTACGCCCTGCGCGCAGCACTCGAGCTGGCCGCGTCCCCCGACGGCCCCATCACCACGGATGAGCTGTCGAAGCGCCAGGACATCCCCACGTCCTACCTCGGAGCGATCCTGGCCGAGCTGCGCAAGGCGGGCATCGTGCGCGCCCGGCGCGGACCCGACGGCGGCTGGACGCTCGCCCGACCGGCTGCCGACATCTCCCTCGCCAACGTGATTCGCGCGATCGACGGGGCTCTCACCAATGTGGCCGGTACCCGGCCCGAGGATCTCCACTACACGGGGGCTGCCTCCGGGCTCCCCCAGGTGCTCATCGCCCTAAGGGCGGCCGAGCGGCAGATCCTCGAAGCGGTCAGCCTCGCCGACGTCGTCGAGGCCCACCTCCCGGCCCGGGTGCGCAAGCTCACCGACGATCCCGCCGCCTGGCAGTAGGCCCGACTCGCCGTTGCCCGTCCTCGCGGGCACCCTCCCCGCCCTGTGCTATTGTCACCTAACACAGGTGACAATAGGGCCCTTCCCCAGGGTCCCCACGGACGGAGACCCATGACCGGCCTCATCCTCATCGCCCTCGCAGGCTTCGGTGCATCGTTCATCGACGGCGCTCTCGGCATGGGCTTCGGAGTCACCTCCACCACCCTGCTGCTCGCCCTCGGGTTGTCCCCGGCCCTCGCTTCAGCCTCGGTCCACCTGGCCAAGCTCGGCACCGCCGCGGCGTCGGGTGCGGCCCACGCGCGCTTCGGCAATGTCGACTGGGCCGGCGTACGCCGCATCGGCCTTCCCGGAGCCGTCGGAGCCTTCGCCGGCGCGACAGTGCTGTCTAACCTGTCCGCCAAAGCCGCGCTCCCCTTCACCGGCACGCTGCTCTTCATCCTCGGCATCTACATCGTCATCCGATTCGTCATGGGCCGCGCTCCGCGCCGCAAGCCCGGCACTCCGGGCAACCGCCTCATGATCCCGCTCGGACTGGTCGGCGGCTTCGTCGATGCGACGGGCGGCGGAGGTTGGGGTCCGGTGACGACACCCACACTCCTTGCCGACGGGCGCCTGACGCCCGCGCGCGTGGTCGGCACCGTCAATACGGCGGAGTTCATCGTCGCCCTCGCCGCCAGCCTCGGCTTCCTCCTCGGGCTCGGCACGGCCGGGATCGACCTCGGCATCGTCCTCGCACTGCTCATCGGCGGGGTTATCGCGGCACCGTTCGCCGCGTGGCTCGTGCGCTTCCTCAACCCGCGCATCCTGGGCGTCGTAGTGGGCTGCTTCATCCTGCTGCTCAATGCCCGCCTCATCCTGACGGCGGTCAATGCCGACCCGGTGGTGTGGTGGACCGTGTACGCCGTCCTCCTCTCGGCGAGTGCCGCCGCGATCACCTTCGTGGTGCGCACCGTGCGGCGGGAGCCCAAGGTCCCCGCCGAGGGGACAGAATCGGTGCATGCCTGAAGGCGACACCGTTTGGCTCGCGGCGCGACGCCTCGATGCCTGCCTCGGCGGCGCCACCCTGCAGTCTGCCGATCTGCGCGTGCCCAGCCTGGCCACCGTCGACCTCGCGGGGCGCACCGTGGAGTCCGTGCGGGCCTACGGCAAGCACCTGCTCTTCCGCCTGGGCAGCGATGTCAGCCTGCACACCCACTTCCGCATGGACGGCACGTGGCACCTCTACCGGCCCGGCAGACCTTGGAAGGGCGGTCCCACATGGCAGGTGCGCGCGGTGCTCACCACTGATGAATGGCAGGCCGTGGGCTACCGCCTCCCCGTCATCGAGCTCCTCGATGCCCGGGGCGAGGAAGCGCTGCTTGGCCGCCTCGGACCGGACATCCTCGACGACGATGTGGCGATCGACTCCATCGTCGACGCACTCCTCGCCCAGCCCGACCGCGCCATCGGTGATGCGCTGCTGGACCAGTCGATCGTTGCCGGCTTCGGACTCATCTACGTGAGCGAGACGCTCTTCCTTCGCGGTATCCCACCGCAGGCGCCCATCGCGTCGATTCCCGACCTCACCGCGCTTATCGATTCAGGGCGCCGGCTCATGCGGGCCAACCGCACCCGGGGTGCGCAGGCATCCACGGGCAATCTGCGCGAGCAGCACTACGTCTACGGGCGAGCGGGGCGGCCGTGCCTGCGCTGCGGGACGCGGATTGCCT
>CAZLZC010000240.1:0-2629 GCA_964563825.1 uncultured Actinomyces sp.
ATCTCCAGCCCATCGTCACGCGCAACATCACCGACGTCGACGATGTGCTCACCGAAGCTGCGCGGCGTGCGGGCTCGCCGTACGACGAGTTCGCTGCGATCCACCAGTACGACTTCGACCATGACATGTCGCACCTGGGTGTACGCCGACCCGAACACGAGCCTCGAGCCCATCAGCACATCGGCAGCGTCGTACGGCTCGCGCAGGCACTGCTCGACCGGGGAGCGGCGTACGAGGTGAACGGCACCGTCTACTTCCGAGGCAGCGCGGCTGTGGCCGCATCGGGCCTTTCCGAGGCCGAGGTCGCTGGAGCACTCACCGAATTCGGCGAAGACCTCGATGACAGCGCGAAGGAGTCGCCCGTGGACGTGCCCGTGTGGCGCGCCTCCCATGGGGCCGATCCCGCGTGGCCGAGTCCCTGGGGCCAGGGCCGTCCCGGCTGGCATGCGGAGTGCACCGCCATGGTGCTCGACACCTATGGCTCCAGCCTCGACATCCATGCCGGGGGTGCCGACCTCGCCTTCCCGCACCACGCCTATGAGGCTGCCCAGGCGGAGGCGGCCACGGGCGTCGCGCCCTTTGCCCGCAGCTGGATGCGCGTCGGCACCGTGCGCATCGGTGGCGAGAAGATGGCGAAGTCGACGGGCAATCTCGTGCTCGTCGCGGATCTGCTCAAGGAGCATCGCGGAGCTGCGATTCGCATGATGATCCTGGATCGGCGCTGGTGGGAAGCCTGGGACTACGAGCCGTCGCAGCTGGACGCGGCAGAGGGCAGGCTCGATGCGCTCCATGCCGCTGCGGGCCGTCGCGAGGACGACCCCGCCGCGGAGGCGGAGGTCATCCGCCGTCTGCTCGATGACGTCGATGTGCCCGGAGCCACGTCCGTGGCGCTGGAGTCGGGGGGACGCGCGGCCCGGGTGCTCGTGCACGTCCTCGGGATCTCGTGACCTCCACGCGCGAGGACCGGCGCGAAGAGATCCTGGCTGTCGCCGCTCGACTCTTCGCTCGTGACGGATTCCACGGAGTGTCGATCGATGAGCTCGGTGCTGCGGTGGGCATTTCCGGACCGGCGCTGTACCGCTACTTCCCGCGCAAGGAGTCGATCCTGTCGGCCATGCTCGTCGACATCAGTCAGCGACTTCTCGAAGGTGGGCGTGAGCGTGCCGGCTCCCTCGAGGGCCTCATCGCCTTCCACGTCGACTTCGCACTCGATCACCCCGACCTCATCGACGTGCAGGCGCGCGATCTCGCCGCCGTCCCAGACGAGGAGCGTCGTGCCGTGCGGCGCTATCAGGCGCAGTACGTCGACCTGTGGGTGCGCGCCCTCGTCGCTGAGCGTCCTCAGGTGTCGGAGGATCGCGGCCGTGCCGCAGTCCACGCGACATTCGGCCTCATCAACTCCACCCCGCACAGCGCTCGGCTCTCGCGCCCCGACATGACGACCCTGCTTCAAGGCATGGCCCGCTCCGCCCTTGCCCAGGCACCCGCGGGCGAGTAGAGTGAACGATCGTTAATCTACGATCGGAGTCGCGGTGACGACGGCGTTCGGACCCCTGCTGGATGAGCTGTCGGCCCGTCGGGCACGTGCGGCGCGTGGCGGACCCGATGCCGCTCGGGAGCGGCACCTGGAGCGCGGCAAGCTACTGCCTCGCGATCGCGTCGAAGCCCTGCTCGACGACGGCACGGCGTTCCTCGAGATCGCCCCGCTGGCAGCCGAGGACCTCTACGACGGGGATGCGCCCGCCGCTGGCGTCATCGCGGGCATCGGGCAGGTGAGTGGGCACCTGTGCGTGATCATCGCCAACGACGCGACGGTCAAGGGCGGCACCTACTACCCGTTGACGGTGAAGAAGCATCTGCGGGCGCAGGAGATCGCTCGCGACAACCTCCTGCCCTGCATCTATCTTGTCGACTCCGGCGGTGCCTTCCTGCCGATGCAGGACGATGTCTTCCCTGACCGCGATCACTTCGGCCGCATCTTCTACAACCAGGCGACGATGTCGGCGATGGGCATCCCGCAGATCGCCGCGGTGCTGGGCTCCTGCACAGCAGGCGGGGCGTATGTGCCGGCCATGAGCGATGAGACCGTCATCGTCCGCGGGCAGGGGACGATCTTCCTCGGTGGCCCACCCCTGGTGAAGGCGGCAACCGGCGAGATCGTCACGGCCGAGGAGCTCGGCGGGGGAGAGCTGCACGCGCGCACGTCGGGCGTAGTGGACCACCTCGCCGACGATGATGCCCACGCGCTGCGGATCGTCCGAGAGATCGTCGCAACCCTGCCTCCGGCATCAGCAGAGGCCTGGGTCCGCACGGAGTCGCGTGAGCCCGGCCGACCCATCGAGGACCTGCTCGACATCGTGCCGGTCGATCCCCGCACGCCGTACGACGTGCGAGATGTCATCACATGCCTGGTGGACGGGGGTGACTTCACGGAGTTCAAGGAGGAGTACGGCACGACCCTGGTCACCGCCTTCGCGCGCCTGCACGGCCACCCCG
The DNA here is from genome assembly GCA_964563825.1 of uncultured Actinomyces sp. Lineage (GTDB taxonomy): Bacteria > Actinomycetota > Actinomycetes > S36-B12 > S36-B12 > Mxb001. The sequence goes on from CAZLZC010000240.1 coordinate 2,497, forward strand.
TGGGCATCGTGGCCAACAACGGCATCCTCTTCTCCGAGTCCGCGCAAAAGGGCGCGCACTTCATCGAGCTCTGCGACCAGCGCGGCATCCCGCTCGTCTTCCTGCAGAACATCTCCGGCTTCATGGTGGGTCG
>CAZLZC010000241.1:0-2624 GCA_964563825.1 uncultured Actinomyces sp.
AGTGCACCACGGCCGTGCAGTTCGTCACGGCGGATCGCCGCGTCTACTCCGGCAGCCGCGCGGTGATGCAGATGCTGCGTGTGGCGCCCCAGCCCTGGGCCGCACTGGGTGCCATCGGTGATGCTCCGGGGGTGGCCTGGGTTGCCGATCGGGTCTATCGATGGATCGCGCTGAACCGTGACCGCCTGCCTGGCGGCACGCCTGCTTGCGCGATGCCGGCCGCCTGAAGTCAGCGGATGAGTTGAACTCCGGGACGGCCTGCCCAGGCCTGATCCGCGGTGAGGATCTCCTCGCCGAGACGCTCGCCTAGCGCGAGGCAGAGGCGATCTCCGAGCGAGAGGCCCGAACGTGGTTCCCAGAGCTCAGCTGCACGTTCGGCGTCGTGGAGCGTCACCGGCTCCACCTTCAGGTCGAAGCTGAGGAGCAGTGCGCGGGCGAGATCCCATCGCCCGCGGCGAGCGTGGAGCTGCTGTGCGACTTCGGACCAGTTCGCAGTTCCGCATGCGGCCGTGCCGGTGGCGAGGGCGTCCTCGACACGATCTTCTCCGGGCTCACCCTGGACATAGGCCAATAGGGCGGAAGCGTCGAGGACCGTCATGCGCCTTCGGCCTTGGCGGCAGTACGTCGCTCCTCGATGAGATCCGCGACCAAACTCGGGCCGGCCAACTCCGAGCGGACGCGGCGCTTGAGTTGCTCGCGGGTGAGGAGCGCGAGCCCGTCGGGGGTTTCGAGAACGATGAGTTCGGTCCCTTCGCCAATGCCGACGCGCTCTCGGATGTCGGCAGGGAGTACGAGGCGCCCACGATCTCCCACAACAATGGTCCGTGTCCCACTCACACGGCTAAAGTACCACAAGCACACCTGATGTGGGCTCGACCAAGCCGCCAGGAGGAGTGCCGAAGGGACTCTCACTTCGCGCAGCCAGCAATGTGTAGGTTTATCTCCAAAGCTTAGGGAGAGCCATGAAGAAGCAACTCGTCGTCCTCGTCGCATCCGCGGGCCTCGCCGCATCCGCCCTTGTGGCGGCTCCTGCTGCCACTGCCGCGCCGAGCGACTGGGACATGGTCCTGGACCAGGGCGCGCCCGTGGTCGTGGACAGCATCGTCATCGACGGTGTGGTTATCGAGCGCATCTACGAAGCCGTGCTTCGCGATGACAAGGGTCGCAAGATCGGCATGCTCTTTGGAGCGCAGCGCCGCCACGGTGCCAAGGATCGCCCCGGCGTGGAAGTGCGCTACCGCACCCTTGTCTTTGAGTTCGCTGACGGCCAGGTGATCGCCGAGGGTGTCAGCAAGTACATGATGGACGGCCCCTACCTCAAGCCGGGCAAGCGGACCGTCATCGCGATCACCGGCGGCACGGGTGCCTATGTCGGAGTTCGTGGCGAGCTGAAGACGGTCTATCTGGGCGGGGGCCTGCACCGCCAGATGCTCAAGTTCGTCGACTAATCAGGGGCGGCAAGGGGCCCCTCAGTCGAGGGCGCCGATGACGTTCTGGTCCCAGTCGATGATGGAGCCGGTGACGACGCCGGAGCGCTCCGACATCAGGAACACAATGAAGTCGGCGATCTCGTCGGGCTGACCGAGTTTGCCCATGGGCATCTTCGCTGCTGCCTTTTCGTACCAGCCATCTGTCGCGCCGTGCGCCCTGCGCTGAACCGCATCCTCACCCTCGGTGATCGTCCATCCGATGTTGAGGCCGTTGATCCGAATGCGATCGAAGCGATGCGCGTGAGCAGCGTTCTTGGTCACGTGCGCGAGCCCACCCTTGCTTGCGACGTAGGCGGCGAGGATCGTCTGGCCCACATGCATCGAGGTCGATAGGACGTTGACGATGCTCCCGGGTGCCCCTCGGGAAAGCATGTCCTTGACCGCCGCCTGCATGGTGAAGAAGGGTGCTCGCAGGTTGACCGCGACGTGCCAGTCGAAGAATTCGGGGGTCGTCTCCAGGAGAGTCCCTCGATCGACGACGGCAGCCGCATTGACGAGGCAGTCGATGCGGCCGAATTCCGCGATGGTGCTCTCCACGGATGCGATCGCCTGATCGACCTCTGCGACATCCGCTTGGACGTAGCGCGCATCAGCTCCTGCAGCTCGGATGCGCTCCAGCGTTGCCGCGGCCGTCTCGGGCCTGCGTCCGGTGATGACGACGCCGGACGCTCCCGCTGCGGCGGCCGCGATCGCTGTTGCAGCTCCGACGCCCGTGGTGCCCCCGCTCACCAGCACGACCTGATCCGCCAGGAGCCGATCGAATCCCATGTCAGCCCTCGCTCGCTGAGTCGGACTCGGTGTCTGCAGGCTGCTCTACGTGCCCGCACGTGATGCAGACGCGGCGCTCATCGTTCATGCGATAGAGGTGCCCGAGCGCTGAGCAGCCGGGATTACCTTCGAGACTGACAGACATAGCGCCATCCTGGCATGGGACACGGCGAGTGCATGGCGTTCGCCAAACCTCCGACCATGACTGCCTGTGAGGACGGTGCACGGGCGCAGAGGCGTGGTCGCCGATCTAGCCGACCTGGTTGACGGTGACGATCATCGACGGGATCGCGGGTCCGTATGGGGTGGCAGTGTCGTCCTCGTAGAGGATGCGCGCGTTGGCGTCAAGACTGGCCCACATGAGAG
>CAZLZC010000242.1:0-2554 GCA_964563825.1 uncultured Actinomyces sp.
CGGCGCCGAAGACGACGAGGGTGTCGCAGTCGGGTTTGGCGATCATGCGCAGTGCAGCGATGCTCACGGCGGTCGTGCGCATCACGGTGAGCGCGGCAGCGTCCATGATCACCGTGGGCGCGAGCGACACCGGGTCGAAGACGACATGCACGCCCTTGATGCGCGGGTCCGGACGATCGGCATCGTGGTGGATGGTGACGATCTTGACGGTGGGGGTCCCCGTCACGCGGCTCGGCATGAGCAGCAGCTCACCAGGGGGCAGGTTGACGAAGATGCGCGCGGGATCGGGCTCACCGGGAAGGCCTGCACGCAGTGCGACCTCGAGCGCATCGGCGCACTGACCGATGGTCGCTGCGGCGTAGGTCGCCTTCTCGTCGAGGAATCGCACGGATGTCACGGGGTCACCCTTCCACTGCCTCGGCCGCGAGCGCGCCCAGGGGCACGGGCACCGCGACCGGTCGGTACGACGCTCCCTGGAGCGAGGAGATGTCATCGAATCCGCACAGGCCATCGACCGCTGCGGCGCACATGCGCCCCTGGCACCAGCCCATGCCGGCCCTGCTCAGCAGCTTGACCGTGCGGGCGTCGCGAGCACCGAGTGCCACCGCCTCGCGCACGCGCGACACCGGCACCTCCTCGCAGCGGCACACGAGAGTGTCCTCGCGAACGCTGTCGACCCAGCCGGTGCGCACGGGGAAGGTGGCGTGCAGGCTCGCTGCGAAACGCCGCCAGCGGGCCACATCGCGGCGTGCCCCGTCGAGCGCGGACGCCGACAGAGCGCTGCCTCGCCCTGACCGCCTAGCCGCTGTCGCTCCCGCGACGAGACCCTCGACACGGGCAGCGTCGACACCGCCGATACCCGTCGTCTCCCCGGCCGCGAGGAGACCGGGCACCGACGTCACCTGATCACCGTCGACGTGCACTGCTAGTCCGCCATCAGCTCCGCGCACCATGCGCGCCCCTACCTGCGCGGCGAGATCGAGCTGCGCGACGAAGCCGAAGCCCACGGAGACGGCATCGCACTCGATCGCGCGATCGGTCCCCGGGAGGGGATGCCAGTCCGCATCCACGCGCGCAACGCGCACGCCGGTGACGCGGTCGTCTCCCACCGCCTCGACAATGCGGTGGCGGCGCAGGTAGGGCACCCGGTGGCGCGCCAGTGCGCTGAGGAAGCGAGTGAGGTCACCGGTCTTGCCGAGCCCGGCTGTGAGACCGCGCATCTGGCGAAGACTTCCCATCACGGGATCGTTGGCCTCGACCACCGCAGCCACGTCGGCACCGTGCTCGAGCAGGGTGGCGGCGACAGCGAGCAGGAACGGCCCCGTGCCCGCGACGACAACGCGTCGACCGGGCAGCACTCCCTGGCCCTTGACCAGTGACTGCGCGCCACCGCCCGTCATCACGCCGGGGAGGGTCCAGCCGGGGAAGGGCAGCGGTCGGTCGAAGGCGCCGGTCGCGAGGATGACGGTGCCGGCGCTCACGACATCGACGTCACCGCGGTGCCGATCATCGCCCCGCGTGCGCACCAGGAGTTGCTCGGTCTCACGCTCGAGTGCGTAGGCAGTGGTGCGGGGGCGGTAGTCGACCGCACCGGCAGCGATGAGGCGATCGAGATCTCCCGCGAGGGCGGCGTAGGACAGGCCTGATGCGGGCAGGGATGACATATCTGCACCGCGGTAGTACTGGCCGCCCGGTCGGTCGCCCGTGTCGATGAGCGTGGCCCGACATCCCGAGCGCGCGGCGACCACGGTCGCTGCCACTCCTGCGGCACCTGCGCCGATCACGGCCACGTCACTCATGATCCGACTCCGTCAGTGGGAACTTTGGGTGGAATCGGCCCTCCTGGGGCACTTTCCACCCAAAGTTCGCGCGCGTCGTAGCCGGTGCCCTCCTGACGCGCCACGCGATCGCCTTCGCGCACCTGCGCAAGGCAGGCGCGCACATTGGGCTCGTCGTTGACGGTGATGAGGCAGTCGAAGCAGGCACCGATCCCGCAGAAGACCCCGCGAGGCTGATCGTCAAAGCGCGTGCGGCGCCACGACATGATCCCGCTGCCAATGAGGACGCCAGCGATGCTCTGGCCCTCCGCAGCCGTCATCGGCACGCCATCGAGGGTGAAGCTGATCTCAGAGGACACGACTCACCTCGAATCGCTCGGGAGCGAAGGGGGCGAGGTCGAGAGATGTCGAGGCTCCGATGATCGACTCCGCGATCAGGACGCCGGTCGCAGCTGCGAGACCGATGCCGGCACCCTCGTGCCCGCACGCATGCAGCAGACCGGGAGCGCGCGCGTCAGGGCCGATGACGGGGAGGTGGTCAGGGCAGTAGGGACGGAAGCCGCCGTACGTGCGTAGCAACTGCACCTCGGCCAGGAAGGGGAAGATCTCGATCGCCTGGCGCGCGAGTCGGCGTACGACGGCCCAGTCGAGGGTCTTGTCGAAGCCCACGCGCTCGCGACTCGCACCGATGAGCACGGTGCCCGACATGGTCCCCTCGATCACCGCGGAGGTCTCCAGGCCCGCGTTGTCAGATGCGACGTTGGCGACGTAGTCGG
>CAZLZC010000243.1:0-2538 GCA_964563825.1 uncultured Actinomyces sp.
AATTCATATGGTGGTACACCTAGGTGGGGTGTTGGACGCAGCGTGCTAGCATTGCTAGCACTGTGGCAGACCTCAGTATCCGGAATATCGATGACGGCGTTCGCGACCGTCTGCGTCTCCGCGCGGCGCGTAACGGCCGCTCCATGGAGGCCGAGGCGCGCGAAATCCTCTCCGCCGCAGTGGAACCTGCCGCCAATTGGCTTATGGACCTCCGCGAGTCCTGCGCGGCCGTGGGCGGGGTCGATCTCGACCTTCCCCGAAGGGCAGAGGCGGCGCGAAGCGCAGAGTTCGCCCCGTGATCGTCGTCGATACCAACGTCATCTCGGAGTTGATGCGCCCTGACCCTGAACTCACCGTGATCGCGTGGGTGAGTGGGCAGCCGCTGGGATCCCTCGCCACCACCGCCATCAACATCGCTGAGATCCGAGTCGGACTGGCGCGACTCAGCGACGGCGCTCGCAAGGTGGCTCTATCCGCTGCGGCGGAGGGAGTCTTCAGTGGACTGAAGGAACTCATCTGGTCATTTGATGCGCATTCAGCGCAGGAGTACGCGACGGTGGTGGCTCATCGCGAAAGCATCGGTCGACCGATTTCAGGATTCGACGCTCAAATCGCTGCCGTGTGCATATCTCGTGGCGCAGCGATCGCCACGCGCAATGTCGACGACTTCAGTGACCTCGGCCTAGAGGTCATCGACCCCTGGCAGTCGCGACAGCCCCGCTAGGCGCCTAGGCGAGCCCGGTCGGCGTCGACCATGATCTTGACCAGCTCGGGGGTGTAGGTCTGGGCCTGCCAGCCGAGTAGCTCCTTTGCCTTGCTCGCGTCGCCGATGAGGTCGTCGACCTCGGTCGGGCGCAGGTAGCGGGGATCGAACTTCACGTGCTTCTCCCAGTCCAGGCCGGCGTGCTCAAATGCCATGCGCACGAAGTCGCCGACGGAGTAGCTCGTGCCGGTCGCGACGACATAGTCAGCAGGCTCATCGGCCTGGAGCATCCGCCACATGGCGTCGGTGTATTCGGGGGCGTAGCCCCAGTCGCGGCGCGCATCGAGATTGCCGAGATAGAGCTCGCTCTGCAGGCCAGCGGCGATCCGAGCGACCGCCATGGTGATCTTGCGTGTCACGAAGGTCTCGCCGCGGCGCGGGGACTCGTGGTTGAAGAGGATGCCGTTGCAGGCGAAGAGGCCATAGGCCTCGCGGTAGTTGCGCACCATCCAGTAGGAGTAGACCTTCGCCGCGGCATAGGGACTGCGGGGGTAGAAGAATGCGTTCTCGTTCTGTGGGGGCGGGGTCGCGCCGAACATCTCCGAGCTGGATGCCTGGTAGAAGCGCGCCGGTACTTCCGACATGCGCAGCGCCTCGAGCAGTCGCGTCGTCCCGAGCCCTGTCACGTCGCCGGTGAACTCCGGCTCGTCGAAGCTCACGCGCACATGAGACTGTGCACCCAGGTGGTAGACCTCCGTGGGCTCCACGCGCTCGAGCAGAGTGACCAAACGTGAACCATCGGTGAGGTCGCCGTAGTGCAGGAAGAGCCGCGCTTCGGGATCGTGGGGATCCTTGTAGAGGTGCTCGATGCGGTCGGTGTTGAAGGTCGACGAACGCCGGATCAGGCCGTGGACGACGTAGCCCTTGTCGAGCAGCTGCTCCGCCAGGTAGGAGCCGTCCTGCCCGGTGATCCCCGTGATGAGCGCGACCTTCTGCGACATAGGGCGAGCCTAGGGGGAGGCGCTCTGCGGGACTGCCTCGCCGGTGGCGGGTGTCCCCCGTGCGATGTGCGCACGACGTAAACACCTTGCCGATCGAGGCTTGCCCACTCCCATCGCCCGGTTCTTGATAGGCCCATGGTTGACAGGAGCAAGAAGCCGGAGATATACAGAGTGTGCCGAAGATATATCCATGAGGAGGAGGCTCCCTATGGCGAAGACGCTTGTCGACATCGACGACGCCCTCCTCGAGGCTGCGCGCGAAGTGCTCGGCACCTCCACCAAGAAGGACACCGTCAACGCCGCGCTGCGCGAAGTGCTCGCCGCTCAGGAGCGTCGCCGTGCTGCGACAGCACTCTTCGAGTGGACCTCACGTCATGAGCCCTTGGATCGGGATGCTCGCCTTCGCGCGTGGCGCCAATCGCCCTGAGTTCATCGCTGACACCAGCGCCCTCTCTCGTTTCGGGCATCACCCAGCGGTGCGGGAGGCACTCCTTCCGCTGATCAGCCAGGGTCAGCTCGGCTGGGCCGATCCCACGCGACTGGAGATGGGCCTCACGGCGACGAATCTGAGTGACCACTCTTCCCTGGGCCAGGCGCTTGACCTTCTTCCTCGAGTGCAGGTGAATGCGGAGGACTTCAATCGAGCATGGGCGGTGCAAGGCACCCTGGCGGGGAAGTCTCGTCACCGGGGAGTAGCCCTGCCCGATCTTCTCGTCGCTGCCTGCGCCGAACGTCTGGAGTTGACCGTCATCCACTGCGACTCCGACTTCGATCTCATCGGCGAGGTGACCGGTCAGCCGGTGCGCTGGGCCGTGGATCGGTCGCTGCTGTGAT
>CAZLZC010000244.1:0-2520 GCA_964563825.1 uncultured Actinomyces sp.
CGTTCCGAGCCGACAGGCGAGCGGCGCGGGAGATCTTCCCCGACGGTGACTTCATCGAGGTGTTCGTCGACACCCCCGTGGAGATGTGCGCGACACGCGACCCCAAGGGCCTGTACGCCAAGGCCCAGTCGGGCACTCTGCCCAACATGACGGGAATCGGCCAGGAGTACGAGTCACCGGAGCATCCCGAGGTGCATCTCGATGGGTCGCTCCCGGTGGACGACAACGTCGAGATCCTTGTGCGCCGCATCGTGGGTGACTAGATGTCTGCGCCCAACAACCCCTACGACCCCGTGGCAGTGTCCACTCTGGAGCCGGAGGCCATCGACGCGATGGTCGCCGCGGCTCTCGCCGACATCGAGTCGGCAGGAGACTTGGATGAGCTCAAGGTCGTGCGACTGGCGCATGCGGGTGACCGCTCCCCGCTGGCGCTGGCCAATCGGGAGATCGGTGCACTGCCCCCGGCAGCGAAGGCGGAGGCGGGCAAGCGCGTGGGGGGCGCACGACAGACCGTTCGCGATGCGCTCGACGCGCGACTGGCACGGTTGGAGATCGAGCGCGATGCGCGCGTCCTCGTCGAGGAGTCGGTCGACGTCACTCTGCCCACCCGCCGTTCGGGTCTGGGTGCTCGTCATCCCCTTACGACGCTCATGGAGCGCATGGCAGAGGTCTTCATGGCCATGGGCTATGAGGTGGCGGAGGGCCCCGAAGCCGAGGCCGAGTGGTTCAACTTCGACGCGCTGAACGTCCCCCCGGACCATCCCGCTCGGACGATGCAGGACACCTTCTTCGTGGGCAGCGAACGCAGTGGTGTGGTGCTGCGCACCCAGACATCTCCCATCCAGTTGCGCGCCATGCTCGCCCGCGATCTGCCCATCTACGTCGTGGCACCGGGCCGTGTCTTTCGCACAGACGAGCTCGATGCCACGCACACCCCGGTCTTCCACCAGATCGAGGGGCTCGCGGTGGACGAGGGCATCACGATGGCCGACCTCAAGGGCACGCTGGAGCATCTCGCTGCGGCGATGTTCGGAGAGGGTGTGCAGATTCGTCTGCGACCGTCGTACTTCCCCTTCACCGAGCCCAGCGCCGAGCTCGATCTTCAGTGCTTCGTCTGCCGCGGCGCGTCCGTAGGCAATCCCGAAGCGCCGTGTCGCACCTGCTCCAGTGAAGGCTGGATCGAGTGGGGTGGCTGCGGCATGGTCAACCCACGCGTGCTGCGTGCCGCGGGCATCGACACCGCTCGATACTCCGGATTCGCTTTCGGAATGGGCGTGGAGCGGACACTGATGTTCCGCCACGGTGTCACCGACATGCGCGACATGGTGGAAGGGGACATTCGCTTCAGCCGGGCCTTCGGGGTGGAGGTCTGATGCGCGTTCCCCTGGAGTGGCTGCGGGAAATGGTCGATCTTCCCGCCGACGTCGACGCCCGCGCGGTCGCCGAGCGCCTCATCGCTGCTGGACTTGAGGTCGAGTCGGTGGAGACGGCGGGAGGAGATGTCGCGGGGCCGCTGATCGTCGGCCGAGTGGACGCCATCGAGGAACTCACGGAATTCAAGAAGCCGATCCGTTGGTGCCAGGTCGATGTGGGGCCCGAGCACGGTGGCGTGCGCGGAATCGTGTGCGGGGCGCGCAACTTCGCCGTGGGTGATCACGTCGTGGTGGCCCTCCCCGGAGCCGTCCTTCCCGGCGACTTCCGCATCACCGCCCGCGAGACCTACGGTCACGTGTCCGACGGCATGATCTGCTCGCAGCGTGAACTCGGCCTCGGCGAGGATCACGACGGAATCATGGTGCTCGATTCGGGCATCGTGGGGGATGACGGCGCCGCGCTGCTGGGCTTAGGCGAGGAGACGCTCGACATCGCCGTGACGCCCGACCGCGGCTATGCCCTTTCGGTGCGCGGAGTCGCCCGCGAGGTCGCCACGGCATTCGACCTGCCCTTCGACGATCCCGGTCAACGCCTCGTCGACCTGCCCGCCCCGGCGGCGGATGCCGCGCCTTGGCCGTGTGGCGTCGAGGACCCCGAGATGTGCGAGCTCTTCACCCTACGGCGCATCATCGGCTTCGATCCTGCAGCCGCCACTCCGGACTGGATGAAGCGACGGCTTGTCGCGTCCGGGATGCGGCCTGTGTCCCTCGCGGTCGATGTCACCAACTACGTCATGCTCGAGCTCGGCCAGCCGCTGCATGCCTTCGACGGCGCCAAGTTGCGCGGCGCCGTGCGCGCCGGACGGGCGGGAGAGGCGGCACCGCCGCTGGAGACCTTGGACCATGTGTCCCGGACGCTCGATCCCGACGATGTCGTCATCCGCGATGACTCGGGCGTCATCGGTCTCGCGGGCACCATGGGCGGACTCCACACCGAGATCGATGACGACTCGACCGATCTCGTGCTTGAGGCGGCGCGATTCGTCGCGGAGCCAGTAGCGCGCACCGCGCGGCGTCACCGTCTTTCCTCGGAGGCGTCGCGTCGCTTCGAGCGAGGCGTCGATCGCGTGCTTGCGCCCTATGCCTC
>CAZLZC010000245.1:0-2480 GCA_964563825.1 uncultured Actinomyces sp.
CTCCGCCGAGGAAGGCGAAGTTGCGACCCTCGTCCCACGGCACGTAGTCGTGGGGGTTCCACGGCTTGTGCATGGTCAGGTGGCGGTTGAGCTCCCCCTCGACGACCGGCTCGAGGTCGATGAGCAGCCGGATGTCGCGGGAGTCGTCCACAGCGGTCATTCCTCTAGGGTCCCATGATCCGGCCGTATCGGGGAGCCCGGTCCCTCAGCGCGGCGGCCATGCCCCGTGATTGGGTCAGCCCATGGTTGAGATCCGCGCAGGCCTGAGGGTCGACCCCCGCCTGGCCGACTTCTTCGAGGTCGAGGTGACCCCGGGCACCCGATTCGATGCCCCGTTCGTCTGGGAGGCACTGGCTGACCTGGTGAGGGAGTTCGGTCCGCGCAACCGCGAGCTCCTCGCCGAGCGCGACCGCCTACAGGAGGCCATCGACGCCTGGCATCTGGAGCGTTCGGGTGCGGTGGTCGATCTCCGTGAGTATCGGGACTTCCTCCAAGGCATCGGCTACCTCGTGGAGGAGGGTCCGGTCGAGGAGATCCGGACCGATGGTGTCGACGCCGAGGTGGCGCTCGTCGCCGGGCCACAACTCGTCGTCCCCGTATCGAACGCGCGTTACGCACTGAACGCCGCGAATGCGCGTTGGGGTTCGCTCTACGACGCGCTCTACGGCACCGATGCTCTGGGCGATCTCCCGACCGGCGACGGCTACGACCCGGCGCGCGGACAGCGTGTGATCGCCTGGAGCCGGCAGTTTCTCGACGATGTCGTCCCCCTGTCAGCCGGCTCCCATGCCGATGCCGTCGCACTGTCGATCGACGAGGGGCGCCTGTGCGTCGCCTTGTCGGACGGCACGGTGAGCGGCCTGATCGACCCTGATTGCTTCCTCGGTTACACCGGCGACACCGGGCAACCCTCCAGCATCTGGCTGCGCCACCACGGCCTCGCCATCGAGATCGTGATCGACCCTTCCACCGTCGTGGGGCGCTCCGATCGCGCCGGGATCAGTGACGTCAGGCTCGAGTCGGCGGTCACCACCATCATCGACTTCGAGGACTCCGTGTCCACCGTCGACGCGGAGGACAAGGTCGGGTCCTATCGGAATTGGCTCGGCCTGATGCGCGGTGACCTCGAGGAGGAGGTCGCCAAGAGCGGGACGACGTTCACGCGAAGGCTCAACCCCGATTTCACCATAACGTCCCCGTCGGGAGCGACCGTGGCGCTTCCCGGGCGGTCACTGCTCATGGTGCGCAATGTCGGCATCCACATGATGACGAACGCCGTCCTCGACGATGACGGGAATCCCATCCCCGAGGGCATCCTCGATGCCCTTCTCACCGTTCTCATCGCCTGCCGCGACCTCGACCGGACCGGGACGGCGATCAACTCCCGCGCGGGATCGGTCTATGTCGTGAAGCCCAAGCTGCACGGACCGGCGGAGGTTGCCTTCGCCGTGGACGTCTTCACCCGGGTCGAGGATCTGCTCGGCCTGCCGCGCAACACCATCAAGATCGGCATCATGGACGAGGAGCGACGTACCTCGCTGACCCTCGCCGAGTGCATTCGCGTGGCCAAGGATCGCGTGTGCTTTATCAATACGGGCTTCCTCGACCGGACGGGCGACGAGATCCGCACCTCGACCCATGCCGGACCCATGGTGCGCAAGCCCGACATGAAGAGCCAGGGCTGGATCTCGAGCTACGAGAATCGCAATGTCGACGTGGGTCTGGCGGCGGGCTTCAAGGGTCGAGCGCAGATCGGCAAGGGCATGTGGGCCGCGCCCGATCGCATGGCGGACATGCTGCGGGACAAGGCGGCGCATCCGCTGGCCGGGGCCAGCTGCGCCTGGGTGCCGTCTCCCACGGCGGCTACTCTGCATGCCACCCACTACCACCGCATCGATGTTGCCGAGCAGCAGGAGCGCATCGCAGCCGAAGGTGCACGGGCAGAGGTCGTCGATCTCCTACGCGTGCCTGTCGCGCAGGATCCCTCCTGGTCTGCGGACGAGGTTCAGTCGGAGCTCGACAACAACCTGCAGGGGTTACTCGGCTACGTCGTCCGGTGGGTGAATGCTGGCGTTGGGTGCTCGAAGGTCCCGGATATCAATTCGGTCGGACTGATGGAAGATCGGGCGACCCTGCGCATCTCGTCCCAGCACGTCGCGAACTGGTTGCGCCACGGTGTCGTTTCGGGGGAGCAGGTCGACGAGACATTGCGACGCATGGCGGACGTCGTCGATGCACAGAACTCCGAGGACCCCGACTACGAGCCCATGGGCCCCGCGTACGACGGCCCTGCCTTCTTGGCCGCGCGAGAGCTGGTCACGGATGGAATCGCTCAGCCCAATGGCTATACCGAGCCGCTGCTGCATGCCTACAGGCTTCAGGTCAAGGCGCAAGCGGCGAAAACCAACTAAGCCGCTCTCTTCGCGAGCGGGTGACGGGAATCGAACCCGCGCTGTCAGCTTGGGAAGCTGATGTTCTGC
>CAZLZC010000246.1:0-519 GCA_964563825.1 uncultured Actinomyces sp.
CCACCGCAGGGGGTGCGGCATCCCTGCGCCGCGACGACGTGGGTGTGATCGCACCGGGTCGGCGTGCCGACCTCATCGCCCTGGATGCGCCGTCGCACGTGCACCTGGCCTACCGCCCCGGCGTCCCACTAGTGACGAGCGTGTGGCGGGCCGCGGACCGCGTCGTCTAGCTGCTGGGCGGGGTCGGCTCGACGTACTTGAAGCTGCCCGGCTGAGCACCGACGACGCCCACCGGGATCGGCAGGTCGATCCAGTTGGTCGGTGCCGCCGCGGGGACGTGCTTGGAGTCCCAGGTGTAGCCGACGAGATTAGATCCTCCGGACACCGCCTCGAAGTTGACCTGCCAACTGCTGGGGTCGTCCAGCGGGACACCGGCCCCATAGCAGAACATCCACTCCGCGATCACCGGAAAGGGCTCAGCGTTGTTGTTGGACGCGACGAAGCCGGCCCTCGGGTACTGACCGGAGGTGACTAGGGCAAAGGCATCGGGCATGGGCAGGGCCGACATGAGCTGCTGCA
>CAZLZC010000246.1:529-2478 GCA_964563825.1 uncultured Actinomyces sp.
GACGAACATCGACAGCGTGTAAGTCGTCAAGCTCTCGCCCGAGGAGTTCGGAAGTTTCCGTGGCGCATCAAGGTCGTTGAGGATTGAGCTTCCCTGCACCGTCCAGCCGCTCGGCATGGCCGCGGCCCAAAGGTCGTTCCAGTAGGAATCTTCGTTGATGATGTTCGGGAAGGGGACCACGGTGTTCACCGTCTGGCCGTCATTCGAGCACGTGGGCATCTCGTTCGCGTAGTTGCCCGTCTTCTGCTGGTAGGCAGCGTTGAAGAAGGTGGTGCGGAAAGCCGAGATGACCTGCTGGGTCTTCGGTAGGGCAATCTGGGAGTCGTCGATCTGCGTCGGCATGGACAGGTAGATATCGCTGTTCAGCGGCCCATAGTTGGTGGTGTTGAACGTGTTGATGTCGTCGGGTGTCTGCTGGTAGGCGGCGTTGGGGCTCCACCACGCCTCGTTGACGAGCGTCACTGCCTGGGCCTGCAGCGTGCCGTAGTAGTCGATGGTGGCGGACACCGCGGCGATGTCGTCGCTGTTCCACCAGGGCGCGGTGTTGAAGTTGTAGAGCTCGTGCAGCAGTCCGGTCGCCGTGGGCGAGTCGAAGAGTTCACCCGCCACGGTCGGGAGAAAGGAATAGACACCGTTGTAGAAGGATGCCGCGAAGCCCGAGATGTCCGACTCGTAGGACGCGCTCGCAGGGTTCAGTGTCGTGGCAGACAGGTAGACGGCCCACAGGCCGGTCTCTGTGTCGTTACCGTTGACGGCGCCCTCGATGTTGGACATTCCCGCGTTGAGCACCTGGTAGCTGGTCTCTTCCATGAGGTAGACGAGTTCCTGAAGGGTCGCCTCGATCGCGACAAGATCCTTGATGACCTGCTGGACCTCGGAATTGATGTCGCCGAGTAGCGCCACGGTGGGATTGGCGGCTCCGAAGAGGTCACCCATGACGACGTTGGCGCCGTAGGAGCCAGACCCGGAAAGGATGCCGGACATGATCTGCTCACCCACCCACGCGACCGTCGAGGTCTCACTGCGTGCCTGTCGCACCTTGATTGGTTGGAAGTGAGGCACCTTCTTGCCCTTGGCGATGAGTTTAGCGAGGCGATCCATCCCGGCATGGAGGCTGCCGTGCTTCTTGCTCCACTGTCCCAGTTGCCCCGTGTGAAAGACGAGATCGGTGGCCGCGACGTGAAGATGATTAACGTGCGAGTCGATCCCGTGCGCTTTGCGTGTGCGGAGTAGAGCCGCGTTGTACGACGTTCCCATGCGCTTCGACACTCGATGGGCGATAGCGGTGACGGGAGAGATGATGATGACGGCGTTGCGATCGCCGATGAGCTCGCCTGTCGACAGGATCGGACTGCCGAGGCGCTCCCAGGCCTTTCCGCCTGTCACGCGGAGGGAATGCTCGCCGCGGAGGAACGTGCGCGGGATGAGAACCACGCCCGAGTCGTTGGTGCGGGCGGTGACCCGGACCTTGCCGTTGGCGCCGAGGACGGAGACCGTGACACCGCCGAGGCCCTTGTCCCCGATATTGACCCAGACCGGGACCTTGGGCATGACGTAGTCAGGGTCTGGCTCGGGAAGGGACGGGTCCGCGGCATTGGCGAGCTGGGCGGGCCCATCCTGGGCAGGCGCTCCGGCGCCTGCGCCCGCAGTTCCGGGAACTGCCGTGAGGGTGACGGTGACAGCGATCGCGCTCGCCACTGCCAGGCAACGTCGTGCTCGGGCTGGTGATGTCATGGTGTCTCCTCCGTTGGCTGACGGCCCGGGTGATCCGCGTGCCCGTGATGCCAGGAGACCCACGGGTCATCCTGACCCTACGGCACTAGTGACCCGCGGCCTCCAGTGATCGGGTCATACGCTCCAGCGGAGTGCCGCTGATGCGGATCAGGGCAAGCAGTGGCGCGCCGCCGTCCCTGCCTAGGCGCAGCTCTCCATCGCCGTCGCGAGTCGCT
>CAZLZC010000247.1:0-2447 GCA_964563825.1 uncultured Actinomyces sp.
CTCTTCCTCCGGCACCGAGGTAGTGGAGCCGATCGGCGAGCGCCTCGGAGTGGATGTCGCCATCGGCACCCAACTCGTCGTCGAGGACGGCCGCTACACAGGCGAGATGCTCTTCTACGCCTACGGTGAGGGCAAGGCGCAGGCCATGCGCGATCTGGCCCACGAACGCGGCTACGACCTCTCGGAGTCCTACGCCTACACAGACTCGGTGACGGACATCCCCATGCTCGAGATCGTCGGACACCCGACCGCCGTTAATCCCGATGCGGAACTACGCCGCATCGCTTCGGAGCGCGGATGGCCCGTCGTCGACTTCGCGCGTCCGGTGTCGATGCGCAGCCGCCTCGCTGTCGAGAAACGACAGGCGGTCGCGGCTGGTGCGGCAGTGGCAGCCGTGAGCGCCGCCGCCCTGGGTCTCGCGTGGTACGCGCGAGGCCGCCACGGACGGCCCGCCTGATGGCCAAAGCCACCCGCAGCCAGCTGCTGCTCGTCATGGGACTGCTCACGATCGCGCTCATGGCGCCGCCACTTGTGCTGGGTATGAGCGGTCAGTTCGGCCTGGCGTCCGTCTTCGTCTACGGCGGCATCATCGGCATCACCGCGATCTTCTACGACCTTCGACTCGCCCTGATCCTCTCGGTCGTCGCGGGAGTCGCCGGGACCATCTGCACACTGCTCAATCCCTACCCTCTCGCGGGCGCCGCATTCTTCGGCATCCTCACGGGCGCGTGCGCGCTCACCTCTCGACGGGGGATTCACAGCCCCGTGCTCATGGTTCCGATCTTCGCGAGCTTCCTGCTCGTTGCGCCGCCGGCAGTGCCGCCCCTATCGGCGATTCCCGCCGGATTCATCGCGGGAGGGGTCCTGGCGCTCGGTGGCTTTTGGGGGACGGCCATCACCCGGGTGCTCCTCGGCCACAGGCTGCCGAGCGTCGACCGCAAGAAGTTGGGGCCGCGTGCCGCGACCGCTTACGGCGTGATCATGGGAGTGATCCTGGGCGTTGCCGCCTGGGCGGTGCTCTCCTACGCGAAGTTCCACGAGGGCGCGTGGCTCCTGCTCACCCTGATCATCCTGCTGCAACCGAGCCCGCACGACACCTTTGCCAAGTCCCTGCAGCGGATGGCCGGCACTGTCGCGGGCGCACTGATCGCCTTCATCCTCATTCTGGTGAACGTCGAGGAGACCTTCGCCCTCATCATGGGTGGACTCCTCATCTTCGGCGCACTAGCACTGCGCTACGTGCTCAAGCGCCCGTACTGGGAATACGTCACGGTGCTCACCCCCGCGGTCATCCTCCTCAGCGCAACGGGAGCCGACCGCATGCGCGTCGCAGAGGACCGGGTGGCCTTCACCCTTATCGCGACCGCTGTGGCCCTGCTCGTCGCCCTGGGCGTCAAGGCGTTCCTCGTCCGGAGGGCGCCCACGACGGAATCGACCTAGCCTGCACACATGGCAGGCTTCGAGGGCGGCGAGATCCTCGACAACGGTCCCCCTCCTTCGTCGCGACAGCGCGCAGCGGGACTCATCGCCACCATCGTGATCGCGTGCGGCCTCGCCCTCGCGGCTGTCGCCGCTGGACTGACGTGGTGGAGCAGCCGACCACCCACCTCCGACATCTTGGAGATCGCCGGCATACAGATCCTGGGAGAGTCTCCAGTCACCGTGGTGGCAGAGCCACCCATCGGGGCGCTGGCGACGCCAGCGGGCGCAGCACTTCCGGGAGTGACGCTGCGGCTCACCGTGGGCGGCGACCCTCGGGATCCCGTCGAAGTGATGACATCGGCGACCGACTCGATCGTCTACATCGAGGACGGTCCCGACGTGACGATCGCCCCCGGCGCCTTTGCTGAGATCGACGTCACCGTGGCACCGGTCGACTGCGCAGTCGCGCGCGAAGGCACGGATCTCAACGAGGCGGGCTACCGCTGGCGCCGCGCCTTCGGCGTGGAGCTCCTCGCGACAACAGACGGAGTCGTGGTGCCGCTTTCACCGGAGGCGAGCGCCTCCTTCGCCGATGCCCTCCTCAGAGTGTGCGAGGCAGCCGGCCCCGCACCCGTGATGACGGTCACCGCTGCGCGCCAAGGAGGTGAGCCGCCCTTGGAGACCATTGGTCTCTTCGTCGACCTCGAGGCGGAGGGCGACCGTTTCGTGGTCACCCCGCTGGACGGCCCCGGACTGCGCGGCCTCGGCTCTGCGGACCGACGAAAGAGCGACGGGATCCCGCTCCTCTGGCTCGTCTCTCCTCGCGCAGAGCACAACGACGATGTGCCGACTGCTTACGCGCAGGTCTTCGTCGTCCGGGGCGCGACGGCGTACCCCTGGATCGTGGGAATCCCCCTGACCGACGACCTCCCCGAGATGACGCCGCTCACCAAGTCGATCCGCTAGTCGCCATGGACGTCCTCGAGGCTGGCGCTTCCGCATCCGAATCACCCGGCACGTCACAC
>CAZLZC010000248.1:0-2444 GCA_964563825.1 uncultured Actinomyces sp.
AAGACCTGGTAGTCCATGGACAGGCCAAAGAGGATCGCGATGAGCGTGACCGGGAGGAACGACTCGATCGGTCCCGCTGCCTGCCCGAAGGGGCCAACCGCCCATCCAGTCTGGTAGACCGCCACGACGATGCCGAGCGACGCCGCTGCGGCGAAGACGTTCATGAGCGCGGCCTTGATGGGGATCGCGATCGACCGGAAGACCCACATGAGCAGCAGGCTGGCTACGCCGAGGATCCACACGAGGAACCACACCAGGCGCTCTTGCAGGAGGTCTGTGAACTCGGCCTTGAGGGCCTCCGCGCCGGATGGCGTCGCTCCGACGTCACGGATCGCCTGGAGGAGGTCCTGCGTCGCCGGATCCTGAGGACTGGTGGTCGCGATGACCTGTGCCCACGAGACCTCGTCGTTCGTCTCCATCATCCCGATGGTCGACACCCCGGGGAGGGCTGCGATCGCTTCGTACGTCGCCTCGTCGCCGGGCCCGAAGACCGCGAGGATCGGTGATCCGGCTCCGGGTCCGAATCCCTCGGCCATGATGTCGTAGCCGACCCGGGTAACGCTGCCGGGCTGATCGGTGCCTGCATCCGCGTAGCCGAGTCGAATGCCGAGCGCGGGAGCTGCGAACACTCCGAGGAGCAGCAGCGTGCCGACGATGGCGATGACCGAGTGCCGCTCGACGAGCAGGGCCCATCGCTCCCAGCCGCGACCCTGCGAAGCGCGACCCTCGCGGACCTTGCGCGACAGCACGCGGTTGCCGATGAGTCCGAGGAACGCCGGGAGCAGGGTCCAGGTGGCGATGACCGAGATGGCGACACCAATCGCGATGGCGACGGCGATCCCGCTGATGAAAGGGATCCCGAGGATGAGCAGGGCACCGAGGCACAGGATCACCGCGATGCCGGCGAAGACGACAGCCCGCCCGGAGGTGTCGAAGGCGTCGTTGACGGAGTCGTGGACGGACTTGCCTGAGATCAGGCCCGAACGGTGGCGCGCCACGATGAACATCGCGTAGTCGATCCCGACACCGATCGTGATGAGCGAGACGAGCGCGCTGGCGAACGGCGGTATCGACGTGATGTGGCTGGCGAACGTCGTCAGGGCGAAGGCGGCGATCAGGGCGAAGAAGGCTGTCACGAGTGGAAGTCCGGCAGCCAGCAGTGATCCGAAGGCGAGTATCAGGATGATGCCTGCGGCGATGAAGCCGAGGATCTCGGCGAGCGTCTGCGAAGACGCGCTCGCGGCGCGCACGCTGTCGCCGATGAGTCCGGCGGGGACCGGAGCGGACTCGACGATCGAGATGATCTGATCCAGGCTCCCCTCGGGAAGATCGAAAGCACCTCCGGCGAGCGTGATGCTCGTGCCGTGGGTCATGCCGTCCTCGCTGGAGATGAGGATGGCGGGACCGACCTCCTTCACGCCGGGGATCTGCGCGACCCGGGTGAGGACCTCGTCGACCTTGCCCGCATCGGACTCCGGGCCCTGCCAGACCACGGCGATGGTGTCCTGGTACTCCGCGCCGGCGGTGACCTTGGCCGCAGCGACCTGGGCCGCGGAGTTATCGAGACCGCCCTCGATGCGGTAGTCGCTGCCCACGGCATTCGCGCCGACGGTCAGGGCAACGAGCAGGGCCACCCAGGCCCCGATGACCCACCAGGCTCGGCGCTGCATGAGCGAGGCCCATCGCCACCATGTCGACACCTTCATGCAGCCTCCCGTAGCGCCACAGAGTATGGACGCGCGTCATGGAATGGGGCCGAGTATTCGTGTAACTCCCGGGGCTCGAAGTTGCAGCGTCCTGCTCGCGCCGGAATCCGGTCCGCCGACCCAGGCCAGGGTCCCGAGCTCGGCCCAGGCCGGACGTCGCCTATCCAGCCGAGTGGATGCCCATGGCGAGGAAGTCCTGCTGCCACAGCGATCTGAAGGTCTCCAAGCTGACAGCCACGACCTCGGCGGTGTCCGCACGTGCAAACGTGCCACCCCTGGTCACGGCATCGACGATGCCCTGGATGCTGCGCTGGCCGTCCACCTGCTCGATGAGTGCCGTCTGCAGCGGTGTGAGCCCGCGCTCCCAGTCGTACCGATAGATGGCATTCCCGCGCAGGCCGCATCCCTTGCGAAAGAGCGGCACGTAGCGCAGGGGATCACCCGAGTCGAAGTCGATGGCGTAGGACGCCGGATCCCTCTCGGGGCGGCAGGCGAGGAAGTAGTGGCAGGCGTTGCTCGCGTTGATCCGCTGCATGATCGACCACTGCTGTTCGCGCGGCATGTCGGAGACGGCCGAGAAGAAGGAATTCGTGGAGGGCGCCGGCGCGTAGTAGGAAGACTTGAGGAAAACGTCTTGGAAGATAAGTCCGGCCGACTCGACCAGTGCCCGACATTCGTCGATTGTGTACGCCTGCTCGCGACCATGTAGGAAGGTGTCGACCAGGCCGGCATCGTCGC
>CAZLZC010000249.1:0-2442 GCA_964563825.1 uncultured Actinomyces sp.
AGCCGGTCGACTTCCGTGGGCGAGCCGCCCTTGAGGCGTTGCGTGCGGATCGGACCAGCCGACTCGTGCCACTTCGCGTCGACGACCCGGCTCCGCTGTTGCACGGCAGCGAGCCGGTCTATAAGGACGGCACCTGGGTCGGCTACGTCCAGGTGGGCGGATTCGGGCACACCCTGGGCACCTGTGTCGGCCTCGCGACGGTGGACAACGCTGATGGGGTCACTGCCGACTGGCTCGCAAGTGGCGGATTCGAGGTCGTCATCAACGGCACGACGTACCCCGCGACAGTGCAGTTCGCTCCCTTCTACGATCCTGAGCGCCTCCGAGTGCGCTGATGCCAATGGAAGCGCGTCACGCGATCCTCTTCGAGCCCGTGAGAGTTGGGCCGAAGACGCTGCCCAACCGCTTCTATCAGGTCCCGCACGCCACCGGCTTCGGCTCGATCAAGCCACGGACCCAGGCGGCCTTTCGAGGCATGAAGGCCGAGGGTGGCTGGGGAGGGGTCTGCGTCGAGTACGCACCCGTGTCCGCGGACTCGGAGGAGACCCCCGCGGTCGCCGCCGAGATCTGGGATGACCTTGATGTCGCCAATCTGGCGCTTGCCGCAGATGCCATCCACGCACACGGTTCCCTTGCCGGGATCGAGCTCTTCCACGGCGGAGCCTTCAGCGTCAACGGGGCCTCGCGCAGCACGCGCATCGCACCGAGCGCGCAGGGCGTGGAGCTGATCTGGGCATCGGGTGCTCGTGAGATGTCCGCTGAGGACATCGCGCGGGTGCAGTCGGACTTTGTGCTGGCAGCTCGTCGTGCACGTGATGCCGGCTACGACATCGTCTACGTCTATGGCGCCCACGGCTATCTCCTCACGCAGTTCCTCTCGTCAATCACTAATCGCCGCACCGATGGATACGGAGGCTCACTCGCCAACAGGGCCCGCTTCCATCTCGAGACCGTGGAGGCGGTCAGGGCTGCGGTCGGCGACGACTGCGCAATCGCGACGCGTATGTGCATCGATGGCAGGGACAGCATCCCCGGTGTCCACGTCGACGAGATGCTCGAGGTTGTCGGCATGCTCGATCCGATCGTCGATCTCTTCGATGTCAATGTCGGGGCCTGGCCCGAGGACTCGGGCACCTCCCGCTACTTCGACGAAGGGCATCAGCGTCCCTGGGTGATGCGCGTACGGGAGGCGACCGACAAGGCCATCGTCGGGGTTGGCCGGTACACCAACCCCGACCTGATGGCATCGATTATCCGGACCGGAGCGGTCGATCTCATCGGTGCAGCGCGGCCAGCCATTGCCGATCCCTTCCTGCCGCGCAAGATCGCCGACGGACGCTACGGCGACATCCGGGAGTGCACCGGATCCAATATCTGCATCCTCAAGGAGGAGACCTTCGCTCACGTCGGATGCGTGCAGAATCCGACCGCCGGCGAGGAGTACCGACGTGGCTGGCACCCGGAGGACGTGCCGCCTATCGATCGCCCTGAGCGCTCGGCGCTCGTGGTGGGCGCAGGGCCCGCCGGGATGGAGTGCGCTGTGACTCTCGCGCGCCGGGGCCTTGCCGCCGTGCACCTCGTCGAGGCGGAAGCAGAGATCGGCGGGCACCTGCGGTGGACCCGGCAACTGCCGACGCTCGGTGACTGGGGGCGCATCATCGACTGGCGCGCTATCCAGCTCGACCAGCATCCGGCGATCGAGGTCATCACGGGCCGGGGGCTCACGGCAGATGACGTCGCCGACTACGGCGCCGACATCGTCGTCATCGCGACCGGCTCGCGCTGGGCAGCAGATGGCTCTCAGCCAGCGCCGGGCGAGCTCATCGAGGGCGCCGAGAGTGCCCTGACACCGGAGCGGCTCATGGCGGGGGAGCGGCCCCCGGCGGGCAGCCCGGTCGTGGTCTACGACGCGGAGGGCTACTACGTCGGCCCCGGCATCGCCGAGTTGCTCGCCGTGGAGGGCTACGACGTGCACCTGGTCACCACCTATCAGGTGATTTCCCCGGTATCAGACGGAACCTTAGAAGGTGACTTCCTGCGACGCCATCTCCACGACAAGGGTGTGCGCATGCATGCGGGCATAACCCTCACCAACATCGACGCTGCGGGTGTGCGCGGCGAGACAAGCCTTGGCGATTCCTGGTCCCTGCCGGGATGCTCGGTGGTCCTCGTCACTCACCGGCTGCCCGACAACGCGCTCGCGCGAGAGTTGCGCGCCCGCGGCATGGACGTCCATGTCATCGGAGACGCCCTCCTGCCAGCCATGGTCTCCGAGGCGGTCTTCGACGGTCATCGATGTGCCCGTGAGATCGATGGACCTCACCCGGACTTCCCGCTTGCCTACTCGCGCGAGCGCCCGGGCAGGGCAGACTGATCACATGGACCGCCTTGCCGATCGGAGCCTGACGGCCGCGAGCTTCGCCCCGGAGGCATCCGATGACC
>CAZLZC010000250.1:0-2424 GCA_964563825.1 uncultured Actinomyces sp.
AGGTCGAGCGGCAGTTCTGGCGTCACGAGTCCTCCGGATCAGGCGAGTTCGACGAGTTCAGCGTAGTCGTCGTTCCAGAGGTCCTCGTCGCCCTCCGGGAGGATGACCACGCGCTGCGGGTCCAGTGCGCGCACAGCACCCTCATCGTGAGTGACCAGGACCACGGCACCCCGATAGCCGCGCAGGGCCGCGAGAATCTCGTCACGGCTCGCAGGGTCGAGGTTGTTGGTGGGCTCATCCAGCAGGAGCACGTTGGCGCTCGAGACGACGAGGGTTGCCAGTGCCAGTCGGGTCTTCTCTCCGCCGGAGAGCACGCGCACGGGCTTGGCTACGTCGTCACCGCCGAAGAGAAAGGAGCCGAGCACAGAACGCCTGTCGCTCTCCGACATGTCCGGTGCGGCGCTCGCGAAGGTCTCGAGCACGGTGCGCTCCGGATCGAGCGTCTCGTGCTCTTGGGCGTAGTAGCCCACACGTGCGCCGTGTCCGTGGATCACTTCACCCGTGTCCGCCTCATCGACGCCCGCAAGGATACGCAGCAGTGTTGTCTTGCCGGCGCCGTTGAGACCCAGCACCACCACTCGGGAGCCGCGGTCGACCGTGAGATCGACATCGGTGAAGACCTCCTCCGATCCGTAGGAGCGCGACAGCCCGGTAGCGCTCAGCGGTGTCTTCCCGCAGGGCGCTGGATCGGGAAGCCTGATCTTCGCCACGCGATCACTCGCGCGCGCGTCCTCCAGGCTCCGTACGAGTCGATCCGCACGCTTGAGCATCGACTGAGCCGCTCGTGCCTTCGTCGCCTTCGCGCGCATGCGCTCTGCCTGCTCACGGAGGGCACCTGCCTGGCGCTCGGCATTGGCGCGCTCTCGGCGCCGACGTCGCTCATCGGTCTCACGCTGCTGGAGGTACGCCGACCAGCCCATCGCATAGGTGTCCAGCACAGACCTCTGTGCGTCGAGGTGGAGAACGGTGTTGACCGTGGCCTCCAGGAGCCCCACATCGTGGCTGATGACGACGAATCCTCCCGCGTAGGTGGAGAGGAACCTGCGCAACCACATGATGGAGTCGGCATCGAGGTGGTTCGTGGGCTCATCCAGCAGGAGGACGTCGTAACCGCCGAAGAGGATGCGCGCGAGTTCGACCCTGCGCCGCTGCCCACCGGAGAGGGAGCCGATCGCTTGGCCGAGCACGCGCTCGGGAAGGCCCAGGCTCGCAGCGATCCGCGCCGCTTCGGCATCAGCCGCGTAGCCGCCAAGTGCCTCGAATTGGGCTGTCGCTCGGTCGTAGCCACGCATGGCCCGCTCACGGGTGTCGAGGTCGTCATCGCCCATGCGCTCAGCAGCACTGCGCATCGTCCGGGCTGCCTCGTCGAGTCCGCGCGCCCCCAGGATGCGATCGCGCGCCAGGATGCCGAGATCGCCGGTCCGTGGATCCTGGGGCAGGTAGCCGACCGTGCCCGTCCGTCGGACCGTGCCAGCGGCAGGTTCGGCTTCACCGGCCAGCACACGGGTGAGGGTGGTCTTGCCCGCGCCATTGCGCCCGACCAGTCCGACCCGGTCGCCGGGACCCACCTGGAAGGACGCGTCGAGGAGGAGCAGGCGGGCTCCGGCGCGGAGTTCGAGTGCTTGGGCGGTGATCACAGCCCCGCGAGCGTACCCCTAGACGTTGAACCCGAGGGCGCGCAGCATCTCGCGGCCGTCGTCGGTGATCTTGTCCGGACCCCAGGGCGGCATCCAGACCCAGTTGATCGTGAAGCTGTCGACAACACTGTCGAGTGCGGCCCGCGTCTGATCCTCGATCACATCCGTGAGGGGGCACGCTGCAGACGTGAGAGTCATATCGAGTGTGGCGACATTGCCTTCGTCGAGGTGCACGTCGTAGACGAGACCGAGGTCAACGACGTTGATCCCCAACTCAGGGTCGACGACGTCCTTCATCGCCTCCCAGACGTCTTCGGCAACTGCCTGGTTTGCAACCTGGTCACTCATGGGGTCCTCCCTCTGTTGCCTGCACCACTGCGTCCTTCCATGCCATCCACGGGAGGAGGGCGCACTTCACGCGTGCGGGGTACTTGGCAACACCCGCGAACGCCACTGCGTCGCCCATCGTCTCCTCATCCCCTGCAATCGCTCCCTTGGACTGCACCATCTCCTGGAAGCGTGCAAGGGCTTCGAGCGCCTCATCCAGCGTGCGTCCTGCGATGCTGTCGTACATCACGCTTGCGGATGCCTGTGAGATGGAGCAACCCTGACCCGCATAGGACACGTCTGCAACCCTCGTCACGCCGTTGTCATCCTCAAGGTGCACGCGCAGATCGATCTCGTCACCGCATGTGGGATTGACGTGATGCACCTGGGACTCGAAGGGCTCGCGCAGCCCGCGCCCCTGCGGATTGCGGTAGTGGTCCAGGATGATCTCCTGGTAGAG
>CAZLZC010000251.1:0-2412 GCA_964563825.1 uncultured Actinomyces sp.
CGGGCTGGTCTGCTTCCGCTGTGCGGGCTTCTTGGATCGCGGTGCGGAGTCGGGGCCGCCGTCGATGACCGTCAGCGAGACGGGCTTCACCGGTGCACCGCCTGCCGTCGCGCCGGCTCTGCGCGCGAAGGACATGAGCATGCCGAGGGAGATGAGCAGCGGCACGAGCGACGAGCCGCCGTAGGACACGAGCGGCAGGGGCACACCGGTGATGGGCAGCAGTGAGAGCACCGCGCCGATGTTGACGACGGCCTGGAAGACGATCCAGGTGCCGACACCCGCGGAGGCCAGGCGCACGAAGGCATCGTCGGAGGAGTGCACGAGTCGGAAGGCGACGAAGGCGATGACGGCGAAGAGGGCGAGCACGGTGAGCGTGCCCACCAGTCCGAGTTCCTCGCCGACGACGGGGAAGATGAAGTCGGTGTGCGCCTCGGGCAGCGATCCCCACTTCTCGCGACTCGCACCGAGGCCGAGCCCCCACCAGCCGCCGGTGCCGAGCGCGAACTGACCCTGGGTGACCTGCCAGCTCTCGCCGAGCCGATCAGCAGAGGGATCGAGCCACGAAGTGAAGCGGCTCATGCGATAGGGCGCGGCCAGGGTGAGCAGGACGATGCCTGCCAGCCCCATCGCGCCCAGGGCAAGGAAGAGGCGCAGCGGCGCACCGGCGGCGAAGAGCACGCCGCACGCGATGACGCCAAGGATGAGGGTGTTGCCGACGTCACCCTCGAGGAGCACGAGCACCAGGATCATGCCCGTCACCGGCAGCACCGGCACGAGCAGATGCGACCAGCGGTCGAGCATCGGCTCCTTGCGCGCGAGGATGTCGGCACTCCACAGGATG
Organism: uncultured Actinomyces sp.; assembly: GCA_964563825.1. Taxonomy (GTDB): domain Bacteria; phylum Actinomycetota; class Actinomycetes; order S36-B12; family S36-B12; genus Mxb001. Next base: position 842 of record CAZLZC010000251.1, read on the forward strand.
AGCGCGATCTTGGCGAACTCCGAGGGCTGGAGCCGGAAGGGTCCGACGATGTCGATCCAGTTCTTCTGGCCCGAGACCTCGACGCCGACGATGAGCACGGCGACGAGAAGCAGGAATGCGACGATGAGCGAGGGCCACGCGATGCGGCGCCAGACGTTCACCGACAGGCGCGTGCCGATGATCATGAGCACGACGCCGATGGCGGCGAAGAGCAACTGCCGCTGCGCGAGGGTGTACGCCGATCCGTGCAGCTTGATCGAGAGCACCGAGGAGGCGCTCAGCACCATGAGCAGGCCCAGGCCGAGAAGGGCGAGGGTGGCACCCACGAGCAGGTAGTACAGCCCCATGGGGTGGTTGAGCAGCGAGCGCCGGACCGGCGGCTCGCCCGAGCCCTCCTTCTCCCCCCGGGACGCGCGCGTCGTGGGGAGGGTGGAGGCCATAGGGGACAGTGTTCCTGGCGTGGCCCGTGGGGCCAGGGAGATTCCTGGGCGTGTCGCCATCCCATCGGGTCGGGCTAGCCTCCGAGCATGATCCGACGCCTGGCGTGTGCCGCTGTCATCGCTGCCCTCGCGTGGACCTCGGCCCCCGGACTAGCAGCGGCGGCCCCCGCTCCGGTCTGGCACCAGCGCGGGATCGACATGGCCCCGCGCCTGCAGTGGAACGCCAACGCCGGCTACTGCGGCGAGACGAGCTTCATCAGCGCAGGCATGCGCTACGGCCAGTACACCTCGCAGTGGACCGCGCGCTCCCTGGCGTCACCGGGCGTGCCGCAGTGGAAGGCATCCAGTCAGCTCCTGCTGGGAGTCAACGATCTCTCCGCCGCCAAGGCGATGCGCCTGGAGGCCACGCGCTTCAACTCCCGCGACCAGCGCTCCACCGAGCAGTACCTCCGCTGGGTCAAGGGCCGCTTCCTGCGCGGCGACGTCGTCGTCATGGGTCTCTACAACAACGTCACCACCCTCGGTGAGACTCCACCCGGCGACAACGAGTACGACCACATCGTGCCGATGATGGGCATCGGATCCACCACATCCCTGAGCACCGGCCGGGACCGCTACTTCCCCAGTGACTCCATCACGATCAGCGATAACGGCCTACACAACGTCGGGCCTACCTATCCCTACCTCTACAGCTATCGCTTCTCCGACTTCCCCAAGACACGCCAGCAGGCGAATCTCCCGGGCGGGGCGGTCTACTCGCTGCGCGACCGGCCGGCCAACTACGCCACGGCGATCTCCGGGATCGCAGACATCGACGGGGTGACGATCCCGGTGCGCCTCACCTCCGACGTCAACGGCGAGGGCGAGTGGAACGTCGCCGTCGGCAAGCAGCCGCCCGCGCCCATCCCCATGACGCTCACCGCGCATGTGTCGATCCCTGACGATGACGTCGCCTACAACCTGTATCTCTACGACGACTTCGCCGATGTCCCCACCGCTGGCTTCAATGCCGCCGCCCATAGGGCCATCCAGTCGTGGCAGATCCCCGCGGGCTCCGGCCCGATCTGGAAGCTGACCATCGATGCGATGTCCGACCAGACGCGCATCTTCCGCGCGGTGCCCGTCACCGCT
>CAZLZC010000252.1:0-2386 GCA_964563825.1 uncultured Actinomyces sp.
CGGCACCACTGGTCACCGCTCAGCATGGACGGATCGTTGCCCTAATCCCGCTCACTGATCACGCGGACATCTCCTTGCGTGTCGAACAACTCCACCGTCGCATCTCGACTCGCCACGGGCTGCCAGTCCTAGCGATTCTCGGTCCGACCATCGCACGGCCAGAGGACTACGCACGGGCCTTGCGCATTGCGTGCGGAGCCGCATTGCTCCAGGAGCGCCAAGGGTTCCCCGGTGGACGGGGCTTCCCCAGTGGAATCGTGCGCCTCGAGGATCTAGGCATCGCCAGTCTCCTGCTCCAGGTGGACTCCCCCACCGAACTCGCGGACTTTGTATCCTGTACGCTCGGCAAACTAGTCGCGTATGACGCTGCGAAATCAAGTGCCCTGGAGGACACGCTGCGTGAGTACTTCCGGCAGGGTTGCAGTGTCAGCAATGCGGCCTCGACACTCTTCGTCCATGCCAACACCGTCAAGCAGCGGCTGCGGAAGATCGAGAGCCTCCTCGACCGCGACCTGTCTGACCCCGAGGATGTCCTCAATCTGAGGGCCGCCGTCCTCATCTCGGACATCATGAACCCTCCGACGCCTTGACCTTGCCGAGCGGTGCGGCCGCCACGGGGCACGGTGACGCCACGGAGATCGCCCTCAAGGTGCTGGGGTCGGGAGGTACTGCGGCGGACGCAGCCGTGGCGGCAGCCTTCGCCCTCTTCGTTCTCATGCCCGAGGCGTGCGGCCTCGGAGGGGATGCCTTCGCAGTGGTGACGACGCCGCACGAGTCACTTGCCCTCAATGGCAGTGGAGACGCTCCCGCTGAGTGGGCGAACGGCAACGCGGGGACGGGCGCCGCCACAGCTACCGTACCGGGAGCGGTTGGGGCACTCGCCCAGTTGCATGCGCGATGTGGTGGGTCCGATTGGGGTGCCCTGATCGCTCCGGCGGTCTCCCTGGCAGACGGCGGGATCCTCGTCTCGCCGACCCTGCGAGCAGCGATGGCACGGCGATCGACGACCCTCGACATCACGGCTCGTGACTGGTCAATCCGTCAAGGTCACCACACGCCCGACAGTAAAGTGCCCCAACCTGCACTCGCATCGGTCCTCAGGAGCATCGCCGCAGACGGCTCGGCCGCCTTCTATGAAGGGTGGATCGGGCGTGAACTCGCGAGATCAACGCGCGAATCAGGCGGGCTCCTAAGCGAGGCCGACCTGGCCCGACACACAACCGACATCAATTCGCCGGTGAGCATCGAGATCGGTGACTGGGTCGTGCACGCATCGCCGCCTGTCTCGCAGGGGGTCTTGATTCCCTTTGCACTCACGGCCCTCCACCATGCCTCCACCACGGACACCGCTCGTGCGCACCTACTGGCCGAAACGCTCGAGGAAGGGTTCGTCTGGAGTCCTCGGCTCGACGATGGCGCCGCAGTTGACAGCCTGCCCTGGACGTGGACTCCCCCCGGCCAGCAGGCCCGCCGGCTCGTTGGCGCTCGCGGCACCGCTCACACCACGTCTGTGTGCACGGCCGACTCGCAGGGAATGGTCGTCTCCCTGCTCATCAGCGTCTTCCATGAGTTCGGAAGCGGACATCTCGTGCCTCAGCTAGGGTTCTTTCTCAACGACCGCATCCTCGGATTCCGGGATACGCAAGATCGCCGTGCTCGGCGCCCTGTCCACACCCTCGCGCCAGTAATCGTGGCGTCGTCGACGACGTGCGTCGCTCTCGCCACGCCGGGCGCGGATGCCCAGGTCCAGGTGCTGAGCCAGGTCCTCGACGCAGTCCTTCACGAAGGCGATACATGGGATTCAGCACTGTCCCGCCCCCGCTGGCGTCTCGAAGCAGGTCAGCTGGTCATCGAAGATGATGCCGACCCGGACCTCATCACAGCACTGAAACGCTGGGGACACGATGTGCGCATCGTTGCAAGACCAGACCATGCCATGGGCGCCGTGACCATCGCCGGTTGGTCACAAGCAGCGGGCGCGCCGCAACGCGCCTGCTTCGCCTTCGCCGACGGAAGACGAGGCAACTCTGCTAGCCAAAGACCACGGTGAGCGGTGCGTGGTCGCTCCAACGCTCCGCGTATGTAGGCGCTTTGCCCACGACAGCTTCACGGGCATGAGCAGCGAGGCCCGGCGTGGCGATCTGATAGTCGATGCGCCACCCGCCGTCCGTGTCGAAGCCGCGACCACGCCACGACCACCAGGTGTAAGGGCCTGGACCCGGGCCGCCGAGTGTGCGCCCCAGATCAGACCACGGGCCCGGCTTGCTTCCTGGCGCTCCGAACCATCTGTCGAGGTAGGCGCGCTCCTCAGGGAGGAAGCCTGCCTTGTCACGGTTGCCCTTCCAGTTCTTGATGTCCACCTCGGCGTGCGCGACATTGAAGTCGC
>CAZLZC010000253.1:0-2378 GCA_964563825.1 uncultured Actinomyces sp.
ATGGGACGCCGCATGGGACGCCGCAGGGGACGCACTCCGTCCTACTGTCGAGACGCTGCAAGATAGCGCGCTTGACCTGCTGGACCGGATGCTGAGGTGCGGCGAGCACCGCCGCGAGGAGAACGAATGACCGACACCCCCTGCCCCGAGTGCGGAGGCAAGTGCTGCCGCGACGAGTACGGCTACCGGATCGCGTACATGGCTGCGGAGTCCTACGAGCATCGCTGCGAGAACTGCAACGACGGCTTCGTGCCCGAGCCCGTGTGGACGGCAGAGAACGAGCGTCAAGCCGTGGTGGCGTGGCTCCGCGACGACGGCTTTCCGGGGATCGCAGACCACATCGAGCGTGGCGAGCACCGCCGCGAGGAGGAAACGTGATCGACTTCATGACCATCGACCTCGACGACTGCCGCGCGCGCTTCAAGGCCCTCGCGTCCAGCGACGTCGAGCCCCACGTCCACGAATCGCTGGAGGAGGTCATCGCGTCCCTGGAGCGCCTGCGTGCCGAGGTCGTGACCCTGCGCGGAGAGCGCGCGGCCGTGGTGGCGTGGATCCGGATCGAAGAGAGCCATTACCCGGTCGGACACGCGCCGCTCAACACTGCCGACGCCATCGAGCGCGGCGAGCACCGCCGCGAGGAGACGGAATGACCATGCCCGACTGTGGCGACAACTCCTGCCTCTACGCCGTGAACCGGGGCGGGATGCGGACGAACGGCGGTTGCCGTTGCGACAGATGCGAGACGTGCGGCGTGCCCATTCGCAGCGGGCGGAAGCATCGGGCGTGGTGCCCGACGCCGGAGTGGGTGCCCGCGCATCATGGCAGCGAGCACCGTCGCGAGGAGGGGGCATGAAGCCTTGCCTCCGCATCAGCAAGAAGGTGCGCGACCGCGTTTTTCGCCTGTGGTGCAGCCGCCCCGACCTCTGCTTTGAGGATGCCGCCGCGCAGTTGGGCTACTCCCCCACGGAGTTGACGCGGCTCACGCGCCGTTGGGTGCGCGCCTCCTCCCGTGCGTACCGTCTTCGATTCCCGAAGCCCGCCGAGGTGAAGCCGTGACCGAAGCTCAAACCGCGCTCGCCCGTCGCGCCATCGCCTGCACGGGCTGGCGGTGGTCGCCGGGGATGCTCGCCGTGGATCTACAGACGCGCTCCGAAGCGCGGGTAATGCCCGGCACTATGAATCTTATCGTCCGATACCTTGAGGGCGACCGCTACGTAGGCGGATCGGTGCCTGCCCTCACCGACCCCGCCACGCTGGGCTGCTTGCTCGCCCTGGTGCGGGAGGTGTGGGGTATGCCAACAGGAATTACTGTAACATATTCTTCCGACGAAGGGCTGTGGGGAGTATCATGGTCTGGAGCAACCCACGGAGGCTGTTGTGGCCGAGGGGAAACCGAAGGGGAAGCGTTGGTCACCGCGCTGGAGAGTGCGCCATGAACATGCGTGACCGCATTGCCTTGATCTTAGCACGTGGGTCCGTCGCTCTGGTACTAGTGATCGCCAGCGGTGCTTTCGGTCGATCTTTCTACCTCGCTATTGTGACGAACGAAGATCACCCAATCTCAGATTCTGCGACACAGCTGCTCACGGCGTTGGGATCGTCGCTCATCGGCGGCGCAGTGGGCTATCTAAGCGCCACGTCGAAGAAGGACGAGCCGTGATCCGACCGCATGATCTTTACTGAAACCGTCACACGGATACGTGGCCCTAGCTGGACCGTTCGTCCGGATGCGTGGCGGAGATAGTAAGTGAGAGTGAGCACGACCAAAGCTAGATCTCTCGTCGCCGTGCTGGTGAGTGCGCTCTAATCAATTGAGTGATCCTGTGCCGCTAGACCGCATCAGTCTGCTCGCTTTTAAGCTGCAGATGGTGCGGTTTTCTTTTTTCCAGAATCCATCCTGAGATCAAATCACGCGACCAGACGCGGAACGCTCCTACCTAAGATGCCGTGCATCTCGCTGCTAGCGAGATCAGCAGGAGATGCTGCAGGGCTGACACTAACCCAGACCTCGGGCAGGAGTGTCTCGCCCAGGACAGGAAGCACTGAAGACTATGTCCACCTTCTCCACAACGATCAATCCCACACCCTTCGGGGCATTCGACACGGACGCTGCATTCCAGTCCGATGCCGACTCCATGGTCACTTTCGTGAAGAGGAAGCTGGGAGACGACATCCTCTCGGTGGAGCTGACTAAGAAGCAGATCTGGGCGTGCTTCGAGGAGGCTGCACTCGAGTACAGCTCCATCATCAACCAGTACCAGGCGAAGTCCCAGATTGGAACCTTCCTCGGGTCTGCCACTGGATCCATGTCGGGCTCAGAGGAGAGGTACCCCAGAGAGTCGCTGGACTTCCTGAACAGGTTCGCGGAGCCCTATGCC
>CAZLZC010000254.1:0-2367 GCA_964563825.1 uncultured Actinomyces sp.
TCGAGGACGGTTGCTACACCGGCGAGATGCTCTTCTACGCCTACGGTGAGGGCAAGGCACAGGCCATGCGCGATCTGGCGCGCGACCGCGACTACGACCTCTCCAAGTCCTACGCCTACACCGACTCGGTGACGGACCTTCCCATGCTCGAGATCGTCGGCCACCCCACCGCCGTGAATCCCGATGCGGACTTACGCCGCATCGCTTCGGAGCGCGGATGGCCCGTCGTCGACTTCGCGCGTCCGGTGTCGATGCGCAGCCGCCTCGCCGTCGAGAAACGACAGGCGGTCGCGGCCGGCGCGGCAGTGGCAGCAGTGAGCGCCGCCGCCTTGGGTCTCGCGTGGTACGCGCGGGGCCGCCACGGACGGACCGCCTGATGGCCAAAGCCACCCGCAGTCAGCTGCTTCTCGTCATGGGACTGCTCACGATCGCGCTCATGACGCCGCCGATCGTGCTGGGCATGAGCGGGCAGTTCGGCCTGGCATCCGTCTTCATCTACGGCGGCATCATCGGCATCAGTGCGATCTTCTACGACCTTCGACTTGCCCTGATCCTCTCGGTAGTCGCGGGTGTCGCCGGGACCATCTGCACACTGCTCAATCCCTACCCTCTCGCGGGCGCCGCATTCTTCGGCATCCTTACTGGCGCGTGCGCGCTCACCGCCCGACGTGGAATTCACAGCCCCACACTCATGGTTCCGATCTTCGCGAGTTTCCTGCTCGTCGCCCCGCCGGCTGTGCCGCCCCTGTCGGCGATTCCGGCCGGATTTGTGGCCGGAGCGGTCCTCATGGTCGGCGGACTGTGGGGGACGGCCATCACCCGGCTGCTCCTCGGCCACAGGCTCCCCAGTGTCGACCGCAAAAAACTGGGGCCGCGTGGCGCGACGGCATACGGCGTGACCATGGGAGTCGTTCTGGGAGTCGCCGCCTGGGCGGTCCTCTCCTACGCGAAGTTCCACGAGGGCGCGTGGCTTCTGCTCACATTGATCATCCTGCTGCAACCGAGCCCGCATGACACCTTCGCGAAGTCAATGCAGCGACTGGTCGGCACTCTGGCGGGCGCACTCATCGCCCTCGTCCTCATCCTGATCAACGTCGAACAGACCGTGGCCCTGGTCATCGGTGGATTCCTCATCTTCGGTGCACTGGCACTGCGCTACGTGCTCAAGCGTCCCTACTGGGAATACGTCACTGTGCTCACCCCCGCGGTCATCCTCCTCAGCGCATCAGGGGTCGATCGCGTGCGAGTTGCAGAGGACCGGGTGGGCTTCACCCTTATCGCCGCCACAGTGGCCCTGCTTATCGCCCTTGGCGTCAAGGCGGTTCTCGTCCGGAGGGCGCCCGCGACGGAATCGACCTAGCCTGCACACATGGCAGGCTTCGAGGGCAGCGAGATCCTCGACAACGGTCCCCCTCCTTCGTCGCGACAGCGCGCAGCGGGACTCATCGCCACCATCGTGATCGCGTGCGGCCTCGCCCTCGCGGCTGTCGCCGCTGGACTGACGTGGTGGAGCAGCCGGCCACCCACCTCCGACGTCTTGGAGATCGCTGGCATGCAGATCCTGGGAGAGTCGCCGGTCACCGTGGTGGCAGAGCCCCCCATCGGGGCGCTGGCGACGCCAGCAGGCACAGCGCTTCCGGGAGTGAAGCTGCGACTCACCGTGGGTGGCGACCCTCGGAATCCCGTCGACGTGATGACATCGGCGACGGACTCGATCGTCTACATCGAGGAGAGTCCCGATGTGACGATCGCACCCGGTGCCTTTGCTGAGATCGACGTCACCGTGGCACCGGTCGACTGCGCAGTCGCGCGCGAAGGCACGGATCTCGACGAAGCGGGCTACCGCTGGCGCCGCGCCTTCGGTGTGGAGCTCCTCGCGACAGCAGACGGAGTGGTCGTGCCGCTCTCACCGGAGGCGAGCGGCTCCTTCGCCGATGCCCTCCTCCGAGTGTGCGAGGCAGCCGGCCCCGCACCCGCGATGACGGTCACCGCTGCACGCCGAGGAGGTGAGCCACCCTTGGAGACCATCGGTCTCTTCGTCGACATCGAGGCGGTGGGTGACCGCTTCGTGGTTACCCCGCTGGATGGTCCCGGACTGCGCGGCCTCGGCTCTGCGGACCGGCGAAGGGGCGACGGGATCCCGCTTCTCTGGCTCGTCTCTCCACGCGCAGAGCACAACGACGATGTGCCGACTGCCTACGCGCAGGTCTTCGTGGTCCGGGGCGCGACGGCGTACCCCTGGATCGTGGGCATTCCCCTCACCGGCGACCTCCCCGAGATGACGCCGCTCACCAAGTCGATCCGATAGCCGACATGGACGTCCTCGAGGCTGGCGCTTCCGCATCCGAATCACCCGGCACGTCACAC
>CAZLZC010000255.1:0-2339 GCA_964563825.1 uncultured Actinomyces sp.
CAAGCCGATGCAGGTGCGTGCGCCCGGCGGCGACGGCCGCTGGCACAACGTCGTCCTCGACCCGGAGGCGGTGACCGCCGTCGCCTACAACGCGACCTATCTCTCGCCAACTTACCGGGAGTTCACCGCCGCGGTGCGGGCCGCGCTCGCTGGCGACGCTCGACCGTTGGGTCGCCTCTTCGCCGAGTTCTGGTGGACCGGCGACACCTCGAGCAACCCGCGGGCGTACAGCTCGGGCGCGGAAGCAGCCGTCTCCTGCCACGACTACCCGCAGCTGTTTGACCTGTGGCGCTCCGAGGATGCACGCAAGGAGGAGTACCGCGATGCCTTCGCGCGCAAGGAGCGCACCAACCCCGGCCTCTACGCACCCTTCACCATCACCGAATACAAGCGCTCGGGCTGGACGTCGTTCGGTATGTGCCTGGAATGGCCGAAGCCCCCCAGGGGTGTGAGTTTCGGTCCGCCGAAGCCGCTCGACGGCGGATATCCCGCCGTGCCCACCCTGGTGCTCTCCGGCGAACTCGACACCATCACCACGGCGGCCGAGGGCGACATGGTGGCCGAGCGGTTCCCGCTGTCGCGCCACATCGTGGTGGCCAACGGCCTGCATGTCGTGGGTGGCGCGCGACCGGATAGCTGCGGTCCCCGCCTCGTGCGCCACGTCATCCGCACCGGCGGACTCGATATCCCCGCATCGCTGGAGCAATGCGCGGCCGCCGCCCCGATCATCCGTGCCGTCGGCACCTACCCGCGCGAGTTGGCACGCGTGCAGCTGCCCTCCGGTGTTGTCGACGACACGGTCGCACGCGTCACGGTGACGGCCGCCAACACCGCTGCTGATCTCATCGACCGGTGGTGGCAGGGCTACTCCGATACCGGCCACGGGCTGCGCGGTGGCGAGTGGCGCTACACGGGTGACACGCGCGTGAGATTCACTCTCACTGGCGTCAAGCTGGTGCGTGACCTGCCGGTGAGCGGCTCCTTCACCTGGGAGCGCACCACCGGCAATGTCTCGGTCGATCTGCGTGTGCCGGGAGTCGGCGGCGTGCGCACGGTCTCGGGATCGTGGAACGCCGACGATTCCGGCGCCGTCGCGACCCTGCGCGTCACCGGTGCCCTCGGCCCGACCACGCTCGTCTTTCCCGCCCCGTAGCCGGCAACCGCACCCCGCCCCATGGCAGGCTGACGGCATGGATCGTCGGCGTTTCCTCGCGGCCGGACTCGGCCTCGCGGCTGCGCCACTCGTGCTGCGCCTCGATCCGGCCACCGCACGGGCACGCCGGTCGGTCCCCGCCCCGACCGCTTCGCTGGTCACGCGCTGGGATACCGATCCGTGGTCGCGAGGCTCCTACTCCGCGCTGCCGGTCGGCACCTCCCCCTCGGTGCGACGTACCCTCGCCGACGCCATCATCGGCGGGCGCATCGCGCTCGCGGGGGAGTACGCGAGCACGGAATACCCGGCCACGACGACCGGTGCCTATCTCTCCGGGCGCCACGCGGTGCGGCGTCTGCTCGGTCGAGTGAACGCACGGACCGCGATCGTCATCGGCGCCGGCATGGCCGGTGCATCCGCTGCCCACAACCTGCGTGCCGCCGGTGTCGACGTGACGGTGCTCGAGGCCCGCGATCGCGTCGGCGGGCGAATCCACAGTGACGAGGCATGGGGTGCACCCGTCGAACTAGGTGCCGCATGGATCCATGCTCTTCGCGGCAATCCCCTGGTGCCGTTGGCGCAGAAGTCCGGGCTCTCCCTGGTGCCGACCGACTACGAGGATGCGATTGCCCGCGACACGGTTACCGGGCGTCGCTCCACTGCAGCCGAGTCGCGTGCCAGCACCCTTGAGGGACTCATGGGGCGGCTCGAACGTGCCTGGCCGCCCGTGGACACCTCGGTCGGGGCATGGCTGGCGTCTCAGGGGTGGTCGGCGAGTCGGCTCGACGCCTGGGCTGAGGCGGTGGAGATCACCCAGGAGTACGGCCTCGATCCGCGACGACTCGGCGTGCGCGCCACCCAGGAAGGTGCCGACTATCGCGGGGGAGACGCGATGGTGGCTGGCGGCTACGTGGCGATCGTCGACGATCTCCTGGCTGGCAGCGACGTGCGCCTGTCCACGGCGGTTGAGTCCGTCAGCGCGCGCGGGTCGCGCGCCGAAGTGGCGCTGCAATCAGGCGCGCGAGTGACCGCCGATATCGCTGTCGTCGCTGTCCCCCTCGCGCTCGTGCGTGCCGGTCGGCCCAAGCTTCCTGACATGACCGGCGGCGTGCGTGCCGCGCTGCGTCGGATCACGACCGGCAACCTCGAGAAGGTCGTGCTGCGCTACGACGAGCAGTGGTGGGGT
>CAZLZC010000256.1:0-2329 GCA_964563825.1 uncultured Actinomyces sp.
GCATTGCGCACGGCGTCCTCGATGCGGTGCTTGCGCTCCTTGAGCTCGACCTCGGTGGCCGCGCCGACCTTGATGACGGCCACGCCGCCGGCCAGCTTGGCGAGGCGCTCCTGGAGCTTCTCGCGGTCGTAGTCGGAATCGGACTTGTCGATCTCCGCACGGATCTGGTTGACCCGACCGGCGATCTGCTCCGAGTCGCCAGCGCCCTCGACGATGGTCGTCTCATCCTTGGTGACGACGACCTTGCGAGCGCGGCCGAGCAGCTCAAGTCCGGTGTTCTCCAGCTTGAGGCCGACCTCCTCGGAGATGACCTGGCCGCCGGTGAGGATCGCGATGTCCTGCAGCATCGCCTTGCGGCGATCGCCGAAGCCGGGGGCCTTCACGGCCACCGAGCGGAAGGTGCCGCGGATCTTGTTGACGACGAGCGTGGCCAGGGCCTCGCCCTCGACGTCCTCGGCGAGGATTGCCAGCGGCTTGCCCGACTGCATGACCTTCTCGAGGATCGGCAGCAGGTCCTTCACGGAGGAGATCTTGGAGTTGACGATGAGCAGGTAGGGATCCTCGAGGACCGCCTCCATGCGCTCGGGGTCGGTGACGAAGTAGGGCGAGATGTAGCCCTTGTCGAAGCGCATGCCCTCGGTGAGCTCAAGCTCGAGGCCGAAGGTGTTGCTCTCCTCGACGGTGATGACGCCTTCCTTGCCGACCTTGTCCATGGCCTCGGCGATGAGCTCGCCAACCTCCATGTCACCGCCTGCCGAGATGGCTGCGGTGGAAGCAATCTGCTCCTTGGTCTCGACGTCCTTGGCCATGTCGAGCAGCTGCTGGCTCACGACGTCGACAGCCTTCTCGATGCCCTTCTTGAGCGACATCGGGTTGGAGCCGGCCGCGACGTTGCGCAGGCCTTCCTTGACGAGTGCCTGAGCGAGGACGGTGGCCGTCGTCGTGCCGTCTCCGGCGACGTCGTCGGTCTTCTTCGCGACCTCCTTGACCAGCTCTGCGCCGATCTTCTCGTAGGGGTCCTCGAGCTCGATCTCCTTGGCGATGGACACACCATCGTTGGTGATCGTGGGAGCGCCCCACTTCTTCTCGAGAACGACGTTGCGACCCTTGGGGCCGAGGGTGACCTTGACGGCGTCAGCGAGCACGTTCATGCCACGCTCAAGCGACCGACGGGCCTCTTCATCGAATGCGATGATCTTTGCCATGGGGTGAGGTTCCTCCCGGGACGATGTGAGGGGGAATCCCCTCCTTCGCGGCCGGCGCCCGCGACGGACGACCCCGCATCGGGCGGGGCCTCACCGGCCTACTGCTGTCACTCTGACTGCTCGAGTGCTAACACATTTTTAGCACTCTCGGCCCGAGAGTGCAAACCGGCCAGACGGGGTGGCAGGCATCGCCCCCCTGGTCACGGGCATCCGTTGCTGACCGTGCTCGCACTGCTGCCCGAAGGATGGCCGACCTGGGGGAAGCCAAGGCTCGGCTGGCCGGGCAGGCTAAGCGGATGCATCCCGCAGCCAAGTCGTGGTTCACCCGGCGCACGTCCTGTGCGGCCGAATGGCCGCGCACGCGAGTCCAGGCCGCCAAGGGCGATCAAAGCGTCACTGTCGTGATCCCCGCGCGCGACGAGGAATCCACCATTGGCCCGATCGTGGCCGAGATCCGCGGCGCACTCATGTCCGGGCTGCTCCCCCTGGTGGACGATGTGCTGGTCGTCGACTCAGACAGCACCGATGCCACCGCTCAGGTTGCGCGCGAGGCCGGCGCACGCGTCGTGGCGACCACTGACGTCCTCCCCCATATCCCCACCGTGGCAGGCAAGGGCGAGGCGATGTGGCGTGGCCTCGCCGCCAGCACGGGCGATGTCGTCGTCTTCATCGACGCCGACCTGCACTCCTTCACCCCCGATTACGTCGTCGGGCTCCTCGGGCCGATCCTGTCCGACCCCGGAATCCACCTGGTCAAGGCCTGCTACGACCGACCCCTCATCGCCGATGGGGGCCGTCGCGTCATGGGCGGTGGCCGCGTCACCGAGCTGGTCGCCCGTCCCCTGCTCAACCTGCACTGGCCCGAACTTGCCGGTGTGGCCCAGCCCCTCGCCGGCGAATACGCCATGCGCCGCGAGCTCATCGAGAGCCTGCCGATCCCGTGCGGGTACGGCGTGGAGTTCGCACTTCTGGTGGACACCGCCGAGCGCGCCGGCCTCGACGCCGTCGCCCAGGTAGACCTCGGCGAGCGTCGGCATCGTCACCAGGACGACCAGCGTCTCGGTCTCATGGCGGCGGAGATCTGGCAGGTCGCGCTCGATCGACTCGATCCGCACAATGCCGTG
>CAZLZC010000257.1:0-2296 GCA_964563825.1 uncultured Actinomyces sp.
CTCACCGACGACCTGCGCAGGCTCGGCATCGCGCGCGAAGCGGTGCGACTCATCCAGGAGGCGCGCAAGTCCGCCGGACTCGAGATCTCCGACCGCATCGCCCTGCGCTGGCAGGCGAGCGAGCCGATGGTCACCGCGGCGATGCGCGAGCACGAAGGGCTCATCTCCAGCGAGGTGCTCGCGACGGCGTACGCCGAGGGCGAGCCCGAGTCAGGCGATCACATGGGCGCTGACCCAGAGCTGGGTCTTGCCTTCGGTCTGCACCGCGCCTGAGACCGCGCCTACTAGCCTTGCCCGCGATGCCCACGATCGACGTCCCCAATATCGCCGCCAACACTCCCCTGTGGTTGGCGCTCGTCACGACGTTCGTCGCGGCGATCTCCGGCGCGATCCTCGGACGTCAGCCGGGCAAGGTGAGTTACGACATCGTCGGGGTCACCGTCTTCGCCTTCGTGCTCGGGCTCGGCGGCGGCATCACGCGTGATGTGCTGCTGGGCAATCTGCCCCCTCTTGCTCTGCGTTCCCCGTGGTACGTCGTCACGGTGCTCGGTGCTGTCGTCACGGTGCTGATCATCGGACGCTGGATCCCCGTGGACAGCTGGACCTTCATCCTCCTCGATGCACTCGCCCTGGGCTTGTATGCCGTCATCGCGGCACAGCTCGCCGTGGAGTTCGGACTGCCCGACATCGGCGCGATCACTGTCGGCTTCCTCGCCGCGGTCACCGGTGGCGTGCTCGTGTCCCTGCTGCGCGGCGAAACTCCCCAGATCCTCCTGCCGAGCCAGCCCTACGCCCTGCTCGCGGTGATCGGCGCGACGATCTACGTGCTCCTCGACTCCTTCAGCGGCGGAATTGCGGCCTTCGCCTGCCTGGCCACGGTCATCGCATTGAGGTTCATCACCCTGAAGTGGAACCTACGCACACGCAGCGTCAAGCCCCTGCCGGGCGCGAAGCCCGACGCGACCGAAGGCGACTAAGCGCCGGGCTTGGGCTCCACGGACGTCACCTTGTCGAGCTCGGCCAGCTGGCCGGAGATGGTGTCGCGAAGCTTGCTGCGGTAGTTGCGCTCGAAGGTGCGCAGGTCGTTGACCTTGGTCTCGAGCGTCGCGCGCTGCTCATCGAGCTTGCCGGTGACCTTGCTCGCCTCCTCGCGCGCCTGGGCGAGCATGGCATCGGCCTCGCTCTGGGCGGAGGCGACGGTCTCGTCTGCGGTGCGCTGCGCCGCTTCGAGCATGGCCAGGGCGCGGGCCGGTGCATCGCCACTGGACGGAGCAGGGGCGGGAGTGGGTGCGGGAGCGGCAGGTGCGGGTGCCGGTGCCGCCATCGCTGCAGCGGCTGCGGCCGCAGGTGCGGCGGTGGGTGCGACAGTGTTGGCGGTCGCCATGCGTCGCGCCTCGGTGAGCTTGGTCTCCGCGGCCTTCTCCCGGTCGTTGGCTTCCGTGAGCTTCCTGTCGGCCTCGGCTGCCTTCTTCTCGGCGTCCGCAAGCTTGGCCTGCGCCTCGGTGAGCTTGGTCTGCGCGTCGGCCGCCTTCTTGTCGGCCTCCTCGATCTTCTTCTGCGCCTCGGCGACCTTCTTGTCGGCCTCCGCCGGGGTCGCTGGCGCTGCGGGCTTCTGCGCGAGCTGGGCGCGCAGGTCGTCGTTCTCCACCATCAGGCTGCCGAGGGCGGACTCGACTTCGTCGAGGAACGAGTCGACCTCGTCCATGTCGTAGCCCGTGCGCATCTTCACGGTGTTGAACTGCTTTTCGCGGACCTGCTGCGGGGTGAGGGTCACGGTGTCTCCTGGGGAGGGCGCGGACTAGAGGGCGAGTGCGACGTTGATGAGGATCTGGACGGCGATGATGAGGATGAGGAAGGCGAGATCGAACTGCACACCGCCGAGGCGCAGCGGCGGGATGACGCGCCGCAGGAGCCGCAGGGGTGGATCGGTGACCGTGTAGATGGCCTCCGCGACGAGCAGGAGGGGACCGCGCGGCTGCCATGAGCGCGCGAAGATCTGCACGAAATCCAAGATGAGCCGGCCGATGAGGACAAGCCAGTAGAGCCAGAGGAAGGTGGCGAGCACCTGCCCGACCAACGCCACCGACCTATCCCCTTTCGACTGACGCGCACCCGCACGTCAACTCTGGTTGAAGAATCCGGTCTGCGCGAGTTGGGCCCGAGCTTCGGCACCCACCTCGACATTGACCGGGGAGAGCAGGAAGACCTTGTTGGTGACCCGCTCGATGGTGCCGTGTAGACCGAAGACCAGGCCCGCCGCGAAGTCGACGATGCGCTTGGCGTCGGTGTCGTCCAT
>CAZLZC010000258.1:0-2290 GCA_964563825.1 uncultured Actinomyces sp.
CGCGACTGATCGCGCCACAGGTCAATACCGGCCTCAACGGCGTACTCGTCGATCGCGGCGATCTCCGCCGGAGTGAAGTCCAGATGCTGCGCGGCAGCAGCGGTCTCGCGTAGTTGATCCGCGCTGCTCGCTCCGAGCAGGGTCGAGGTGACACGCGGGTCACGGAGGGTCCAGGAGATCGCCATCTGCGCGAGCGATTGACCACGCTCTCGGGCGACGCCAGCGAGACCGCGCACGCGCGCGAGATTGTCGTCATGGGCCATCGCCGGATCCAACGACTTGCCCTGCTGGGCGCGGGATCCCGCGGGGATGCCCTCCGCGTAGCGGTCGGTGAGCATGCCCTGCGCGAGTGGGCTGAAGGTGATGATGCCGACTCCGAGGTCGCCACAGGTCTCAATGAGACCGTCGCCCTCGATCCAGCGATTGAACATGGAGTACGACGGCTGGTGGATGAGCAGCGGCACACCCATGTCGCCGAGGATGCGGGCCGCCTCGATCGTGCGCGACGGAGAGTACGACGAGATGCCGGCGTAGAGCGCCTTGCCCGAGTGCACCGCGGTGGCGAGCGCACCCATCGACTCCTCGAGCGGGGTCTCAGGGTCGGGCCGGTGGTGATAGAAGATGTCGACGTAATCGAGACCCAGCCGGTCAAGCGACTGGTCAAGCGAGGCGAGGATGTACTTGCGCGAGCCCAGGTCGCCGTAGGGGCCGGGCCACATGTCCCAGCCAGCCTTGCTGGAGATGACAAGCTCATCGCGCAGACCCGCGAAGTCCTCAGCCAGGATGCGTCCGACATTGATCTCGGCTGAGCCGTAGGGCGGCCCATAGTTGTTGGCCAGATCGAAGTGCGTGATGCCCAGATCGAAGGCGGTCTGCAGCATCTCTCGCTGGGTCTGCAGCGGCGTATCGTCGCCGAAGTTGTGCCAGCAGCCGATCGTGACGGCGGGCAGCTTCAGGCCGCTGCGCCCGCACCGGCGGTAGGGCATGCGCCCGTCGTAGCGGTCAGGATCGGGGGCATAGGTCTCGGGCATGCGGCGCAGTCTGCCACCGCGTCCCCGGCTCAGCGATCGGGCCTGACCTCTGCCGCCTTCTCGACGGTGAGCAGCGAGACTTCCTCATTCTCGGCGCGCTCGGCGGCGAGGCCACCGCGGACTCCGAAGAGGCGCTTCGCGAAGACCAGCCAGACGACGGCCGCGACGTTGATGAGGAGGAGCACGATCTTGAACGCCGAGACGTGCTCGATCAGTTCGTACACCTCGAGCGGGATGAAGGCGGCGGTCGCCACCGCTGCGAGGTACTCACCCCAGCGCTTGCCGAGCCACAGTCCGATCGCCTCGGCCCACTTCACCGCGCCAAGGAGGGCGATCGCCGTCCCGAGCAGGATGATCGTGTCCGGGCTGAGCTCCGACCAGCGATCGAGTCCTCTCGCAAGCCAGGAGCGGTCGATATCCCAGCCCAACGTCCGAGTCGCGGGCTCAAGGGCGGGCACGGCCTGCTTCAGGTCCGCGAGGAACTCCGGCACACGGTCGCTCACAAACCACGCGGTGATACCGACGGCGAGCCACGCCGTGCCCTCGATCCCGCGCAGCACGGCGAGCAGGCGCAGGATGATGAGCTGCCGCAGGGCGCGCCCGCGCGTGGGCGTGGGTGCCAAATCAGCGGGCCCTGACCCGGCCGGATCCTCGGCGACATAGGCGCCGCAGCGCAGGCACCGCCATGCCTCACCCGCGACCGTCGTCGCGCGCAGCCGGTCGGCGTACTCGCTCTCATCCGGCCGATAGGTGATGTGACCGCGCAGCCCGCACGACACGAGTCCCCAGTCGATCACGGGGCCATCCTGCCTGCCGCACCCGGGAATGGTGGGATAGGCCCATGACATCGAGCGCTGCCAAGCCCGTGCACTCCTCCGGCCAGTTCACCATGGGTACGGCGGACCCCATGACCGTCTACCGACTCGGCTTCGGCGCCATGCGCATCACCGGCCCCGGGATCTGGGGCAATCCCCCGGATCACGACACCGCCATCCGGGTGATCCGTGAAGCAGTCGACCTGGGCGTCGACTTCATCGACACGGCCGACTCCTACGGCCCCTTCGTCAGCGAGGACCTCCTGCGTGAGGCACTGCACACGGGCAACGCGGGCGATCCCTACGGCGGTGTGATCATCGCGACGAAGGGTGGGCTCACCCGGCAGGGTCCCGATGCGTGGGGGTCTGTCGGGAGGCCGGAGTACCTGCGCCAGTGCGTGCAGATGTCGATACGCCGACTTGGCGTCGAGCGCATCGACCTGT
>CAZLZC010000259.1:0-2269 GCA_964563825.1 uncultured Actinomyces sp.
CCGAAGCCGCCCGCGCCGGCAGGCGTGCTGGCCACGGCGTCGACTAGGCGCAGCATCGCCGAGGCTCGTGCCCGCTCGACCGCGACAAAGGGAGCCCCCTCGCGGTGGAGGACGACGTGGTGATCCGGGGTCCACTGCAGGCGCATGACGTCGCTGGCGGCGTCGTCGCCCTCGGTCGCCGGCTCCACGGTCCACGAATCCGCCAGCACGAGTTCGGCCGCGGCGCGCGGTGCGCGCTCGGGATGCACCACGAGTTCCGCCGCGGCGTCGAGCACGCGGGCGATGAGGTCGTGCTCATCCTCGGGCACGCCGGGTGCGGCGAGGACACGGTGCCCGGCGGTCGCGAGGGCGCGCGTGAGGTCGTCGCGCTCGAGCGCGGTCGGCGCCGAGCAGATGAGGTCGATGAGCTGCGTGCCGTCGTCCTGCGCGTGTGTGAAGAGCGTGATGACGTCCGCTCCGATGAGCGCAAGGACTCGCAGCACGCGGGCGGTCGCGGCCGGAGTGGCGGGAGCGACCACGCGGATGCGCCAGGGACGCGTGGCGCCGTCGTAGTCGCGACCCCTCGGATCGATCGCCGCCAGGGACTCGAGCAGTCGTGACGTAAGACGCACCCACGCCGCCGCCTCGACCGGTCGCGGTGTCAGGCCGTCGAGCAGGGCAAGACCCGCGCCTACCGCGAGGAGATGCAGGGTCGCTGCGTCATCGTCGATCGTGGAGTCGACGCCACCCTCGCCGCGGAGTTGACGCACGACGGTGCGCGCCGCATCCCAGCGCATCGCCACGCGCTCGCGCACCACCTGGGCCAGCTGGTCATCGAACGGCGCGAGAGCCGTGGCCTGCAGCTCGATGACATCCCAGACCGACGCGGGCGCGCCGAAGGCCTCACGGGCCGCGGCCAGGATCGTCTGGAGTGCTTCCCCTCGGGCCTCGGCGGACTGAGCCTGCTCCTGCAGCCGCTGCGAAGTAGGTGGGAAGGGCAGCGCCTCGGTGACGAGGGCGAGAAGTGCACTGCGACTGTCCGCCACGGCATGGACCGAGCGGGTGGCGACATCCGCTGCCACCGCGACGTCGCGCCGGGATGTCGCAGCAACGCCGACGTCCTCGAAGAGATCGTGGGCGGCGTCGAGGATGCGGCGCCGTCTTTCGATACGCGCGCCGCTGTCGCTCATGGGATCAGCCTAGGTGCGGGCTGGTTAGGCAAGCGCTTGGCGGATGGGTGCGAATTTCGCGCGGGACTCGGCCAGCTCGGCCTCGGGGTCGGAGCCGCTCACGATCCCGCAGCCGGCGAAGAGGCGCAGCGAGCCCGGCCGCACCTCGGCGCAGCGCAGCGCGATTCCGAACTCGCCGTCGCCGCGACTGTCGAACCAGCCGACAGGGCCGGCGTAGCGTCCGCGGTCCATGCCCTCGAGCTCTCGGATCATTGCCGACGCGCGCTCGGTCGGCGTTCCGCAGACGGCAGCCGTGGGATGCAGGGATGCGGCCAGTGCGAGCACAGGGGCACCGTCGGCCAGGCGACCCGTGACATCGGTGGCGAGATGTTGGACGTTGGCGAGGCGCAGCACGTGCGGCCGCTTCGGCACGCGCAAATCGGTGCAGTGATGGCCGAGGGCCCGCGCCACCGATCGCACGGCGTACTCGTGCTCCTCCAGGTCCTTGCCGCTGCCCAGGAGAGCCTCGGCGAGGCTGGCATCCTCGCTCTCGTCACCGCGGCGCTTCACCGTGCCAGCGAGCACGCGCGACAGGACCGTGTCGGAGGTGCGGCGGACCAGCAGCTCGGGCGTCGCACCGACCATGTCGTCGACCTGGAAGGTCCAGCACTCCGGATAGGCATCGGCGAGGCGCTGCAGCAGGTATCGCACGTCGAAGTCGTCGCTGACCTCCGCCACGACGTCGCGCGCGAGGACCACCTTGTCCACCTCGCCGCGGCCGATGCGGTCGATGACCTCGCCGACCGCTGACTTCCATTCCTCTGAGGTGCGAGTGCCCCTGCCCCAGTCGACGCGCGAGGGACCCGCGGGCCGCAGGGACGGGGGAAGCAAGGAATCGCGCGGCAGCAGATCGTCGGGATCGTCGACGATCGTGAGCCATGCACGACCCTCGCGGCGCCCAAGGACAGCGCGCGGGACCACGATGCGAGACGTGCGGCCCGAGGCGGGTGCCGGGTCGAAGGTGAAGGAGCCGAAGGCCACGGGTCCGGTGCCGGGCAACTGAAGTGGGTCATCGACGTCGGCGAGGCGGCACCACTCCGTCCACCAGCGCTGCGTGCGAC
>CAZLZC010000260.1:0-2241 GCA_964563825.1 uncultured Actinomyces sp.
GTGGCGGTCGTCGTGCTCGTCGCCGCAGCCGCCAGACCTGTCGGCGCACCGGGCACGGTCGCGCTCGGCGCAAGGGGAAGGCGGCCGGCATCGAGGATCCCCGCGCCGCACTGCAGGGTGGTGCAGTCCCACTGGGTGCCGCGGACGGCGAAGGGCTGGACGGACGAGATGAGTGTCGTGCGCACGGAAGCGGGAGACGTGAAGCCCGACGAATAGAGCAGTGCTGCGGCGCCGGCGACGTGCGGAGTGGCCATGGAGGTGCCCTGGAGAGCTTCGTAGACGTACTGACCGGGTAGTTCGGGGTAGATGGGTCCACGCGTTCCTGCGTTGTGCGTGGAGAGCACGCCGTTGTCGACCGAGAAGTCACCACCGGGAGCAGCGATGGTTGCCTGGCCCGGGGCGACCCCGTAGTTGGAGTACTCCGCGCGCTGACCGCGACTATCGGTGGCGGTGACCGCGATGACGCCCGAGCAGTTGGCCGGGACCTTGTTGGTGATCGGCTCGCCCTCATTGCCGGCGGCGACCACGACTGTCGTGCCACGGGCGATGGCGCCGTTAATCGCCGACAAGTAGGCGTTGGTGCAGGCCCCGTCGCCGCCCAGCGACATGTTGATGACCTGAGCTGGCGTCGGATTAGCGGGGACCCCCGGTACGTTGCCTCCGGATGCCCACGTGATGCTCACGACGATGTCAGAGGTGTAGCCACCGCACTTCCCGAGCGCCCGCACCGCCTGGATCTTGGCGCCTGGCGCGACACCGGTGATGCCCAGATTGTTGTCCTGGATGGCGGCGACGGTGCCGCTCACGTGCGTGCCATGCCAGCTCGAGTTGGTGACATCGCACCCCTCGAACTCCCCCGCCGAGGCCTCCGCCGAGGTGATCCAGTCACCCGGGTCGGCGGGATCGGGGTCCCAGCCGTTGCCATCGTTGGCGACCGCCACATCGCTGATGAAGTCATAGCCGGGCACCACGTTGGCGTTGAGGTCAGGGTGCAGGGCGATGCCGCTGTCGATCACAGCGACGACGACGCCCGGTGAGCCCTTCTGCGCACCCCAGGCGAGGGGAGCCTTGATGCTGTAGTCCGAAGCGCCGCCACCCGCCCACATGTCGCTCATCTGAGGGAAGAGCGGGTCGTTGGGGATGTCGGGTGTGGCCGCAATCTGCACACGCAGATCCGGCTCAGCCCACAGCACATCGGGTCGAGCTTCCAGTGCCGTGGCGATGCCTTGAGCAGCGCTCGCGCTCACGACCTGATCAAAGATGAGCACATCGGTCGTGGCGCTCAGCGCCTTGGTGCGTTCGACGTCAAGACCGATGGGCATGGCGTCGACCATGGCGCGCGCACCTGCGACGCTACCTAGACCGATCGTGCGGACGATCACTCCGCGTGCGACCTGTGGCGATGATGTCGAGGATGCGCCTGCGGCCCCCTTCCCCGATGGCGAAGCCGCCGATGCAGAGGACGTGATGGCCATGAGGGACACGGGCAGCGCGAGCGCGGCGGCAGCGGCGATCCAGGCCTTCGGTCGACCTGCACCTCTGCGAGTGATCACGGCACCATGGTCCTCCTGTTGGAGACCGATGTCTCTAGGAAGAGCCCGTGAGGTCAGTCACGCTTCTGTGAATGTTCTCGGAACACCGCTGGTGCGGCGTAAGTCAAGAGGCAAACGTCGGCACCTACGACGTGTATACGGCTGAGGGGCTGCTCTTTGCCTCGTCCGTCCCGCCGAAGACAGCCTTGAACTTCGTACCTGACGCGTAGGCCTTGCCGATCGTCAGGCTCCAGCGACCATCCTCATCGACCTGCACGCGCCCCTTGTCGCGCCAGCTGTCCCCTGACTTCTTCACCTTGACCGTGACGTAACCGAACATCGTCGTGTCAGACCCGCCCGCGGAATCCAGCACGGTGCCCTTGACCTTGGTCTTCGACGATCCGAGGCTCACCGACGTGATGGTTGTTGACGACGTCGCCTTGCTGACGGTGAAATCAATCGTCATCGTGCCGTCGTAGACGGCGGTCGTGTCCGCCGGATCGGCCATGCGCACCGCGACGGTGGCCGTCCACGATCCCGCACCATCTCCAGAGCAGACCTGGAGATCATCGGTCACCGTGCCCGAGCCAAATCCGGTGACCGTGTCGGTGACACTGCCCCCACCAGTGCGCTCGGCGTCGATGTCCGCTGTCCACTGCACGCGCGGCAGGGCACCGGAGACGACGACGGTGTAGGGGAAGTCGGTGCA
>CAZLZC010000261.1:0-2222 GCA_964563825.1 uncultured Actinomyces sp.
ACCTGCAGCTCCGGGCGTCGCACCGCGTCGACGAGGGAGGCACCCACATTGCCCGCGGCGGTCGACTCCAGGCCACCCGCGCGCAGGATGGCATCGAGCATGAGCGTGCTCGTCGTCTTGCCGTTGGTGCCGGTGATGCACAGCCAGGGTGCGGCGCCCTCGGGCGGGCGGATCCGCCAGGCGAGCTCCAGCTCCCCCCACAGCGGGATGCCGCGATCGATCGCGGATCGGATGATCGACGCGTGCGGAGGGATGCCCGGCGACACGACGTAGACATCGGTGTCGTCGGCGCAGGAACCGGCGGAGCCCAGCCGCACGTCGGCGCCGAGGATCTCCAGGATCGTGGCGCGCTCGCGCTGCTTGTCGCCGTCGCCGGAGTCGATGACCGTCACCTGGGCGCCGAGGTCGAGCAGGGCATCGGCCGCGGCGAAGCCCGCGATGCCGATGCCCGCCACGGTGGCCCGCAGCCCACTCCACTCCGACGCCGACGAGGTCAGCGCGCTGAGGTCTCGACTCAACCCCGCACCCACTCGGCGTAGAAGATCATCAGGCCGATCGCGACGACGAAGCCCTGGATGATCCAGAAGCGCACGACGATGTTGATCTCCGGCCACCCCTTCATCTCGAAGTGGTGGTGCAGCGGCGCCATGAGCAGCATGCGGCGGTGCAGGAACTTGTAGGAGGCCACCTGGCCGATGACCGAGAGCGAGATGAGCACGAAGAGTCCGCCAAGCAGGGCGAGGAGCAGTTCGGTGCGGCTGGTGACCGCGAGGCCCGCGATGATGCCGCCGATCGCGAGCGAGCCGGTGTCACCCATGAAGATGCGCGCGGGTGCGGCGTTGTACCAGAGGAAGGCGAAGCAAGCGCCCGCCGCAGCGGCCGCGACCACGGCGAGGTCGAGGGGACTCGCAGTCGGATAGCAGGCGGCACTGTCGGTGAAGAAGCACGACTGCCCGTACTGCCACACCCCGATGAGCACGTAGGCGGCGAAGGTCATCGTGGCCGCGCCGGTGGCGAGACCGTCGAGACCGTCGGTGAGGTTGACGCCGTTGGTGGTCGCGGTGACGAGGAACCACACCCACAGCACATAGAGCGCGGCAGGCAGCACGAGCGGGGTGTCGCGGATGAAGGAGATCGCGGTCGTCGCGGGCGTCTCCCCCACGGCGTTGGGGAACTGCAGGGCCATGATCGCGAAGGTGAGCGCGACGACGGCCTGGCCGATGAGCTTGGTCCGCGCGCGCAGGCCGGTGGCGCGGCGGCGGAAGATCTTGAGGTAGTCGTCGGCGACACCCACGGCACCGAGACCGAGACCGAGATAGAGCACGAGCAGCGCCGAGGGTGAGGGCGGTGTCCACCAGATGAGGTGCGTGAGCCCGTAGCCGAGCACGATGCCGGCGAGGATCGCCGCGCCGCCCATCGAGGGAGTGCCGCGCTTGCCCTCATGCTCCGGATAGGGCTCGCCCTCGGTGGAGACGCGGATCGCCTGGGAGTAGCCGTGCTTGAGCAGCAGCTTGATGAGCAGAGGGGTGCCGATGAAGACCGTGAGCACCGAGATGATGCCGGAGAGGACGACGAGCCTCACGACGCGGACCCCGCGTCGGATGCCGGCTCCAGCAGCGCCTCGGCCACCTTCTCCAGGCCGATGGAGCGCGAGGCCTTGACCAGCACGATGTCACCGGGCTGCACCTGGTCGCGCAGCAGGGCGATGGCGGAATCGACATCGGGCACCCACATCGACTCCTCACCCCAGGAGCCCTCGTGCGCGGCGCCGAGGTGCACCGGGCGCGCACCCTCACCGACGGCGACGAGCTTGGAGACGTCGAGGCGCACGACGAGCCGGCCGATGGCGTCATGCTCCTCGATCGAGAGATCGCCGAGCTCGCGCATCTCACCGAGCACGGCCCACGTGCGCCGCTCCTGATTCCCCATGGCCACGAGTGCCTTGAGGGCGGCGCGCACCGACTCCGGGTTGGCGTTGTAGGCGTCGTTGATCACGGTGACGCCGTCGGGACGCTCGGTGACCTCCATGCGCCACTTGCTCGGCGACTGATAGGTCTCCAGCACGGCAACGATGTCGGCCAGATCGATCCCCGCGGCGAGGGCGAAGGCGGTGGCGGCGAGCGCGTTGGCTACCTGGTGCTCCCCCGAGAGGGTGAGTTGCACGGGCGCAGCACTGCCCTGCCAGTGCAGGGTGAAGCGGGGCCGGGCCAGGGCGTCGAGGG
>CAZLZC010000262.1:0-2200 GCA_964563825.1 uncultured Actinomyces sp.
TGCCTTGCGGAGGGTGTAGATGAACTCGGCCATAGAGACAGAGCCTAGTCAGCGCAGTGGCACTGACAGCCCTGACCCCATGGCCGCCATGACTACTCCGGCCTCGGCAGCGCCCCGGCCAGCCGATCGAAGTGCGGCGCACCCAGGCCCGACGCGAGGTCATAGCCCTCGTAGGCCCAGCAGCACGCCGGGATGTTCGTGAAGCCAGGTCCGATGACGGGCACCTGGTTATCTCCATCCCTGACGTCATAGAAGTTGCGTGCCGGAACGGAGTAGAACCACGGGTTCACGAATCCGACCGCCGGGCGCCCCTTCGCACGCTCGTGCCCGGAGATCAGCGCGATGTTGCTCGCCTGGAACGGACTCGAGCCACTCGTCCCACCAATCGGGATCAGCTCATCGCCGTAAGCGACCGGCCAACCGGGGATGATCGCGGCGAGGGCGGACGAGTCCGGCGTCGTGCGACCGGGGTGGCCATGCCGTGACTTCTGATACCACGGCGCCTTGATCAGCTGGCTCACTCCACCACCGCCGCCCGCAGGCTGTCCGTAAACCGTGTCATTCCAGACAGTCTCGGCGATGCGTCGGTTGCCCTCGCCCAGTTTCAGTCGCGTGCCACCCGCGGCGGTGATCCAGATGGAGGACGCGGGGAGGGCTACTGAAGGCTGGGGATCCTCGGGCAGTCCCTCCTCCTGGCACACCGATGAGCCGCTGTCGCCAGCGCCGGTGAAGAACGCGGACCCGACGACCGCGCCGGCGGCAAACACATCATCGACCACCGTCCACAGCGGTGAGAGGCCCTGCTGACCCACCTGAGACTTCATCGCAGTTCCGAGTTCGCACCCGCCATACGACAGCGACACCGCATCGGGGATGCCGCGCGGGCTCGCGAGCGCCCGTGAGAAGCCATCGATGATGCCGGCGTTGTAGCCGTCATTGATCGCCTGAACCAGTTCGACACGTGGACTGTTGACCAGGACACCCGTGACGGTCTGCAGGTCGAGATGGGTCTCTCCGCTGTAGGACACGATGCGCGTCGGACTGCCCGTGCCGAGGGTGATATCCACCTGCGGAGCGCGGACGCCGAAGCACTCGGCGTAGCCAGCAAGGTCCTGGGTGCTGAATCCGCCGCTTAGAGACACGATGGTCACGCGAGCCTTGGAACCGTCATATCCGCGCCGCTGGAGCGTCGCGGTGCCATAGGCGGAGCGGGTCTGGCTCGGGGTGATGACAAGTCCATCGCCGATTGCGGGTTCGGGACACACCGTGCCGAGGGGGGTACCGCCGTTGAGCGGCCAGGGAAGCGTGGTGTCATCGAGGTAGATAGACCGGGAGCCTGCCGACGAGGCCGTGGGAGGTGGCACGCCCGGGATGTCCTTGGACACGTCGTACACGGTGTAACTGGGCACGAACTCCCGCACCACGCCCTTCAGGCTGGCGGGAGCAGCGAGGAGTAGCGATCCTTCAGCGTTGTAGAAGGAGTACGTCGCGAAAGGCTGGGGGCCTGGCGGATCAGCACCTGCCGATCCCTCTTGCGCAGGCTCATAGGTCACGGACGTGCCCATGATCTTCTCCCACGTCGACACAGGTGCGGTCAGCCTGGCGAAGAGCCCGGTCGCGTCAACCGCCGCGGTAACCCCGAGGCCACTCGCGGTTGCACGAACCTTCTTGATGGCGGCAGGCGACGCTCCGTGGGTCGAGGCCAACTCCCTGAGCGTGAGGAAGTCTCGGTAGCCCCCTGAGCCAGGGGTACTCGCCTTACGGCCCGCTGCCGCGAGACCCTTGGAGTCGCGAGGCAGGCCCGCAAAGAACGTGAGCTTGGTATCAGGATCCGCGACCGCGGCGCTGGCCCTCGGGGCCGAAGCAGGTGCAGGAGCGGCGCCGGCAACGACGGGAACACCCGCCAGGAGTGCCGCGCCGAGAGCGACAGATGAGGCCAGGGCGACGAGACGCAAAGACATAACGAGAACCTAGACGTCCGACCGGGCGATGGCAACGGATTTGCGTCGAGCGGCATCAGACCCACTCGATGCGTAGCGCGCCGCGGCCGGAAGGCCTGCTCCGGGAGGGCAGGCGATCGCGACAGCCCACGCCTCCCGGGCAGCAGCCGTGGCTCAGGCGGCGGGGTACTCCTCCCCCGGCACCGGCTCGAAGGGACTTCCACTCGGGAAGTGGGTGCCGGTGGCCATGACGCTGACCG
>CAZLZC010000263.1:0-2199 GCA_964563825.1 uncultured Actinomyces sp.
CGCGGAGCTTGTCTTCAACGACCTTCTCGGAGGCGCTGGCAGATGGGGAGGGATTGCTGGCCGGGGCTGCGGCCGCGATGGGAGCGACCTCGGCGGCCGGGCGGGCGAGGACGACCACGCCTCCGACGGCGATCAGGGTCAGGGTCGTGACGGTGACCGAGAGGCGCTGCAGACGGCTGCGCCGAGCCCGGGACTGGCGCTCCGCTCGGGCAGCGCGACGGTCCTCGATGTCTGACTGGTCAGGCAGGTCACTCCACATAGGCATAGGAACGTAACAGGAAGGTCACGGACTCGTCACATCCGTCCCACCCGCCTCGCGCCTCCTTGACTCGGGCGTGTCGGGGTCACTCCCCCTAGGGACCGGCGTGTCGCCACGGCGTGTCGGGGTGACGCAGGTCACACAAGTGCAGGCCGCTCCAGGGCCCCCTCATCCCAGCGGAAACCGCCTGATTCGGGCGGTCTGCGCTCGAGTTCAGCGCCGGTCGGCAATCTGAGGAGGGGACTCAGCGGCCCGCATCGACTGCTAGCTGGCGACCGGGTCGGGCCGCAGGAATGACACGGCAAAATCGGCCTCGTCACTCCAGGGCCGCAGATCCCACGTCGCGAAGCGCTGCTCAAGCATGAAGCCCGCCTCGACCAGGTCCCGGTCGAAGTCAGCCAGGGCGTACCGCTCCACCTGGAAGCCCACCACGCATATGCCCTCGGGCGTGAGGTGCCGCACGAGCGCACGCAGCACGGCCACCTCGCTGCCGGAGGCCACGAACGTGATGACGTTGCCCGCGCAGACGACCGCATCCATCGGGTCGGCGTGACCGTGCGATTCCAGGTCGAGGGCACTGAGGTCCGCCAGGAGGTACGTCGGACCGGGATTCACCTGCTGCGCTTCGGACATGAGGACCGGATCGATATCCACACCAATGACCACGTGGCCGCGGCGATGCAAGGCCGCGGCGATCCTGCCCTGACCGCATCCGGCATCCAATACACGGGCGCCCGGCGCGATAATCGCGTCGAGCAAGCGGGCCTCGCCCTCGAGGTCTTGGCCGTCCAGCGCCATCTGGTGAAGGCTCGCGGCGTACTCCTGGGAGTGCCCCTCCTCAGTTTCGCTGAACCAGCGCGGCTCGCCCGTCACGGCTCCTCCTCGCTCGACGACGCACGCCGTCGGTGCTCCGGCGAAGTTACCCGGGACTCAGCTCGCCGGAATTCCCGAAGTTGGCAGGCGGCGAGCTTCTAGGGGTAGACGAGCGGACAGGCCACGGACCGTGGCGGCAACGTGCGATAAAGCAGGTACGGCGTCACCGCCGCGTCCACGCACGCCGACGGACCTCCATAGGTGACGTGCTGCGTGCCCGCGTAGGTGACCATCGACGACCCCGTGAAGCCGTTGGCCGTTTCACGCGCTCCAAGCCACGGAGTCCGGTTGTCGCCCACGGCGTTGACGATGACCGGGGGCGTCGGCAGGCGCAGAGTGCCGGTCAGAGGTGGCACGGACATGCCCAGCGGGGGCAGGCCCGCGCACTGCCCGCCCTCTCCCAGTGGAGTGGCTCCGAGTGCCGTACCTCCGACCTTGGCGGCCTGCTCGGCAGCCGCGGCGATGATCTGCACCGACGGGCGATCATGCATGTCGGAGCAATTGACGAAGTGGTACGCCGGATTCGATCCGCCCTCCTCGCGCGGCCTGATCGAGTCCGCCTTCAGGCGCACAAACTGCTCTCGCGTGATGGTGCGCGAGCTGCGAATCACGTCGTACAACTCATTGATGTATTCCTTGGACTTCTTCCACCGCTCCTGATACGCGGCGTAATCCACCAGAACACCGGACACGTCCCACCTCGTGAGCTCGTCACCGTCTTCGGTGGTCAATACGCTGTTGTCGAGGTAATTCATGACGGTGCGGTACCCGCGTGTGGTCTTGGCGCCGAAGGCACCGAGCATGGTCTCGATCGCTGTGGCGTCGTCCCAGATGTGCTCGCGTGCGTAGTCGCCGATCGAAGGGGTCGGCGTGATCGCGCCGTCCAGGACCAGCGCCCGCAGTCTCTGCGGGAACTGCTGCGCATAAGCGCGGCCGAGGGTCGTGCCGTAGCTCAACCCCCAGAAGGAGATCTTCTCTTCCCCCAGCGCGCGGCGCAGTGCGTCGATGTCACGGATGACCTGCCAACTGCCGACAAACTGCGCATCGGCCTCGTTCACCGCGAGGCA
>CAZLZC010000264.1:0-2184 GCA_964563825.1 uncultured Actinomyces sp.
CCTCCCAGATGCTGGGCAGGCCGAAGGCCTCGCCGGCGTGGATGGTGAAGTGCTCATTCTCACGCCGGAGGTATTCGAAGGCATCGAGGTGCCGGGTCGGGGGATAGCCAGCCTCCCGGCCCGCGATATCGAAGCCGACCACACCGCGCTCGCGGTACTCCACCACGAGGTCGGCGATCTCGCGGCTCTTGGCCGCAGTGCGCATCGCCGTAAGAAGGGCGCCGATGCGGATACCTGTCGCACGCTCCCCCTCGCGGAAGCCATCGAGCACGGCGTCGACCACGTCCCGCAGGGACAGACCCCGCTGGGTGTGCAACTCGGGAGCAAAGCGCACCTCGGCGTAGACGACGCCGTCCGCAGCAAGGTCCTCGGCGCACTCGCGCGCCACTCGAGCGAGGGCCTCGGGTGTCTGCATCACGCCGACGGTGTGCTGGAAGGTCACGAGGTAGCGATCCAGGGACCCGGAATCTGCCGCATCGCGGAACCAGGTCGCGAGGGCCTCAGTATTGGTCTCCGGTAGGTCGGCATAACCGGTCTCGGCAGCGAGTTCGGCCACTGTGGACGGACGCAGACCCCCATCGAGGTGATCATGCAAGAGCACCTTGGGGAGGGACCTGATCGTCTCCTCGCTCAGTGCCGCCATGAAGGGAATCTACCCGCCCTGGCCTCGCGTCACATCACCCTGTCCCTGGGCGACGAGATTACGCAGCACGCGCAGCGCCACGGAGAGGGTCGCCAGATCACCCGTCTCGAGGGCCGCGATTTGATCCAGGGTCGCCTGCGCACGCGCAAGACCTTCGCGATGCTGCTCCTCCCAGGTGCTCATGCGCACCTCCGGCGACTGGTCCGGTGGCGTCGCCGTCGCCACACCTGCCGTCACGCCAGCGAGGGCGGCGTAGAGATCTGTGCGCAGAGCCTGTCGGGCCAGGGCGGTCCAGCGGTCGCCCCGCGGCAGCGCCGTGATCCGGTTCAGCAGGCGATCGACGTCATAGCGCTCGGACAGCGCGAAATAGAGGGGCATGATCTGCGCCGGCGATTGACCGACAGCATCGGCAATCTGCACGATGTCGAGCAGGGCGAAGTCATCGAGCATCGCGCTTGCCTGCTCGGCGAGGGCCACGGGAGCACCGCTCGCGACGAAGGAGGCGGTGGAGGCATCAAGCCGCGTGCGTTCGGAACCCACGAGTGCTGCGGGCACGAGCGGAGTGAGCTCGGCGACGGCCGGTGCGAAGCGAGCCACTTCGGCGGACACGTCCAAGGCCCCGCCCCGGGTCTGGAGGAACCACCTGATGGAGCGGTCGAGCAGTCGCCGCGACTCGTGGTGCAGGAGATCCTGTGCCGACGTCGGCACCTGGTTGTCCAGGCTGTTGACCGACGCCCAGAACGCCGGCAGGTTGAAGATCGCCGACGCCGCGGTCGCTGCGCGGACCACCTCGATGGGTGAGGCACCTGTCTCCTCACAGGCCCGGTAGACGACCGAGATCCCGCCATCGTTGATGAGATTGTTGACGACGACGGTGGTGATGATCTCCTCGTGCAGCGGGTGGCTCCCGATGCGATCGGCGAAACGCTCGCGGAGGAGAGCGGGGAAGTAGTCGATGGCGTACTGGGCGAACCACGGGTCATTGGAGAGCCCCGTGCCGTCGAGGTCACCGGTGAGCGCGATCTTTGAGTAGGCAGCGAGGATGGCGAGTTCCGGCGAGGTCAGGCCCTGGTGCGCAGCCGCGCGCGTGGTGATCTCCTCGTCATCGGGGAGGTATTCGAGGGCGCGATTGAGTATCCCCCGTGCTTCAAGATCACTGATCATGCGGGCGTGCACGGAGATGAGTGCGGCAGCGCCCCATCGCGCATTGCCGAGGAGGACGTTCTGGTCGTAGTTGTCCGCGAGGACAAGCGCTGCGACCTCATCGGTCATGGCCGCCAGGAGCGCATCGCGGTCTGCCTCCGTGAGTTCGCCGTCTCGGACCGCTCCGTCCAGGAGGATCTTGATATTGACCTCGTGGTCGCTGGTATCCACTCCGGCCGAATTGTCGATGGCGTCCGTGTTGAGGCGTACGCCGTGCCGGCTCGCCTCGACGCGACCGAGCTGCGTGAGCCCGAGATTGCCGCCTTCGCCGACGACGCGGCATCGCAGGGAGTTGCCGTTGACGCGCACGGGATCGTTCGCCTTGTCACCCGCATCGG
>CAZLZC010000265.1:0-2157 GCA_964563825.1 uncultured Actinomyces sp.
GTGCTCTCGGTCGTGGGGCGTGGCGCGACCCTCGCCGAGGCCCGCGAGCGTGCCTACGCCGGGGTCGCCCTGATCGACCTGCCCGGATCCCATCACCGCAGCGACATCGCCGCTCGCGCCGCCGGGCAGTAGCCGCCCCTGAGTCTGGGAGGATGTGCGCGTGATCCCCGACGTCCTCGCCCAGCGCTACGCCTCAGCGGCGATGGCGGCGCTCTGGGCACCGGAGCATCGGATCGCAGCCGAGCGCAGGCTCTGGCTCGCTGTCCTCGATGCCCAGGCTGACCTCGGCATCGACATCCCCGACGGCGTCATCACCGACTACGCCCGCGTGATCGACGACATCGACCTGGCTTCCATCTCCGAGCGCGAGCGCGTGACACGTCACGACGTCAAGGCCCGCATCGAGGAGTTCAACGCACTCGCCGGCCACGAGCACATCCACAAGGGCATGACCAGCCGCGATCTCACCGAGAACGTCGAGCAGATGCTCATCCGCGACTCCCTCCTGCTCACCCGCGACAAGGTCATCGCGGCTCTCGCGCGCCTGAGCTCCCTCGCTGTGCAGTACGCCGACACCCCGATGGCCGGTCGCTCGCACAATGTTGCTGCGCAGATGACCACGCTCGGCAAGCGCTTCGCTATCTGGGCCGACGAGATGCTCTTCGCCTACGACCGACTCACCGACCTCATCGAGCGCTATCCCCTGCGCGGAATCAAGGGACCGGTCGGCACGGCACAGGACATGCTCGACCTCCTCGACGGCGACGCGGCAGCACTCGCCGCACTGGAGCGATCGATCGCAGACCACCTCGGCTTCGCGCGGGTGCTCGACAGCGTCGGTCAGGTTTATCCACGCTCCCTCGACTACGACGTCGTCACGACCCTGGTCCAGGTGGCGAGCG
This sequence comes from uncultured Actinomyces sp., assembly GCA_964563825.1. Lineage (GTDB taxonomy): Bacteria > Actinomycetota > Actinomycetes > S36-B12 > S36-B12 > Mxb001. The sequence goes on from CAZLZC010000265.1 coordinate 903, forward strand.
CCCCGAGCAATGCCGCCACCACCATCCGCCTCATGGCGGGCTCCGAGCTCGTCACCGAGGGCTTCAAGCCCGGCCAGGTCGGCTCCAGCGCGATGCCCCACAAGATGAACTCCCGATCCTCCGAGCGCATCAACGGCCTCGCCGTCATCCTGCGCGGCTACGCGAGCATGGTCGGTGAGCTCGCGGGGGATCAGTGGAACGAGGGCGATGTCTCCTGCTCCGTCGTACGCCGCGTCGCCCTGCCCGACTCCTTCTTCGCGATCGACGGCCTCTTCGAGACCTTCCTCACCGTGCTGGATGAGTTCGGCGCCTTCCCCGCGGTGATCGATCGCGAGCTCGAGCGCTACCTGCCCTTCCTGGCCACCACCAAGGTGCTCATCGCCGCCGTGCGAGCGGGAGTGGGGCGCGAGACCGCACACGAAGCGATCAAGGAGCACGCGGTCGCCGTGGCGCTCGCGATGCGCGCGGGCGAGGCGGACAACGACCTGCTCGATCGTCTCGCCAGCGACCCGCGGTTGGGCCTGTCTCGCGCGGACCTCGACGCGCTCATCGCCGAGCCCATGGACTTCACCGGTGCGGCGCGCGACCAGGTCGCGCGGATAGCGCAGCGCGTCCAGCTCATCGCCGAGACGTATCCGGCGGCCGCGGCGTACGCGCCGGGATCGATCCTGTAGGTGGGGGCCATTCTCAGACGCGTCCTCGTCACCGCGTCCGCACTCGCCCTCGGCTGCGCCACACTCGTTGCCCCCGCCACAGCTCAGGAGCAGCCCGGTGCAACGGCACTGGAATGGGGTCGCTGCGCACTTCCGGACCTCAAGGGTTGGCGATGCGGCACTCTCACCGTGCCGATGGACTGGTTCGACCGGAGCAATCCCGACACCGCCGCGATCGCTCTTGCCGTGCACCGCGCGGAGGGGGTACGTCGAGGCACGTTGACGCTCAACCCGGGCGGGCCCGGATCATCGTCGCTCCTCGTCGTCGACACAGTGATGGGCGCCCTGCCCGATCGTGTGAAGCGGCACTTCGACCTCGTGCTCTGGGACCCGCGCGGCATCGGCCTGAGTCGACCCATCCCGACCGACTGCACGACTCTGCCGCCGGGGTTAGCCGACATCCCCGCAACTGGCCCCATCGATTGGCCCACGATCACGGAGGAGTTCCTCAGCCAGAATGCGGCGGCCAATAGTCAGTGCTTCGAAGCCAATCGCCGTATCGCCCCGTTTCTCGGCACGGAGTACGTCGTCCGTGATCTGGA
>CAZLZC010000266.1:0-2130 GCA_964563825.1 uncultured Actinomyces sp.
TCGCAGCGCTCAGCCTCGCGGTGTCGTCGGTGAGCAGCAAGGTTGGTCCGATCAAGATCAGCGCTGCGAGCGAAAAGTCGATCACGATCACGGGTTCGCGCACCACGGTGAGCGGCAAGCCCGGCGTCAAGATCGACGGTGTCGTCACCGGCATCGAAGACGGCAAGACGGTCATCCCGTACTTCCGCTCCCCCTGTGAGACCACCTTCACCCAGGGCTCGGCACGTCCGGAAATGGCGGACGGCTCCTTCACCTGGCAGCGCAAGACAGGCAAGAAGTTCTACGCCTACGTCACCAACGATGACGGCGCAGTCACTTCGAACCGCGTCATCATCCAGGCCAACTGACACAGTCGGTCGCATAGCTAGGCACTGAATGACAGGTGGGCCCGGGAGCAATGCTCCCGGGCCCACCTGTATGCGCGGGAAGGATCACGAATGACGACGCCGAGTGGCACGCCGCAGTTGCTGGCCCCGCGTGAGGTGGCCGCGCTTTTCCGCGTCGACCCCAAGACGGTGACGCGCTGGGCCGAGCAAGGTCGACTCACCACTGTCCGCACACTCGGCGGACATCGCCGCTTCCGCGCCGAAGAGGTCTACGCACTCCTGCGCGGATCGCTCACAACCGGTTCGGCCTTAGCGCAGGATCCAGGCGAGAGCTACGGCGCCTGACACGCTGACGATGAGCACCACCTGCAGGGTCGCTACGGACGTGCGCACCGAGAGCCCGCGATCCATGAGCAGATGCGAGAGATGGTCGCGCCCGGGCGTGAAGGGATGCCGCCCCGCAAGCAGCCGCCGGGTGACGACGAAGGTCGTATCCAAGATCGGCACGAAGACGAGCAGCACGGGGATGAAGGCACTCCAGGGGAGAGCGATGCCCACGGGGCGCAGACGCAAAGTGACGATCGCGAGCAGGAAGCCGAGGAAGTAGGCACCTGCATCGCCGAGGTAGACGGTCGCGGGCGCCCAGTTGTGCCAGAGGAAGCCGGCCGCCGTGCCCGCAAGAGCGAATGCAAGCGCGCCGACGAAGTACTGCCCGTAGATGACGGCCACGATCCCGGTACCCAGGGACGCCACGAGCGTGGTGGATGCGGCCAGACCGTCCGCGTTGTCCAGCAGGTTCATCGCATTGGTGAGACCGACGATCCACAGCACGGTGACCGCCGCGTCGAGCCATCCGATCTGGAAGAAGCCCACCTGCGTGCCGGTGAACCACACCAGGAGTGCAAGCAAGGTCTGCGCGATCAGTCGGATCCAGGGATTCAGGGCGCGGACGTCGTCGATGAAGCCGAGGCCCGCGACGATCAGTGCAGGCAGCAGCACCGAGGCAAGAAGCTGGAACGCCGTGATCTCACCTGACACACCGACCGCGGTGAGGAAGAAGAGTGTGAAGGCCATGGCGACCGCGATGCCGCCGAGCTTGGGGATGGGCTTGTCCTGGGTCTTGCGTCCGCCATCGGGGCTGTCCGTGAGTCCGGACCAGTGCGCCAGCCAGATGGAGAGTTGGACGAAGATCGCCGAGAGGATGCCGGAGCCGACGAAGGCTGCGACGTAGAGCCAGGGGCTCATCGCGTGGAGATGTCGGCCGCGACGTCGGCGATGATCTGGTCGAGATTGCGCGTGGGCTGCCAGCCGATGAGTCCGCGCACCTTGGCGGTGTCGGGCACGCGGCGCGGCATGTCCTCGAAGCCCTCTTCGTAGGCCTCGTCGTACGTCACCTTGACGATCGGGCTGGACGAGCCGAGGCGGTCGATCACCCGCACGGCGAGGTCGGCGATGGAGATCTCTTCCTGAGAGCCGACGTTGAAGACCTGACCCTCGGCCTCGCGCGAATCCATGAGGCCGAGCAGGGCCTGTACGACGTCGGCGACATGGCAGAAGCAGCGCCGCTGGGTGCCATCGCCGTAGACGGGGATGGGTTGGCCCTTGAGCGCCTGCTCGACGAAGCGGGGGATGACCATGCCGTAGAAGCCCACCTGGCGCGGACCGACGGTGTTGAAGAGGCGCACGATCACCGCGGGCAGGCCCTTCTCCTTCCAGTAGGAGTAGGCGAGCACCTCCTCGATCGCCTTGGCCTCGCTGTAGGACCAGCGCGTCTTGAGCGGCGAGCCGAGGATGCGGTCGTCCT
>CAZLZC010000267.1:0-2125 GCA_964563825.1 uncultured Actinomyces sp.
GCGTCGACAGGCCGGTCACGACCTACATCGTGTCGCTCACGCTGCCACCGCGATCAACCGTGTGCCCGTTGGCGTGGCGCCCACGAACTAACCTCAGTTGAGCGAGGCAGCCCGGACGGGCACATCAGGGCAGAAGACATCGGTGCGCGGCAGGCTCAGGTTCAGTAAGTACTGAGAGATGCCACTTTGAATGCACGGAGAGGGAATCGTTATGACTCCATGCTCAGTGCTGTCGTAGGTGAACGTGCGTGACCGCGCGAAGGTGTTGGCCAGGCTACGGCCCCAAATCCAGGGGGTCGCCGCGTCGCCCGTAGTGAGCAGGAACAGCGGCGGGATGGGCAACGCGATCGTGCTATCACCATTGGAGGTCGGTGGGGAGTAGCCGGACGGCAGGCCCAGGCACATGCTTGCTCTGCCGACCCAGAATCCATAGGAGGTGCCGTAATCTTGCTCCGCGAGCCTAGACATCCGTGCCAGGTCGGCCGGAGTGGGACGGTCCGCCATGTCCGCGCAGGTCACGAACTTGATGATGAAGAGGTCACTGAAAGGGTCAGAAATGACGGGCTCCTCCTCACTCTCCTCCTGAACAAGCTGCAGTGAACGCGCCGCAGCACGTGTGGCTCGCTCACGAGCAGGTGGCGCACTCGCCGTGATCAAGTCATAAAGCGCGTTGACCAACTGGCGCAGGGCGGGATAAATCGCCTCACGCAACAAAACATTCACGGTGACGGTGAAAGACCAACGCGTGAGGTCTTGCTCCTGACCAATATCGATCGTGTTCTCATCAAGGTAGTCGCTGATCGCGCGGATCTTGTAGGCCTGTCGTTTGCCGACCAGCGAGGCATACACCTGCACGGTTTCGTAAACGCCAGCCGGGGTTGTCGAGCCAAAGCGGGCGATGCTCTCGTTCGCCATGATTGAGGCATCCTGCATCAAGGCGCGCAGCCTGTCGGGGAAGGTGCGCGCGTAGGTGTTGCCGATGCGGGTGCCGTAGCTCATACCCCAGTAGTTCCACCGGTCATAGCCCAGCGCGGCGCGCATGGCGTCCATGTCGCGTACTACCTGCCAGGTGCCGAGGTAAGGGGCGGCGTTGGGGTTGGCGGCAAAGCAGGCCGCGGATGCCGACGACTCTATGGCTGCGGCCTCTTCCCAGTAGGCATCCCAGTCGACCGGGCCAGTGGCCGGTGGACTAACGGCCACGGGTTGGCAGTCGGCCAGCTTGGGCCCGCTCAGGCCGACACCGCGCGGATCCCACGAGACCCAGTCGAAGCGGTTGCGGACGGCGGGCGCCAGCCGGGAATAGAACCCACCGTGGGCGCCCACGGCTGAGCCGCCGGGACCACCGGGGTTCCAGGTCAGCCCTCCCAGCCTTCCCGCCTCGCGCCGGGGTGTGGTGATCCTTATGGCGATCTGGACAGTGCGTCCATCGTCGGGGGTCTGCCAGTCGAGCGGCACCTTGAGCGTCGCGCACCTGGTCCGCGGTGGCAGGTCCTCGTCTGCCGGGCAGACGACGTAGGTCAGCGTGGGAGTGAACGCGACGTCGACCGCGGGCGCGGGCGCCGCGGTGGCACCGGCGGGCACTAGGCCCAGCCCGAGAGCGGTCACCGCCGCCAGGGCGAGCGCGGGGACGACCAATGAACGCTGAGAAGCCATCGATGAACCTTTCCCGACGGGACGCCAGGAAAGGCTGCCCTTGATGTTTGGGACACTAGCAGCAGGTGAGGTGCAGATTGGTCGAAGGACTAAAGCAGGGGGCCTAGCGCGAGCTGCGGCTCTCCACCCGCTGCGCCAGCACGATCGCCATCGTCTGCACGAATCCCTGCGTTACACGGCCCACCCCGAGGCTCTGCCCCATGACGTTGGCGTAACGCACACCCACAATGGACGTTCCCGCCAGATAAAAGTTTGCGTGCTGATCAGCGATCATCAGCCAATTGACATCGAGAAGCGTGATATCCGCGGTGTAGTCCGTGACCACTTCCAGCCCCGGGGTGCCAAAGACATTCCGCAAGGTCCCCACGCGGGTGTTGACCTCCACCCGTCCGCGACCCACATCCGATGCTTCCTCTTGGACATAACTCGGACAGGTGCGAGCTCGCACATTCAGGTCAGCCCACGCGCGCTC
>CAZLZC010000268.1:0-2110 GCA_964563825.1 uncultured Actinomyces sp.
CGAAGTCGAGATCCTCGTTGGCGAAGAGCTCGGCGGCATCCGCGTAGGGTCGGCCGCCGAAGTCGCGGGCCGCAGCCTCGAGCCGTTGCGGATCGGTGTCGCATACGGCGACGAGCTCGACGTCGGGAATCTCCGCCCAGGCATGCAGGTGGTTCTGTGCGAAAAAGCCGGTGCCGATGACGGCGAAGCGGTACGGCTTGCTCATAGCTCGACCGGCCTCGTCGGATCGGTGATCCACTCACTCCAGGATCCGACGTACATCCGGGAGCCCTCAAGGCCGGCGATGCTCATCGCGAGCACGTTCTGCGCGGCCGTGATGCCCGAGCCGCAGTAGTAGATGACATCGCTTGGCTCCACGCCATCGAGCAGGTCCTCGTAGTAGGCGCGAAGCTCCTCGGGGCTGCGGAAGGTGAGGTCGGCGTTCGTGGTGTTGGCGCGGTCCGCCAGGCCGGCGCCGGCGATGTGGCCGCGCACGGCATCGTGATAGACGCCACCACCGTGATAGCCCTCAGCCCCGCGTGAGTCGAAGACGCAGGTGCGCGATCGCTGGCGGTAGGCGTCGACCTCATCGACATCGGCGAGCAACTCGGGGCGCAGCCTCATGGGATACGTCATGGCAGCGCGCTCGGGCACATCTGCCGTCACTTCGCCGCCCGCGGCGACCCACGCCTGCCAGCCGCCGTCGAGTACGGCGACACGATCGTGTCCCATCCACTTGAGCATGAGCCACACGCGCGCGGCGGACATGCGGCCCCCGTCGGCGTCGTAGGTCACCACCTGCGTCGACTCGTCGATGCCCCAGAGGCCGAGTTGTGCAGCGAAGACCTCGGCATCGGGGAAGGGGCGGCGGCCGGTGACTCCCGGGATGATCTCGCCGGCCAGGTGAGTGGCGGTGTCGGCGTAGACGGCGCCGGGGATGTGGCCCTCGAGGTAGGCGCGCTGCCCCCACTCCTCGTCGTCGAGGGAGAAGCGTGCGTCCAGGAGCACGAGGCAAGGGTCTCCCGCGTGCTCGCGAAGCCATTCGACGCTGACGATGGTGCGCTCGTCCATGCGGTCATCCTGCCAGTCCGATTCATCCCTATTCTGATGGGGTGACCCCGGATATGACACCCCGAAGCCGCCTCGCCACCGAGGGCCGTGACCGTGCACCCAACCGCGGAATGCTGCGCGCCCTGGGCATGGGGGATGACGATTTCTCGAAGCCGCAGATCGGCATTGCGTCGTCCTTCAACCAGATCACTCCCTGCAATATGTCGCTGCGCGAGGTCGCGGCCGACGTCGCCAGCGGCGTGCGCGAGGGCGGTGGCTTCCCGATGGAGTTCGGCACCATCACCGTCTCGGATGTCATCTCCATGGGTCACGAGGGCATGCACTTCTCGCTGGTGTCACGCGAGGTCATCGCCGACTCGGTCGAGACCGTGATGGAGGCCGAGCGCCTCGACGGCATGGTGACCCTTGCCGGTTGCGACAAGAGCATCCCGGCCATGCTCATGGCCGCCGCGCGGCTCGACGTCGCGAGCGTCCTGCTCTACGCCGGGTCGCTGCTGCCCGGTCACGTGCGCTTCAGTGATGGTCGCGAGGAGACCGTCAACATCGTCACCGCCTTCGAGGCGGTCGGTGCCAATGCCCGGGGACTCATGTCCGATGAGGATCTCGACCGCATCGAGCGGGCGGTCTGCCCGACCGCGGGGACCTGCGGCGGGATGTACACCGCCAACACCATGGCCGGTGCCTCCGAGGCAATGGGTATGTCGCTCCCCGGCTCGTCGTCGCCGCCAGCGGTCGATGCGCGCCGTGAGGTGCTGGCGCGCCAATCCGGCGAGGCCGTGATCGAGATGATCCGTCAGGGCATCACCACGCGCGACATCATCACGCCTCGCTCGATCGAGAACGCCATCACGCTGGTCATGGCGCTCGGGGGCTCCACGAATTCGATCCTGCACATGCCCGCGATCGCACACGAGGCCGGTTTCGAACTCGACCTGGATGATTTCCAGCGCATTAGCGATCGCACGCCGCTCGTCGCCAACCTGAAGCCCTTCGGCGAGCACCTGATGTTCGACCTCGATCGGGTCGGCGGCGTACCCCTCGTGATGAAGATGCTGCTCGA
>CAZLZC010000269.1:0-2093 GCA_964563825.1 uncultured Actinomyces sp.
GGGTGATCCGATGGAGTCGTAGACGACGGCGCGCATAGGCGCAGATTAGATCAGGAATTCGGCGGACAGCGACCACCATGCCCTGTTGACTACGTGAATGGCTGAAGGTACGAAGCCGCCTCAGGTCCAGCCTGGGCTCGAGGCCAATGCGATCGGTTTTGTGGATGCAATCTCGATCGGCCTCAATGCGACATCCCCGGCCTATTCCCTCGCCGCCGTGCTGGGTCCAATCGTCGTTCTCGTCGGTGTGGCTGCCCCGGGCGTCCTGCTGGCGTCTTTCGTCCCGATGCTGCTCATCGCGAGTGCGTTCTACTTCCTCAACCGGGTGGACCCTGACTGCGGTACGACGTTCTCCTGGGTGACGCGCGCCATGGGGCCGTGGTTCGGCTGGATGGGCGGATGGGCCATCGCCATGACGGGCGTGCTCGTCGTCGGCTCACTTGCCGATGTGGGTGTCAAGTTCACGCTTCTCATGTTTGGTCAAGATGAGCTCGCGGCGAATCAGACGCTCGTCATGGTGCTCGCTGTCGGCCTCATCCTGCTCATGACGTGGATCTGTGTCATCGGCACCGAACTCTCGGGTCGCGTGCAGACCGTGCTCAACATCGCCCAGGTGGTCGCACTCATCATCTTTGCCTTGGTGGCGATTCTCCGCGGCGCGACGGGCAATGGCCTGCCCGGAGCAGAGCTCCCGACCCTTGAATGGCTCAACCCCTTTGCTGCAGGCACCGCGGCGCTATCTGCGGGATTGCTCCTCGGTGTCTTCGCCTACTGGGGTTGGGAGTCAGCGGTCAACCTCAATGAGGAGACCACTGACTCGAGCAGTACTCCCGGTCGTGCTGCGATCGTCTCGACGTTCATCCTGCTGGCCACGTATCTCGGTGTCGCCATTGCTGTCCTCATGCTGGTCGGTCCGGCCTTCCTTGCGGATAACGCGGGAGAGGAGGAGATGGCCTTCGCCCTCATCGCGCGCGAGGCGCTGGGAGGCTGGGGCTGGATCGTGCTGCTGGCTGTCGCCATGTCGGCTGTAGCTTCCACGCAGACAACGATCATCCCTGCCTCGCGCACCGCGCTTTCCATGGCCCGCCGCACGGCCATCCCCGCCTACTTCGGCCAGGTCTCGAGCAAGCACCGCACTCCGGCTGTCTCGACCTGGTGGGTCGCGATCGTTGCCATCGTTTGGTACGTCGTGGCGAGTCTCATCAGCGAGAACGCGCTCTTCGACTCACTCACCGCCTTGTCGCTGCTCATCGCCTTCTACTACTCCCTGACGGGATTCGCATGCGCCGTGTACTACCGGAAGCTCCTGCTGACGAGTGCGAAGTCCTTCTTCCTCATCGGCCTGGGCCCTGTCATCGGAGCGATCATGCTCATCTGGCTACTCGGCCTATCGGTGGTCGAGATGTCCAACCCGGAGAACTCCTACGGCGGCGTCTCATGGTTTGGCCTGGGGCCTCCCCTCGTCATCGGGATCTTCCTCTTCACGTTGGGGATCGTCTTCATGATCGCCTCTCGCATCGCCGACAGGCCCTTCTGGAAGGAGCGGCCGAGCGTGGTCAATCCGGATCTTGTGCCGGTCTCTGAAGGAGGGGATGAGCGATGAGCTTGGCGGTGGGTTACAACGGCGGACAGAGCGCGCGTCATGCGCTTCAGGCCGCTATCGCACTCGCGCGCGACCTCGAGGAGACGCTGCTTGTCGTCTGCGGTGTTGCGCCAGCCGGAGGCATGGGTGAGGAGTACGACATCACCGAAGAGGCGATCGTTGAGGAGCTCGCACCGGCCGTCAATGAGGCGGTGATGATGGCTCGAGAGGCTGGCGTTGACGCTGAGGGGATCCTGGTCGATTCGGATCCGGTCGGAGCCCTCGAAACGATCATGGAGGAGCGCAAGCCACGCATGCTTGTCGTGGGTTACGGAGAGTCAGGGCGCATCCGCGCGGCACTCTTCGGCGCTGTAGCCCCCAAGCTCGTGGAGAGATCCGATATTCCCGTGCTGGTCGTGCCCTAGGGGCTCCCACGACTGAGGGAACCCCACCGGGGTGAGCGCCGTCACCCTCCCTGGGGGCCGCGCTAGGCGGCCCTCGCGTGGGAGAG
>CAZLZC010000270.1:0-2089 GCA_964563825.1 uncultured Actinomyces sp.
GCCCATGATGTAGGCAAGTGAGATCGTCAGGGCGCTTCGACCGGCACGTCGGGGGTCGGGCTTCTCCAGTCCCAGCTCGAACCGCATCATGAAGTCCACCCAGTGCTTCGGGTCGGCCGCGATGGAGCGGGTGACCCGAACGGCATCCTCGGAAGTGAGTCCGTACGCGGTCAGGATTTCAGTGACCTCGGCCATCTCCTTGTGGGGAACCTCGACGACCTCGCGTTCCTCGCGGGCCCGCTCCGAAACGAAGTGTTCGATGTCGGTCCGAGCCGCCAGATAGCAGGCTGTGGCCAAACAGGCTGGTGCACCTCATGGATGAGGTGCCGGGAGTGCAACTCCCGTGAAAAGCGCAGCTTTTCGAGTGGCCAAAGGCCATGGATGGACTTTGGCCACGGACTGATAGCCGCCGAGGCCCATGGCGATCGCTCCCGCGGCCACCTCAGCCAGACCCGCCGTGAGGATGATGCCGCTTGAATCGACCGCCCCCGAGAGTCCGGCTGCGAGCGCGAACGGCACCGTGAGGCCGTCCGACATGCCGATGACGATGTCCCGCACCGTCTCGGAGTCGGTGAAGTGGCTCTCGGTGTGGGGCTGGACCGGGTGGGGGATGTTCATGCCCGTGGAGAATACCCGGACTGGAGCAGCCGCACCCGGCCGCTCGCCCTGACGTGCCCTGCTTCCTCAACTGCCCCTTCCCGGTGCACCGAGCGACGATCACAAGGGGCGACACTCCCGCTTTCCCCCGCCCGACGTCAGGGCAACCGATCCTCCACGACCGCTTCGGCGCGGGCGGGTTGGCCACCCTTGGGGGCGGCAGGCTTCACTGCCTTCCCGACGGCGATCATGCAGCCGATGACGTGATCCTCGGGGAGCTTGCCGTGAACGCGTCGGCTCCATCGGCTCTCGATGACGACGCGAGGGGGTGCCCACTTCGTCGAGCGCTGTTCATCGACAGCCTGTTCGCCGGCGAAACCGAGATCATCCAAGAGGCCACCCACCGGGTCCCGGCGGCAGTCGCCACGACTCAACGCTTCAGCGCCAGGACGAGCACGCCGGTCGCGACCAGAAGAATCCCCGCCCAGTCCCGCGTCGACGGCCGCTCGTGCAGAAACAGGACCGCGAACAGGGCCACGAGCACGACGCTGAGCTTGTCGATCGGCGCCACCCTCGACGCCTCGCCAGCCTTGAGGGCCCGGAAGTAGCAGACCCACGACGCCCCTGTCGCCATCCCTGAGAGCGTCAGAAACGTCAGCGTCTTCGAGGACAGAGACAGTGGGCTTTGCCACTTGCCGGCTGCGACGACGAACGCCGACAAGAGGACGAGGATGATCGCCGTCCGAATCAACGTGGCGAGATCAGAGTCGACCCCCTCGAGGCCGATCTTGGCGAAGATCGCCGTCAGCGCCGCGAACACCGCCGAGAGCAGCGCCCACGCGAACCACGCCGAGGTCGTCTCCATGTTTCCTTCCAGGCGAGCAGTTCCCTTCCAGGCGAGCAGTCGGGTGGCGATGGGGCCGGAGAGCGAGTTGGTCCGGTGGCTCGGCACCTCCCTATCTCCCGGAGAATATCGCGATTTCCCCTTCGTGCAATCCCGGACACGATTGACCGCAGTCGCGTTCCTTGCACCGTCATCCGGTCAACCCTCGTTCGCCGAGACCGGACGCTCGACTCATCCGCACTGAGACCTCCTCACTGATCTCCTCACCCGCACGCGTCTCCCCATCGGCTTCCTCTGAAGCGGCCCACTCCATCTTGACTGCGAGGAGCGCAGGATAATGCCCCGGCGTTAGCTGGCCGTGGAAAAAGTCCTCCGGACGTTTTTCCAGGGACGAAAACCTCCGGTTTTCGCGGGTGCTGCGCACCCGGCACGTCATCCCTGACGTGCAGCAGGCTGTTTATCCACAGCCTGTTAGGGCGGAGCACTGGCGAGGTGCTCGGCGTCTTCGGCACCGCGCGCATCATCAAGGACCACGAGCTGCTCCTCCCGCGGCACGACGACCCGACCGCCAACAAGGCCCATCTGCTCGAGTCCGAGGCGACGCTGACCACGCTCTGGTCGCCCGAGTGGCCCACCGCGCTCGGGGCG
>CAZLZC010000271.1:0-2063 GCA_964563825.1 uncultured Actinomyces sp.
ACTCTCCCGGGGTCCGCTCGAATCCCTCCATCTGGCCCGCGACGTACTCGAGCCGGCCCAGAAGCGACACCGACTCCAGGACGTCGCCCGTCCCCTGGCGGGCCAGGGTGTCCGCCAGCGACCGCAGACGGCCGTCGAAGGCCTGCGCCTGAGCCAACATCTGGACGGGCTCCGGCGACCGCACCGGCATCCCCGGAGCACCGAGTGCACTTCGCCCCAGGCTCGCCAACTCTTCCAGAAGATCAGCGAGCACCGGCTTCACAAGTGCCGGGGTGTTGTCGCTGCGGTCGTACTCCTTGTTAATCGCACCGGCGATGCCTCGCACATGGACACCGATGCTGGAGACACGCCGCAGGCGCAGTGCGTCATCGCCGAGCTCATGTCGCACGCGACGACCACGAGGATTGAAGAACGCCCTCTGCGCCAGATCGATGAGGGCCTCGCGCGACTTCTCCGCATCCTCACGAAGGGCGCGGCTGTCGGGGACGAACTCGTGCAGGACGTCGATACCGAGGGGCACCTGGGTGGCGCGCAGCTCGGCGGCGATCCCGTCGAGCAGCCCGAGGATGTGGTCGCGATAGTCCTGAAGCGCCGCCTCGAACTTCTCCGAGTGAGGTCGCGGGGGAGGTAGGTAGATGGCGAGGATTCCGATGGCCCCGCCGATCGCGACGTCGATCACGCGCCAGCCGGCCTGCTGCCAGGTCACGTCGCCGAGGGCGAAGACGAAGAGCACCGACGTCGGGATCTGGAACTGCCCGCCCAGGGACAGGGGCAGCCTGCTGGCGATGAGAAGTGCTACGAGCATGGCGATGAGCACCGACCACCAGGTGACGCCCACCCAGCTCACCCACAGTGTCGCCGCGAGTACGCCGATGCCGGTGCCGAGGACCCTCTGCAGCGACAGGCCCACCGTGCTCCACGGCGAGGTGGAGACGACGAGCAGCGTGGTGAGTGGCGCAAAGATGCCAAAGGAGCTGGGTGAGATCCAGTAACCCACGGCCCAGGAGACGGTGACGGCGACCGCGATGCGCGCGATCTGCCACGGTGAGCGGAATGCCGCGGGCCGCTCACGCAGGACATCGGACACGGTGAAGTCCGGAAGGACATCCCGGCCGTCGTCCGGCGGTCCCTGCGTGCCTGCCACGCCGCCACCCTAGGCGCTGGGGCGACGCTAGGGTCGGCGCGTGGCGCTGCGCATCGTCGACCCCGGCCACGTCGGGTTGCACCGCGGCATCCGTGCCGCGGTCGGGGTGACGATCGCCATGGCGATTTCCCTCTACGCCTTCCCTGGCACTCCGACTCCCGTGCTCGCCACTTTCGGGTCGGTCGCGCTGCTCGGCACCGCGGACTTCGGCGGAAACATGCGTCGTCGCACCGCCTCACTCCTGGCCACAGGCGTCGCGGGGGCAGCCCTGGTAGTCGTGGGGGGCCTCGCAGCGCTCAGCATCCCGTCAATCGTCATCGTGACCCTCTTCGTGACGGCAGGTCTCGCCTTCCTTGTCGTCCTGCGCGGATCCTTCGCCAATGCCTGCCCTGCGCTGACGACGGTGTACATCGCGAGTGCGATGGTGGCGACATCCGTCGATGCCATCCCCTATCTGGTCGCGGGCTGGGGTATCGCCGTTGCCGTCTCTATACCCATCACGCTGCTCCTTTTCCCGCGGCGCGACCTCGCACCCGTGCGCACCGCCTGCGTGGCGTCACTGCGCACCCTGGCCGACGCCATCGACAACCGTGGAGCGGACAAGGCCATCGACCGGTCAGCGATCTCTGCGTCTCTGGAGCAACTCCAGGGGTCCTACCTCGGGAACCCCTTTCGCGCCGCAGGTCTGCGCGCTCCCGATCGAGCACTTCTCCTCCTCGCGGGACAGGTCGAGGCGCTGCTCACGGCCGTAGGCCGTGGCAGCAGCTACCAACAGCCGGTGAGCGCGCTGCCGCGCACATCCGAACTCATCACCGCGAGCGGTGCCTGTCTGCGCGCGACGGCGGACGCCCTTGAGTCGAAGGGTGAGTGCCCCTCCGCCGCTCCCGTAGTGGACCTCTGGCAGGAGCAGTGGGATAGC
>CAZLZC010000272.1:0-2057 GCA_964563825.1 uncultured Actinomyces sp.
AACTTCGACTTCTTCATGGACATGATGGGACCCGAGGCCGCGCAGGCCCTCACCGACGGCCAGGACGTCACCGAGGTCTTCGCCGAGGATATCGCCCGCCCCGTGAAGGCCGTCATCATCGAGGCCGAGGGTCCGGGTGGGGGCAATCCCTACGTCGAGTTCACCTTCCAGGACGAGGATCACGCCTGGGAGTGGGCGTCCTCGAACATGGACATGGACCCCGACGACTTAGAGGACGGCGCGGAGTGATCGCGTTCGCGGTGGGGTGGGCGGGAAACGGTGCATTCCCGCCGCCCCTGTGGTATTGTATCCATACCAACCAAGGAGCCAACGTGCAGCAGGTCACCGTCCCGAATCTCGCCCTCAGCAACATCGAGTACCTGTGCCTGAAGATGCACGCCAATCCAGGGCTGCCGGCCCGCTGGTACCTCCGAGCCCTCCGCCAGTACCGCTTCGGGACCCCCGGCGACGGCTCGTGGAACGCAGGCTACTTCAGTCCGCGGGGCATCTACCGTGGTCACCTCTTCAACGATGAGGCCCCGAAGGATCGTGCGGCGAATGGGTGGTTCACGAAGAGGCAGTCTTCGAAGGGCAGCTTCCATCTCACCGCACGCGGTCACGCCTACGCCCAGCGTGCGGCGGCCAAGATTGGCATGGAGCTGTGAAGCCCGGCGACCTCGTCCGGGTGTCCTGGGGCGGTGAGCTCAACCGCAAGCAGGAGCTGGGTGAGGTCCTACGGGTCGAGCCTGGATACTTCGGCGGCTCGCAGATGTACACGGCACGGTGGGGTCCCAACGTTGAGCATACGATCGACCGGACACCCATCCGCGCCCGAGTGCTTGTCCTCCACTACAACGACGGCGGGACGAGCTGGTGGGATGAGAAGGACATCGAACTGCTAGGAGATCAGGATGGGATGTGATATTCACGGCGTCTGGGAGGTCCGGGTTCAGGACGGTCGCTGGTTCGCCTTCCGCTCGATCAGCGACAACCGGAGCTACGCCTGGTTCGGGATCATGAGCGGCGTCCAGGGCGATGGACCCAAGTGCGACTCGGAGTGCTGGTACCCGCCGGACGCTGATGCCGGAGCCGAGGTTGTGAGTGACTACTGGCGCGACGTCTGCACTCGGTGGGACAGGGGATTGCACGGTCACACCGTCGCAAGCGTCGACGCGGTGCGGGAGGCGAACGATGCGTACTGCGCCGAGATGCAGGAACGTTGGGGAGAGCGTGGCGAGGCGAGCTCACTCGAGTACGAGCAGATCCCCAGGCCCGATGACATCGTCCAGGAGCTCTGGCTCGGTCTCTCTAGCGATCATGGCGAGGCGAACAGCCTGACGATGGGGATCCCGCTTCGCGAGGTGATGGGACTCCCGGACGATGTCCACGGTGACGATGAGCGCTTCAAGTCCCGGCTCCGGTACCTCTGCGCCTACGACAACTGAGACGGGGTCCGTGCAACCCGCGGTGGAGTGTGGTATACTGTTCTTGTAAGGAGGAAGGCATGTTCACCCTGCTCGCGATCGCCGGCGTGGTCTACGTCTGGACCCGCCCGCCGGAGACCCTCGGGTTCCTCGGCAAGATGGGACTCACGATCTTCATCTGCTCCGGTGGATGTGGTCTGGGCTCCTGCCTGGGGACGATGTGATGCTCAAGATCACAGTCATCATCTGCAGCCTGAGCAACCAGCTCTTCCCCTTCGAGGTTCCAGGTGAGGTGACCGTGGGGAGTGAGTAGATCGAGGCCCCGACGCTCGGAATCCGATTCGATCGGAAGCAGTGCTGGGTTGAAACCGCTGACGTGGAGGAAAGAGATGCCGTTCAGTGAGCCGGATGCTGGTGTCGTCGTCCTCAGTTCCGATGGCCGTGAGGCCTACGAGCTCCACCTCTTCAAGGGTGCCCGCCGCCCGTGGGAATGCACCTGCGCAACGTTCCGCACCCTCGGTCAGAACTGCAAGCACATGGAGGCGGCGAAGCAGGCGATCACCGGGAAGAAAGTCCCGGGCGTCGTCAGGAGCTGGTGCAATCTCCCCTGATCCGTGGTATAGTCTATTCATG
>CAZLZC010000273.1:0-2044 GCA_964563825.1 uncultured Actinomyces sp.
CGATGAGCTTGAGCTCGTGGAGGCACTCGAAGTAGGCAACCTCGGGCTGGTAGCCGGCCTCGACCAGGGTCTCGAAGCCGTACATCACCAGCTGCGACGCACCGCCGCACAGCACTGCCTGCTCGCCGAAGAGATCCGTCTCGGTCTCCTCGGTGAAGGTGGTCTTGATGCCGCCCGCGCGCAGCGAGCCGATGGCCTTGGCGTAGGACAGCGCGAGGGGCCACGCCTGCCCGGTGAAGTCCTGCTCGACCGCGACGATCGCGGGCACGCCACGGCCCGCGACGTACTCGCGGCGCACGAGGTGACCTGGACCCTTGGGCGCGACCATGCAGACGTCGACGGTCGCCGGCGGATTGACGTAGCCGAAGCGGATGTTGAAGCCGTGGGCGAAGAAGAGCGCGTCGCCCTCCTGGAGATTGGGCGCGATGGCCTCGGCGTAGAGCTTCTTCTGCACCGGGTCCGGCACCGTCATCATGATGAGGTCAGCCTCGGCGGCGGCGGTCGCGGGATCGACGACGCGCAGGCCCTCCTCCTCGGCCTTGGCGCGGCTCTTGGAGTTGGGCGAGAGGCCGACGCGGACGTCCACGCCGCTGTCGCGCAGGCTCAGGGAGTGAGCGTGACCCTGGCTGCCATAGCCCATGACCGCGACGACGCGGTTCTGGATGACGGACAGATCAGCATCGGCGTCGTAGAACAGCTCGGCCACGGGGACTCCTTCAGGGGATGGACAGGGGAAAAGGGTATCGGGGGGTGGGTGATGGGGTGTCGTGCGCCTCAGGCCGTGCGATCCGCGGGCCGCAGGTTGCGGTCGTTGATGGCGCGGCCCCCACGACTGGTCGCAATGACGCCAGACCTGACGAGCTCCTTGATGCCGTAGGGCTCGAGGAGCTTGAGCAAGGCCTCGATCTTGTCGTCATTGCCGGTGACCTCGATCGTCACGGCATCGAGAGCCACGTCGACGACCTTGGCCCGGAAGAGCTGCACGACCTCGAGGATGCTCGAGCGCTGGCCGGCATCGGCCTTGACCTTCACCAGGGCAATCGCGCGCTGCACCGAGTTGGCCTCGTCGAGCTCCACGATCTTGAGGACGTTGACGAGCTTGTTGAGCTGCTTGGTGACCTGCTCGAGTGGCAGTCCCGTCACGTTGACGACGATCGTCATGCGAGAGACCTCGGGCACCTCGGTGGGGCCCACGGCGAGCGACTCGATGTTGAATCCGCGTCGCGAGAAGAGGCTGGATACGCGGGCGAGTACGCCGGGCTTGTCCTCGACGAGGACCGAGAGGGTATGGCGGCTCATGTCACTCCTCCGAGTCCCAGGACGGCGCCATCTCGCGCGCCACCAGGATGTCGTCGTTGCTCGTGCCCGCGGCGACCATCGGCCAGACCATCGCGTCGCGATGGACGACGAAGTCGATGACGACCGGGGCGTCGTTGATGGACAGGGCCTTCTCGATCACCGAGTCGACCTCCTCCGGGGTCTCACACCGCAGGCCGTGGCAGCCGAAGGCATCGGCGAGCTTGACGAAGTCGGGGATGCGGTGGCTGTGCAGATCCGTCTCGGAGTAGCGGGAGTTGTAGAAGAGCGTCTGCCACTGGCGCACCATGCCGAGGCTGGAGTTGTTGATGAGTGCGACCTTGATCGGGATGTCATTGATCGCGCAGGTGACGAGCTCCTGGTTGGTCATCTGGAAGCATCCGTCGCCGTCGATCGCCCAGACGACCGAGCCCGGCATGCCCACCTTGGCGCCCATGGCCGCGGGGACTGCGAAGCCCATGGTGCCGAGGCCGCCGGAGTTGAGCCAGGTGCGCGGCTTCTCGTACTTCACGAACTGCGCACCCCACATCTGGTGCTGGCCGACACCTGCGGCCATGATCGCGTCGGGTCCGCTGAGGGCGCCGAGGCGCTCGATGACGTACTGCGGCGACAGGCTGCCGTCGTCGGGCAGGTCGTAGCCGAGGGGGTAGGTGTCGCGCCAGCGATTGAGCTGCACCCACCAGCCCTCGTAATCGCCCTGGCGTCCGGCCGCCATCTCCTCGCGAAG
>CAZLZC010000274.1:0-2044 GCA_964563825.1 uncultured Actinomyces sp.
CTAGCCTTCCGCCATGGCGACGCGGCGGGGTATGTCGACCACGTCACTGGATCACGACCAGCGGCGGCTACTTGTAGGCACCGCCATCGTTCAAATGGCCTTGCTGAGTTTGCCGGCGGGCTTCAACTACATGCTGCCGGACCTGCTGACGAGCTTCGACGCCGGCGACGAAGAGTCCACCGCACTGCGCCAGATCTCGAGCCTGGCCGCGCTTCTCGTCGTGTTTGCCGCGGGCGTCCTCGGCGAGCGCCTCGGCGGCCGCAAGGTCATGCTCGCCGCCACCGTGCTCTTTGCGGTCGGCAGCGCCATCCTGACCATCTCGCCCCACGTGGGCGTCGCGACGTTCGGACTCCTCCTGGCCAACATAGGCAAGGCAACCGTGACGGTTGTGGCCCTGGCCTTCGTGGCATCCAGGATCCGTGACGCCGATGGACGCGCATCGGCATTCGCGACGCTCGCTTCGGTCGTGCCCATCACTTACCTCGTTATCCCCCTGGTCGCCGGGGCAATGACCTCCGCCTGGGGCTGGCGCTGCGTAGCGGCGATGTGGACCGTGCTGGGCCTCGTGGCCGTCGTGACTGTCGCCCGCCTGATCCCCTCGGGTGGGGAGAGTCTTGTCAGCGGCGAGATGTGGACCCCCGCCATCGCTGGACTGCTGCTTGCCACCACGGTGCAGGCCCTGAGTTCGCTTTCCGCTGATGGCCTGTCGACTCAGACCATCGCCTATGCCATCGCTTCCTGCGTGGCGCTGCTGGTGCTCATCATCTTCTACCGGCGCATCCCCGATCCATCGCTCTCACTGGCGCCGTTGCGGCACGGGGGCGTGCTCATCCTGCTCGTGGTTCTCATCCTCTTCAGTTTTGCGAACCTCTTCTACTACAACACACTCCTGTACCAAGTCGTGTACGGCTACTCCGCCCTGGGCGCGGCTGTGGTCATGATCCCCGCCCAGCTGGGGTCGATCGCCGGGGCTTTGGTCGGTCGTAAGTTGCTCCAGCGCCTCGGCATTGCGGTCAGTGGGTCCGTGATGATCCTGGGCCTTGGGGTGTCGATGCTGATCGCCGCCGTGTTCGTGCAGGCGTCATCACCCCTAATCGTCCCCGTGGTGATCGTCAGTTGCTATGCGGTCGCTTCCGTTGCGGCATTCGTCGCTTTGACGACCGCCATCATGGCCCTGGCGGAGGCCGGCGATGAAGGCGTCACCTCTGCTTACAAGAGCGCGTCAAGCAACATCGGATCCGCCTTGGGTGTGTGCGTCCTCACCGCTGTCGTGACCACGGTCGGGGTGAGTTCGATGCAGTCACAGATGGACAGCACGGGGATGTCGTCGTCGACCTCCGCGGAAGCGGCTTGGGATCTGCTTTACGGTGCCTCGTCGCAGGACGTGTCTGACCAGTACGGCATCTCGATCGCGGAAGCCGATCAGATTCGGGAGATGGACCGCGTGGCTTTTGTCGATGCCTACCGGGCCCAGGCACTTGTCGGGGGCCTGCTGGCGATCCTGTGCGGTGGGGTGTTCCTCGCAGCCCGGCGTCGCTACGAGCAGCATGTCGAGTGATCGGGACTACTTGCGTGTCACCCGCCCTGCGGCGCTGTGATCCCGATCGGCAAGGATGCACCTCATGACGTCGTCATCGGGGCCACGCGACCGGAAGCCTCCGTCGAAGGGCAGGCCTGCGTCCAAGAGTGGGCCGCCGTCGAAGGGCAGGCCTCCGGGCAAGGGTGGACCTGCGTCGAAGGGTGGGCCGCCGTCGAAGGGTGGTTCTGCGTCGAAGGGCAGGCCTCCGTCGAAGAGCGGGCCGCCGTCGAAGGGTGGTGCTGCGCCGAAGGGCAGGCCTGCGTCCAAGAGCGGGCCGGCGTCGAAGGGCAGGCCTCCGGGCAAGGGTGCACCTGCGTCGCGGCCAAAGGATGGCGCCAGACCAGATCGGTCGGCGGAGCCTCGCCCCGACCGTCCTCGGGCGCCGCGCATCCCGGATGACATCACGGGCAAGGAGATCGACCGCCGAGTGGCGGCGGAGCTGCGGACCCTCCCGGAGGAGCTCGG
>CAZLZC010000275.1:0-2042 GCA_964563825.1 uncultured Actinomyces sp.
GTGGTCTTGCCCGAGCCTGTGCCTCCACTGACGAGGAAGGCCAACCGCGCGTCGATGATGGCCCGCAGCCACAGGGCACCGAGTTCGTCGATGGTTCCGAGGCGCACGAGGTCGGCCAAGTCGAAGCCGCCCCGGTGCGGGATGCGCAGGGAGATCAGTGCGCCGTCGGATGAGATGGGCGGGATGACGGCGTGCAGGCGGGTGCCGTCCGACAGACGGGCATCGACATAGGGCGACGCCTCATCGAGGCGGCGACCCGCGAGGGACGCGAGACGCTGGGCGAGCCGTGTCACCGCATCGTGATCACCGAAGCCCACCGCAGACCGCTCGAGCCCTCGCCCGCGATCGACCCAGACATCATTCGGGCCATTGACCAGGACGTCCGTGACATATGGATCGATGACAAGTGATTGCAGCGGGCCGAGTCCGCCCAACTCGTCGCGCAATGAGCCCACCAGGTGGAGAAGCGATTCATCTCCCAGTACGACGCCCTCATCTCGCAGCGCTGCCGCGACACGAGCAGCGTCGGGCGAACGCGTGACTCCGTCATCGACGAGCCTGCGGCGGACGCGCTCGACCAGTGCTGTGGTCATGGCCGCGCTCCCGGGGCCAAGGAGTCGAGGATCTCGCGGGCGACGCGACGCCCCGCGGAGCGGGGTGCGAAGTAGGGATGGTCACCCTGCGCAAGGGAGCGGTCGTGGCGAAAGGGAGGGAGCACCGGCACCTCCCAATGCGATGCCTCGGCCGCGCACCAGACGCCGGAGTCACGGGGCCCGGTGCGCGCAACCACGGCGACACGCGTGCATACCTCCTGGATCCCATCGATCAGGGCAGGCACTCGCGCCGCGCTGGTCGGATGCGGCCCTATGACGATGACGACAGCGTCGCTGCGCGCCCAGGCAAGTCGACTCGTCTCGCTGTCGCAACGTGGCGAATCCACGATCGTGCACGGGAAGCCGCGAGCACTCGACTCGAGCACAGATGCGAGTGCCTCACCGGGTACGGCGTACCGCGCCTCAGGTGTGCCCGTGAGCACATGCGTTCCGTGGACGCTGGGGAGCGCAGTGCGCAGGGAACCTGGTGGGATCCGGCCGCGCGTGTCCGAAAGATCCTGCCAGCGCACCCCGCCATCGACAGGGATCGCGGGACCGTAGGGATCGACATCGACGAGCAGGCCGCGGGCTTCGCGCGCCAGGATCGCAGCGAGGGTGGTCGCACCTGCGCCACCGACACCCGGCACGCACGAGATCACGGGTCCACCAGGCGAAGCCATGTCACCAGACTCGGCGAGACGATCCACCATCCACCTGCCCGCATCAGGCAGCTCGGCCACGTGCTCTGCACCCAGCGCGACAGCTCCCTGCCACGTGGACGCAGGAGTGCGGTCATCGGCCAGTCCACTGCCCCGGCGTACGACGATCACGGACTCACGGCGCGGCAGGGCACGCGATGCTGCTGAGCTGAGCGCGTCATCGCCGACGAATACGAGCGGGGCGTGAGACCACGCGGAGGCCGTGGGTTCGGCATGCACGGTCAGCTCGATGCCAGCCGCGGCCGCGAGGCGCACGACATCGTCGAGGAGGAGGGGATCGGATGTGATGAGCAGGGGTCGGAGCGTCTCGGTCATGCCCAGAGGTTCGTCATGCCCGCGCCCGGGTCGACCCCTGCCGCAAATCCCTGTGGACAAGGGCCGCGCGAAGCCCCTGTGGACACAGCTCTCCGCGGTAGCGTGCACCTGTGACGCGCGCCGCGGCATTCTTCGATCTGGACAAGACGATTCTCGCCACCTCCAGCGCATTGGCCTTCGCGCGGCCCTTCTACCGAGGGGGCCTGATCGGGCGCAGCGACGTCATGCGCAGCGCCTACGCCCAGTTCCTCTTCCTCGCGTCCGGCGCCGACCACGACCAGATGGAGACGATGCGCCGGTACATGTCAGACCTGGTGACGGGGTGGGATGTCGCCAAGGTGCGCGAGATCGTGGCTGAGACGATCGACGTCATCATCGATCCGGCGGTCTACGAAGAAGCGGTTGCGCTCATGGA
>CAZLZC010000276.1:0-1991 GCA_964563825.1 uncultured Actinomyces sp.
TCGTCGAACTCGCCTGATCCGGAGGACTCGTGACGCCAGAACTGCCGCTCGACCTCCTTGCACGCGGACACGTGCGAGCACAGACCGACGGTCCGGTGCTGCATGTCACCCTCGATCGTCCAGATGCGCGGAACGCACAGACGCCGGCGACCTGGGCGGCCCTCGTCGCCATAGGTGAGGCGTGCGCCGCGGGCGGCGTCGACGTCGTTATCTTCCGAGGAGCCGGGACCGCCTTCTCCGCGGGGCTCGACCGACGGATGTTCACGCCTGAGGGCATTCCGGGTGAGACATCACTCGCGGAGATGGTCACCATGACCGATACCGCGATGGCCAACCGCATCGCGGAGTTCCAGCGGGCGTTCCTGTGGCAGCGCGAGCTGCCTGTGCTCACCATCGCCGCCGTGCAGGGTCCGGCCGTGGGTGCGGGATTCCAGTTGGCTCTCGCGTGCGACATCCTGCTTGCGACGTCGGCCGCCACCTTCGCCATGCGCGAGAGTTCCTACGGCCTCGTCCCCGACCTTGGTGGCACGCAGCCGCTGGTGCGCGCGGTGGGCTACTCGCGCGCCGTGGACATATGCGCCACGGGCAGGACCGTGGCCGCCGAGGAAGGACTGAGCCTGGGCTTCGTCACTCGCGTCGTAGAGGATCTTGAGACGGCCATCGAGGAGATCGTCGTCACTGTCGGGAATGCGCCCAGCGGTGCCATCGCGGACCTCTTGCCACTACTCAGCGGCGCCGAGGCCGCGAGTCGTCACGAGCAGGCCGAAGCCGAGCGTGATGCGCAGGTGGGCCGCCTGAGGGCCCTTCTCGGGGGTGGCTGACGGTGTCGGGGGTCAATCCCTGGCAGATCTACCAGTCCATGACGCGCGACCCCACCCAGGCCTCTCGCGTGGGCTGGCCAGTCGTGAAGCGCATCTTCGGCTATGCACGCCCCTACAAGGCCCTGGTCATCGCCTTCTTGGTGACGCTCGTCCTGGCATCGCTACTCACCGTTGCGCAGCCCCTCGTGTTCCGTCAGATCATCGACAACGGCATCGCTCAGGGCAATGCCGCCCTGGTCACAAGCCTCGCCGTTCTCGTCGCGGTCCTCGCTCTCCTCGATGCTGGCATCAACCTCGTCGGACGGTGGTACTCCGCGCGCATCGGCGAGGGGCTGATCTATGACCTCCGCACGCAGGTCTACGACCACGTCCAGAGACAGTCCGTCGCCTTCTTCACGCGCACACAGACTGGCGCGCTGGTGTCGCGGCTCAATAGCGACGTCATCGGTGCGCAACAGGCCTTCACGTCGACGCTGGGGGGAGTGGTCGGCAACCTCATCACGGTCTCCATCGTCCTGGTGACGATGTTCTTGCTCTCCTGGCAGGTCACCCTCCTTTCGCTCGTGCTCGTGCCACTCTTCCTACTTCCCGCGCGATGGATGGGCCGGCGACTTCAAGCGCTCACCAAGCAGCAGATGCAGGTCAACGCCCAGATGAGCACCCAGATGACTGAGCGCTTCAACGTCGCGGGCGCACTCTTGGTATCGCTCTTCGGAAGGCCCGAGCGGGAGCACGGTGAGTTCGCCGGTCGCGCCGCTCAGGTCCGGGACTCGGGCGTGAGCATCGCGATGGCGAATCGCTGGTTCTTCACGGCTCTGCTGCTCGTGGGCTCCATTGCCACGGCAATCACCTACGGCGTGGGCGGCAATCTCGTGATCGACGGTGCGATCACTCTGGGCACGCTGCTGGCGCTCGTGGCACTACTGGCGCAGCTCTACGGACCGCTCACCGCCCTTTCGAACGTGCGTATCGATGTGATGACCGCGTTGGTGAGTTTCGAGCGCGTCGTTGAGGTGCTCGACCTCCCGCCTCTCGTGCGCGACTCTCCCGACGCGGGCCCCGCACCCGCAGGACCTCTCTCTGTGGAGTTCGACCATGTCGGTTTCCGCTATCCGACGGCCGACGAGGTGAGCCTTGCCTCCCTGGAGTCCGTCGCCAGGGAGGACTCGG
>CAZLZC010000277.1:0-1980 GCA_964563825.1 uncultured Actinomyces sp.
TGGACCTGCCATGTGCAGGTGCGCGCGGTGGTGAGGTCGCCCGGGCTCAGGGCGCGCGTCCAGAGCGCAGGACCGGCTACGCCGAGCACGCCGGGCATGCGCGCCACTCCCGGGCATTCGTAGCGCACGGCGCACGATGCACAGCGCGACCCCGGGTTGAAGGCACCCCCACCCAACACCTGCACGCGCTCGGAGACATGCTCGGGGAAGCGCGCGCGAGCCTCGTCGGCAGTGACGTCAAGCAGAAGTGCATCGCTCGCATCCAGCATGCCGATCTCGCGAACGCGCACGCGCTGCGCGGGGCCAGGCTGAGAGGTGGCTGCCGGCCAGCGCTCGCGCCAGAGGCTGCCCTCCTGCTTCATGAGCGCATCCGCAGCTACACGGGCATAGACGGCGAGGTACGCCGGGTCACGCCGACGAGCGCCCGCCTGCTCCCAGGTGAGGACATGGAATTCCCGGTCTGCACCGTCGCGGCTCACGTGCATGAGTCCCCATGCTGACCATTCGACCCGCACATCGATCTCATCGACTGCGAAGAACTCGCGCACCACGGTCTCGGCAGGCAGCGCGCCCGTGTCACGCAAGCGCGCGACCGCGATGAGGTAGCCCTGCAGTGCTTCGCGCGCGACCGTGCGAGCTGCGTCGGCGACATCGCCATTCGATGTCGCGCACACCTGATCGAGCGCCACCTCCGGATCGGTGCCCGAGGACATCACGGCGTAGGCGGCATCACGAGCAAGGCCGAGTGCGAAGGAGTGGAAGGGCGGATACGTGGGACGCACCGAGGGATCGCGGTCCACCTGAAGCGTGGGCCTTGCCTTCACGGCGATCTGGGTGGGGCACTCCCAACGCTCTTCGCCGCGCACGTGGGCTGCACTCACCCGGATGAGCCGGTCACGCACCACCACGCGCCACGGTGGCGTCCACGGCGGAATCTCGACCTGGCTCACCCCTGCACCTCGTCATCGAGAATGTCGAGCAGATCACCGGTCGGTGGAGTCGGCGCAGCAACCTCCGAGCCCCGCTGCACGAGGCCCCGCTCCCGAAGCGCCGCATCGCTGTCCGCGCTCCCGGGCTTTGGCGCACCACTGCGCTGCGCGGGGCACACCGGCTGGAAGTCGCAGTAGCGGCACAGCGGCCCGGGCCTGGCCTCCCACGCACCCCCGGTCGCCATCGCATCGCGCTGCTCGTGCGCGGACTCAAGATCGGTGAGCGCACGCCTGATCGCGGCGGGATACACCGGCCGGGTCACGGCACGCGGATCCTTGAGATAGAGCAACTCGATCTCGGCAACGGGCTCGCCGGTGCCCTGCAGCGCGGCCGCGTAGAGCAACTGCTGACGCCAGTAGGACCACCAGAAACGAGGCTTGGGTGCACCCGTCTTGTAGTCGGTCACGCGCAGGCCCGGCTCGGCGACAGCGATGCGGTCGATGTGGCCGAGGAAGGGAAGTCCCACGAGATCGGTGCGGACCTCGCGCTCGAGTCCGTCTCGTGCGACCTCGATGGTGGCCGGCTCCTCCGTCGCCCAGTACGCCGCGAGCGCGCGTGCGCTGCCCTCGCGCACCTCGGTCTCATCGATGCCCTGGCCCTCGACCAGGGCGAGTTCTTCCACGAGGGCATCTGCGAGATAGGCATCGGCGCGCTCGGGGAGGCGCTCCTCGGGGGGCAGAGCGAGCAGGTGCTCGAGTGCACTGTGGACAGAACGACCGATGACGAGCGCTGCGGTCGAGGGTGTCTCCCAGCGCTCGATGCGCTGCCACCAGTAGCGCAGCGGACAGCCCAGGAACTGCTCGATCGCCGTTGCCGACCACGGGCGGTCCGGTGCCGCGACCTCGGGCACGCGCACGGTCACCGGTGCTCGAGAGCGAGTGCGCGGGCCAGCCATGCCCAGAGCATGTCAGGTGGGTGTGACGACGGTGCCCGATGACACCCGAGGGACGGGTGGCACGCTGTGACTATGGCTGATCTCGTCATGGAGCC
>CAZLZC010000278.1:0-1971 GCA_964563825.1 uncultured Actinomyces sp.
GGCAGGGAGATGTCCGTCGGCCAGGTGAAGGTCGTCATCGCCTGGAGTGCGTCCTTGGAGACATCGACCAGCACCGGGCCAGGGCGCCCGGTTGACGCGAGGTAGAACGCCTCGGCGATCGCGCGCGGGATCTCATCGGGATTGGTGACGAGGTAGTTGTGCTTCGTGATCGGCATCGTGATGCCGCGGATGTCGGCTTCCTGGAAGGCATCGGTGCCGATGGCCGAGCTGGGCACCTGACCGGTGATCGCCACCATCGGGACCGAGTCCATGTGCGCGTCGGCGATGGGCGTGACGAGGTTGGTCGCGCCGGGGCCGCTCGTCGCCATGCAGACGCCAACCCGACCCGTCGCTGCGGCGTAGCCCTCGGCGGCGTGACCGGCGGCCTGCTCGTGGCGCACGAGGATGTGGCGGACCTTGGTGGAGTCCATGAGGGGGTCGTAAGCCGGGAGGATGGCTCCGCCCGGAATGCCGAAGACCACGTCGACGCCGGCGTACTCCATCGACCGAATCAGGCTTTGGGCACCCGTGATCTGCTCACCGGACGCCTGCCCAGGGTTCGTGCTCATCAGTCCCTCTTCCCACTTCCGTTGCGGGTCCATGGTGGCGCATGGCCCCTCTTAACACGAAACCCCCCGGCCCTGAGGGGCTCGGAGGGTGCGCGCGGGTCGCCTTCGCGACAGGTGCTGGGGTTAGCCCGCGCGCCTGCCTACGACAATGACGATCTGCTGCATGGGGCAAGACTAGCGGTCTCGTCGGGCCCGCGCCAGGGCAGGCCCCCATCCCCGCCCTCGGCTCCTTACTCGTTCTGTGGTCGGGATGTGCCACCCGGTGGCATCTCTCGACCGCAGAACACCGCCTGTGGACAGGGCCGGAACCGGAGACCGAGTTCGCGGCAGGGTGTGCCGGTGCCCCCCGCCCACCACGATCGAGGACGCCTGCGCGCCCTGTCCGTCGCCCAAGGGGGCGTTGTGTCCCCGTCGGACCTAGCGGAATGCGGCTTTAGTCGTCGCGCTGTCGCTCGTCGCGTGGCCGAGGGCATCTGGCAGCGCGTGGGCAGCGCCGTCCTCCTCGCTCCGGCGCCCTTCGACGCCGAGCGCCACCTCACAGACGGTCAGTGGGCGGCCATCCTCACGATCACCTACGGCCCGCTCGCCCGGATCAGCGGGGACCTCGCCCTGCGCCGCGCAGGCTGGCACCTGGCCGGGACGCCTCGCGTGGTCGTCGTACCCCACAAGACGGCGGCGTCGCTACCCCAGGTCCGCATCCTTCGCCGACCCGACGGCGCTGCCATCCGCAGTCGCGAGGGGTTTCGATTCATGCCCCCACTCAAGGCCCTGGTCGATTCCCTCATCGTGCTGGGTGAACGCCGTTCCGCCGACGTGATCGATCTTGCACTTCAGAGCAGACTCATTGACGCGGAGTCGTTCACCCGCGCCGTGCAGCCTCACCTCGGTTCGGGGCACAACGGCGCCACCTGCCTTCGCGCCATGCTCGAACGCGTGGCCTCGGGGTCGCGGTCCGAGGCAGAGCAGCGCATGGGCGCTCTCCTCGACCGCAGCGGCACAGGTCCGTGGGTGCGGAATCACCCCGTCCGCGATGCCTCGAATCAGATGATCGCCGAGATTGACTTCGCCCATCTGGGCCTGCGGATCGCCATCGAGGTGGATGGTCGCGCGCATCACACAGGCCGGACAGCCTTCGAACGCGATCGCGAACGTCAGAACATCCTGATGCTTCAAGGCTGGTTGGTTTTGCGGTTTACGTGGGAGCAGATCACTCAGCGCCCGCACGAGGTCCTCGCCGCCGCACGAGCAGCAGTCGCCCAACGCGTCGCGTGACGAACGGCGCTTTACGGTCGGGATGTGCCACCAGGTGGCGCTTTTCGACCGCAGAAGGACGCACTCGGCGGGGGCTCAGTCGCAGACCGCTCCCTTGCTGGCCGAACCCACGAGCCGGACGTACTTCCCG
>CAZLZC010000279.1:0-1930 GCA_964563825.1 uncultured Actinomyces sp.
CGTCGAGAAGACGCGGGCGAAGTACGTCGAGGCCTACGAGCTGCTCACCGGGGACAGCTTCGCCTGAAGTCTTGACATCTCAATTCAAGAAGATATCCTTCATCTATGAGAAGTGAAGCTCCTCGGCTGCTTCCGATCTTCCGATCGAATGCCCAAGCGAGACTCCTCGCCTGTCTCGCTCTCAGTGCTTCCCCTCTCTCCTTGACCGAGCTCGCTGAAGCAGCGGATGTGGCCGAGGGCAATGCCCACCGAGAGATCGGCCGACTCATGGACGCGGGCATTGTGGACGACAGCCGTGTGGGCAGGACCCGGCAGTTGACGCTCTCGTCGACCTCTCCCTACGCCGCCCCGCTCCGCGAACTTCTCATCCGAGCATTCGGTCCCCCGCGCGTGCTTGCCGAGAGTCTCGCCGAGATCACTGGCATCGAGCACGCCTTCATCTACGGATCGTGGGCGCGTAGATCCGAAGGTGAGTCAGGCGAAGATCCCGGGGATATCGACGTCCTCGTCGTAGGCGCGCCACAGGTCGACGAGGTGTACGAGGCCTGCCGTCGGGCATCGACACGCCTTCACCGTGAGGTCAATGCGACGATTCTCTCCGAGTCGGAGTGGGCATCCGACACAGTCTTCACGCGTGAGGTCCGTTCGGGTGCCCTCATCCCCGTCGTCCTGGAGGTCGCGTGAACGATCTCAGTGACGCGCAGCGGCGCGGACTCCTGGACCTGGTCTCATCAGGTCGCCTGCGAGAGACTCCCGCCGATCCGCAGCGTGCCGCGATATTCCTCGCGCATGCACGCGATGGCCTTGACGCAGCAGCGCAGATAGCCAGCCCTCACGTAGCCTTCGATGTCGCGTACAACGCTGCGCACGATGCAGGGGAGGCGCTCATGGCCGCACTCGGCGTCCGTCCTGGTCGCGGGGATGGTGCCCACGCCACAGTCGGTTCTGTCCTCGTGATCATGGCGGGGGACTCGTCGTCCACGAAGTCCGCCCGCGACTACGACGTCCTGCGACAGACCCGGAACCGCGTCCGATACGACGCCGGTCACGTCGGAAGCGCCCAGGCAGACCATGCCCGGGCAGTGGCTGCTGAGCTCGTGACCTTCGTCTCGGAAGCACTTGACTCCTACCAGGAAGGTCGAAAATGACGAGGTGGCTGCTGACGGGGGGAGCCGGCTACATCGGTGCGCACGTGGCGCGCGATCTGCTGGTGAGTGGGCGCGAGGTCACGATCCTGGACGACCTCTCGAGCGGACTTCGTGCGCGCATCCCTGACGGCGCGGACTTCATCGAGGCCTCCGTCCTCGACACCGATGCCGTGCGCCATGCACTCGACGGCGTCACCGGTGTGATCCACCTCGCCGCCAAGAAGGCTGTCGGCGAGTCAGTGGAGAAGCCGCTGCTCTACTACCGCGAGAACGTCGGCGGCATGACGTCGCTCCTGCAGGCGATGGCCGATGCGGCCACGCCCTGCATGGTCTACTCCTCGTCCGCTGCGGTCTACGGCGAGCCGCCGTGGTCGCCCATCTCCGAGGATTCCCCGCTCGCGCCGCTGTCGCCGTACGGCGAGACCAAGGTGATCGGCGAGTGGATGGTGCGCGACGAGGCCGTGGCCCGCGCAGACTCGACGCCGCTGTCGTGGGTGTCCCTGCGCTACTTCAATGTCGCAGGCGCTGCGTCGTCAGAACTGGGTGACACCAGCGTCAACAACCTCATCCCCATGGTCTTCGACGCCCTTGATCGCGGGGATGCCCCGCAGGTCTTCGGCACCGACTACCCCACCGCGGATGGCTCCTGCGTGCGCGACTACATCCACGTGAGCGATGTCGCGGCGGCGCACGTCGCCGCTGCCGCACTTGCGGAGCGGGGTGATGTGGCTGCCGTCTTCAACGTCGGTACCGGGGTGGGCTCGAGCGTGCTCGAGGTCATG
>CAZLZC010000280.1:0-1896 GCA_964563825.1 uncultured Actinomyces sp.
GCCCGGCGATACCCTCCTCCCATGCCGTACGTCGATCCGCAGACCGTCGCCGACTACGCCAGCCAGGGCGCTGTCGTCATCCGGGGCCGCTTCACGCCCGAGCAGGTCGACCTCGTCCGCGCGGGAGTCGACCGCAACTTGGCAGATCCCGGCCCACTCGTCGCCGTAGCGAGCGAAGAAAGTGACTCCGGCCGGTTCGTCGAAGACTTCTGCAATTGGCAGCGGATCCCGGAGTACGAGGAGTTCATCCGCACATCTCCCGCTGCGTCTATCGCTCGCGAACTCATGGCCAGCGAGCACGTGCGGCTCTACCACGATCACCTCCTCGTCAAGGAGCCCAAGACCCAGCAGCGCACGCCGTGGCACCAGGACCAGCCCTACTACAACGTCGAAGGCAGGCAGAACGTCTCGATGTGGATGCCTCTCGACCCTGTGCCCCGCGAGTCGACACTGGAGTTCGTCGCGGGCTCACACCTGGGCCCATGGCTCATGCCGCGCACCTTCCGCGACGAGCAGGCGAAGTGGTTCCCCGAGGGATCACTCGGCGAGTTGCCGCGCATCGAGGACGACCGAGACGCCTATCCGATCCTCGGCTGGACACTCGAGCCGGGTGATGCCGTGTGGTTCCACATGCTCACGCTCCACGGTGCCGCGGGCACGAAATCGATGCGCCGAGCCTTCAGCCTGCGTTTCCTCGGCGACGACATGGTCCACGCGCCGCGTGTGTGGCGCACCTCCCCGGAGTTCGCCGGCCTCGTCGACGAGCTGCCCGCTGGAGCGCCCATGGATCACCCGCTCTTCCCGGTGCTCATATGAGGGCGCTGGCACGGGGGTACGCCGTACTCGTCATCGGTGCTGTTGTGGCCACGCTCGCGATGCCTGCCGTAGCCGAGGTGACGCCACAGGCACAGCCGATCGTTTACGAGGATGTGTTTGTCGGCGAGACCCCCAATTCCGTTGCGGTGGCCAACGACGGCCTGATCGCCGCATCGCTCTTCAATGACAAGTCGATCGCCCTCCTCCCCGGTGTGGGCGTCGTCACTCGCGTGCCGCTTGATTGCTCGCCCTCTGACGTCACCATCGCTCCGGACGCATCCACTGCGTGGGCGGTGTGCAAGGGCGACCCCCATGTCTACGTCATCGACGTGAGCTCACGTCAGCGCTTTGTCGCTGATGTGGGCCTCCGTGAGGCCGAGGACATCGTCTACCTCCCCGGTATGCGACAGCTCGTCATCGCCGACCTTGCCGGTGAGGTGGTCGTGGTGAGCGCCACGAGCAATTCCGACTACGCGGTCCTCACGCGAGTACCGACCGGGCTCGAGCGGCCGAGTGACCTCGCCGTGCTCCCTGAGGGCACACGCGGCTACGCCATGACCGATGCAGGGCTGCTCCTCTCCATCAACATCACGGCGGGCACGGCACGTCTCCTGCCGGGGCTGGCACCCCAGACGTTCCTGTCGTCGATCGCGCTGTCCCGCAGCGGGACGCTGCTCTACGCCGGGGCGGACATCGAGTCCAACGAGTCCGGCTTCCGCTCGGCCATCCTCGCCCTCGACCCACTCACCGGCGCGACGGTGCAGGAGCAGGCCCTGGAGTTCGACAATCCCAGTCCGACGACGATCAAGCTGGCAGCGGGCCATCGCAGCCTGTCGGTCGCCACCGGTCACGGAATCCAAATCGATGGGGAGTCCACGGGCCTCTTCGATATCGCCCTCGATGATCAGGGGCGATTGGGCGCGCGGAGCCGCATCATGCCGGCGGGCGTGACCGTGCTCGGCAGCGACGTGAGTCGCAGCCTCAACGGCACCATGCTGGCGGCCGGCACCACCAACTCCACTGTTGTGGGCGCCCGGGTCGCGGATGTCCCCCCCTCTCCGACCCTGGTCGTGCGGGGCA
>CAZLZC010000281.1:0-1862 GCA_964563825.1 uncultured Actinomyces sp.
GATCGCGCACGGGCGGTGATCGGGGAGGCAGCCACCGCGATACGCCGCTGCGAGGTCCGGATAGTGGTTCACGTCCGCAGGAAGCCACCACTGGAGCCACCATGTCCCGTGTTCTTTCCGTGCTCAATCGGCACGTCCCATCCGATAGTCCCGCGTCGGGCGTTCAGCCCTCCCCGCCCGTGCGCCGCACCAGCCGGGCCTGGTGGCGCGATGCGCGTGTCCTCGCCGGTGTCGCACTCATCGTCGTGTCCATGCTCGTCGGAGCACGCCTCCTTGCGGGAAACGACGACACCGTCACCGCGTGGCAGGCGACGCGTGACCTGGCCCCCGGAGCGGTCGTTTCTGGCGATGACGTTGTCGCCGTAACCATCCCCGCAAACCTCGCCGGCGTCTATGCCGATGGCTCGGGCTTGCCGACAT
Source organism: uncultured Actinomyces sp. (assembly GCA_964563825.1). Lineage (GTDB taxonomy): Bacteria > Actinomycetota > Actinomycetes > S36-B12 > S36-B12 > Mxb001. The sequence continues at coordinate 421 of CAZLZC010000281.1, forward strand.
CGCCGCTTGATCGCCCCCTGCTTGCCGGCGAGATCCTGCCCACCCCAGTCGACGTGACCCCCGGTGATGCTCGATGGGTCACGGTGCCGGTCGAACCCCTCCATGCTCCCGTCGACCTCGCCCCCGGCGAGCGCGTCGACGTCTGGGCGACGGAAGGCGCCGACTTGGGTGTCGTGCCGGTGCCCGAACTTGTCCTCGAAGGCGTCCTCGTCTCCGAGGTGGCCGTGGACGGCGTGGGCCTGGGCGGGGAGTACGGCGTGGTCCTCGAGATCGATCCGGGCGATGCGGCCGACCTGCTTGCCGCCGCACGCAGCGGTGGAATCGATCTGGTGCGAGTGCCGGCGGTGACGCGATGAACGCCGTGCCCGTCCTCCTTGCCGCACCCGACCTACCTCAAGAGCCGGAACTCGTCTCGCGCCTGACCCGCTCAGGTGTGCCTGTCACCATCGTGCGGCGCTGCGTCGACTCGGTGGATCTCCTGGGTGCTGCCGCGAGCGGCAACGCGCGAGCGGCCCTCGTGAGCGCAGGACTGCCGCGCCTGACACGAGACACTGTGTCGCGTCTCGCTGCGGCGCAGGTGCGCGTGATCGGCGTGGCCCTCGACGGAGACGACATCAGCGCGCGCAAGCTCCGCGCCCTCGATGTCACGGTGGTGACGCTGCCCGGCGATGACCTTGATCTCACCGTCGCAGCACTGGCGCGTGCAGTCGAGGATCCACGCCCCACCTCCTGGGAGTACTCCGACGTGAGTGCCGCATCCCCCGCATCGATCCACCCACCCGCGGTCGGGCGCCTCATCACGGTGTGGGGGCCGACGGGTGCACCCGGCCGCACGAGCGTCGCCGTGGCGCTCGCCGACGAGTCTGCACGCGCCGGAGTCCCCGCACTGCTCGTCGACGCTGACACGCACGGCGGTGCGGTGGCCGCACAGCTCGGACTCCTTGACGACGTGAGCGGCATCGTCGTCGCCTGCCGTCAGGCGGATGCGGGCACACTCGATCCTGCGTCGCTTGCCAGCGCTGCGCGCACGGTCGACGGGCGCCTGCGCGTGCTCACGGGGATCACGAGTGCCCGGCGCTGGGCGGAATTGCGCCCCGCGGCACTCGGTCGACTCTGGGAGGCATGTCGCGCCACCCCCGGCGTCGCGATCGCCGACGTCGGCTTCGGGCTCGAGTGCGACGAGGAACTCTTGCATGACACGCGCAGCCCGAGGCGGCACGCGGCGACGCTCACTGCTCTCGCTGCAGCGGACTCGGTCGTGGCGGTCGCATCAGCCGATCCCGTGGGCATCGATCGGCTCCTCGTTGGCCTTGAGGATGTGAAGCGCATTGTGCCGGACACTCCCGTGCATGTAGTGGTGACACGGGTGCGTCGGAGCGTCCTCGGCGGCGATCCGGAGGGCCAGATCCGCGAAGCCTTACGTCGCCACGCCGGAGTCACCG
>CAZLZC010000282.1:0-1834 GCA_964563825.1 uncultured Actinomyces sp.
TCGGTTGCGCAGGTGCACGTCGCCTTCGCTCGTGAGCAGGCCGTTGCCGAGCACCGCCTTGGCTCCCTGCAGGCCGCGCCCCTTCATGGTCTGGCGGCCGTGGTCGATGAAGACCTCGACGATGGCAGCGGGATCGGTGAGGACGTAGGCGTGCTCACCGACGAGCCGCATATGCGCCATGACCGGATAGGTGCGCTCGAGCTCCACCATGAACGACGGTGCAGCACCGCTGGCGGCCATGCCGCCCAGGGCGCGCAGCGCCGAGGGGCCCGGGGGTCGCGCGATATCCCGACGGCGGTCCGCGGGGATCGGCACATCCGTGTGCGCGATGCGCTCCTGGGCCAGGCGCGCGGCTGCCTTGATGTCGGGCTCGACGATGGTCACCCCTCCAGTCTCGCCGGGATCCCCCACTGAGGCTCGGCGGGGGCGGATCTCTGCCAGGATGCTGCCGTGACCGAGACGGTGACTCTCGCGGATATCGAGGCTGCCGCCGGGCGACTCGAGGGCGTCGTACGCCAGCTGCCCGTCCACTCGGCGCGCTGGCTGTCCGACCGTGTGGGCGGCGCGGCATTTCTGGCCACCGAGAACCTCCAGCGTGCCGGCTCCTTCAAGATCCGCGGTGCCTACAACCGGCTCAGCCAGCTCAGCGACGCCGAGCGCGCGGCGGGAGTGGTCGCGGCATCGGCAGGCAACCACGCCCAGGGGGTCGCCCTCGCCGCCTCCATGCTCGGCATCCGCTCCACGATCTTCATGCCGCGCTCAGCGAGCATGCCCAAGGTGATCGCGACCAAGGACTATGGCGCGGATGTGCGCTTCCACGGTGCGACTCTTGATGAGGCCATCGTCGAGGCCCGTGCCTTCGCGGAGTCGACGGGTGCGATCTTCATATCGCCCTTCGATCACGCCGACATCGTCGCGGGCCAGGGCACCCTGGGGCTGGAGATCCTCGAGCAGGTCCCCGACGTGCGCACCGTCGTGGTCTGCACGGGTGGTGGTGGGCTGCTCGCAGGTGTCGCTCTCGCGATCAAGTCGAAGCGTCCCGAGGTGCGGATCATCGGCGCTCAGGCGGCGGGCGCGGCGGCGTACCCACCGTCACTTCTCGCCGGACATCCGGTGCCACTGCGCACCATGCGCACGATGGCCGACGGGATCGCCGTCGGTCGGCCTGGCGATGTCCCCTTCGCGCTGATCCAGCGCTACGTCGATGACGTACGCGTGGTGTCGGAGGACATGCTCGCGAAGGCTCAGTTGCAGCTCCTCGAGCGGTCCAAGCTCGTCGTGGAGCCCGGGGGAGCAGCAGCCGTGGCGGCGATCATGGACGATCCGGCCTCCTTCGAGGCTCCTTTGGTGGCCGTGCTCTCGGGCGGCAACGTCGATCCCCTCGTGATGATGCGGGTGATCCGTCACGGGCTCACGGCCGGCGGCCGCTTCACCCAGATCACGGTCCATGTGCCCGATCGCCCGGGCTCCCTCGCGGCGCTGCTCGCCGAGATCGGCTCGCTCGACGCCAACGTCGTCGATGTGTCGCACCTGCGCACCAACCCCCGCCTCGCGGTGGATGAGGTGGAGATCACCATCGACCTAGAAACCCGTGGTCCAGAGCATCGCGAGCAGTTGCTCGACCACCTGCGCCAGCGCGGATACCGCATCACCGAGGTGCAGTAGTCACCGATAGTGTGCTCGCCGTGTCCGACATCATCGAGGCGCGAGGCCTCGTCAAAAAGTACGGCGATGTCGTCGCCCTCGATGGTCTCGACCTCAGCGTCCCCGAGGTCACGGTCTACGGCCTCCTCGGCCCCAATGGTGCAGGCAAGACGACAACCGTCCGCATTCT
>CAZLZC010000283.1:0-1829 GCA_964563825.1 uncultured Actinomyces sp.
CCATCGAGTGGATGCACCGCCATCTCGCCCGGCGCGACAGCATCGTGCTCTCCCTGCACCCGCACAACGACCGTGGCACGGCCGTCGCTGCCGCCGAGCTGGGCTACATGGCCGGAGCCGACCGCATCGAGGGGTGCCTCTTCGGCAACGGCGAGCGCACCGGCAACGTCTGCCTCGTCACGCTGGGGATGAACCTCTTCAGCCAGGGCATCGACCCGCCGCTGGACATGCGCGATATCGATGACATCCTCCGCACGGTGGAGTACTGCAACCAGATCCCCGTGCACGAGCGCCACCCCTACGGTGGCGACCTTGTCTACACCGCCTTCTCGGGATCACACCAGGACGCGATCAACAAGGGCCTCGCACACATGGAGATCGATGCGGCTGCAGCGGGGACGCCAGTCGACGACTTCCGCTGGGAGGTCCCCTACCTGCCCATCGACCCCAAGGACGTCGGTCGCACCTACGAGGCCGTCATCCGCGTCAACTCGCAGTCGGGCAAGGGCGGCGTCGCCTACATCATGCGCACCGAGCACAAGCTCGAGCTCCCCCGTCGGCTCCAGATCGAGTACTCCCAGGTCGTCCAGCGGATGACCGATGAGGAGGGCGGCGAGGTGTCGGCCGAGGAGATGTGGTCGGTCTTCTCCGCCGAGTACCTCCCCGATCCTGCCGCTCCCTGGGGTCGCTTCGCCCTGAAGTCGGTGAAGCAGGAGTCCGACATCGACGGCGACACGTCCGTCGACGTCGTGCTCTTCGACTCCGGCGCCGAGGTGGCACTCACCGGTCGTGGCAACGGCCCGGTGGCAGCCTTCTGCGACGCCCTCGCCCAGCACGGAGTGGACGTGCGCGTGCTGGACTACGCCGAGCACGCCATGTCAGCGGGTGGCGACGCCAAGGCGGCGAGCTACGTCGAGTGCGCCGTCGAAGGCCGGATCCTCTGGGGAGTCGGCATCGATCCCTCGATCACGACCTCGTCGCTCAAGGCGATCGTGAGCGCGGTCAATCGCGCGGTGCGCGACGCCGGCTAGCCGCCTCGGCTAGAAGGCGAGGTCGACCGCGCGCCCGGTGTGGGCGCCGATCTCAGACACGATGCGCTCGAGGACGTCAGCGGGCACGGCGTGATCGACCGTCAGGACGATCACGGAGTGCTCGCCCGACTCCTCGCGGCTCACCTGCATGCCGCCGATGTTGACATCGGCCTCGCCCAGGATGCGCCCGACGGTGCCCACGACGCCCGGACGATCGTGGTAGCGGAAGAAGACCATGTGCTCGCTGATGGGCACATCGACATCGAAGTTGTCGACCTCGACAAGCTTGGCCACATCCTTCGGCCCCGACACGGTGCCCGCGACGCTCACCCATGCGCCATCGCTGAGAGTGAGGCGCACGCGAACGAGATTGCGGTGGTCATCACTGTCCTTGTCGGTGGTCAGTGCGACCTCGACTCCGCGCTGCTGCGCGAGCACCGGTGCATTGACATAGGAGACGGGGTCGTGCACCAGGCCCTGGATGAGGCCCTTGAGCGCCCCCAGCTCCAGCACGCGCACGTCGAGGTCGGCAACCTCACCGCGCACCTCGACGTCGATGCGCTGCACAGCTCCGTCGGCGAGACCACTGGCGATCGCACCGAGTCGCTCGGCCACCGGGAGCAGCGGCCGGATGGGCTCGGCAAGGATCCCGCCCTGCACATTGACCGCATCAGGCACGAGCTCACCGGCGAGCGCCAGGCGCACCGACTTCGCGACGGAGATGCCCGCCTTCTCCTGGGCCTCGTCGGTGGACGCCCCCAGGTGAGGGGTCGCGACGACGGTCTCGAGACCGAAGAG
>CAZLZC010000284.1:0-1826 GCA_964563825.1 uncultured Actinomyces sp.
CGTTGACCTCGATGCGCAGGGCCTGGAAGGTCCGCTTGGCCGGGTTGCCCGGGGTCGACATCTGCGAGCGCATAGGGATGGAGGCGCGGACGACCTCGACGAGGCGGGCCGAGGTGGTCCAGGGGGTGACCTCGCGCTCGGCGACGATCCGCTCGGCGATGCGGCGGGCGTAGCGCTCGTCGCCGTACTCGCGCAGCACGCGGGTGAGGTCCTCGACCGAGTAGGTATTGAGCACGTCGGCGGCGGTCATGCCGGTCGTGGAGTCCATGCGCATGTCGAGCGGGGCGTCCACCGAGTAGGCGAAGCCGCGCTCGGCCTCGTCGAGCTGCATCGAGGAGACGCCGAGGTCGAAGAGGATCCCCTGCACCGCGGAGATGCCCAAGTCATCAAGGACCGAAGGCATCGCGTCGTAGACGGCGTGGACGAGGGTGACGCGGTCCGACCAGGCGGCGAGGCGCTCCCCCGCGATCTCCAGGGCGGCGGTGTCGCGGTCGAGTCCGACGAGTCGGCAGGTGGGGATGGAGTCGAGGACGGCTGCGCTGTGACCGCCGAGGCCGAGGGTGGCGTCGACGAAGACGGCACCCGGCTCAGCGAGCGCGGGTGCGAGGAGGGCGACGACACGGTCCCGCATCACGGGCACGTGCACGGGGCCGGTCATGGTCGATCAGCTCCAGCGCCCTGCGATCGCGGTGGCAAGGCCCATGGCCATGCCGGTGACGACCCCTGCCCCAAGCGCGAGGACAGCACGACGGGTCGTCGACACCGACACCTTGCGCGACGTCTCCATGCCGCGCCTGGTGCGCTCGTGGATGTCGAGGATGGTTGCCACTGCCTGTCCTTCCGTCGTTCGTGTCTGTCGAGCTCTCGGTTGTTCGTTCGGTACGGCGTTCCGTCGGGTCAGGTACCCCTCCGCGCTGGATCCTTCGGTTGACGTGGCACCGGGGAAGTGGTGTCACGGCTCACCTCGCGGAGGGAGGCCTCACACGACGGCCGCATGTCACAAGATCCCGGGCACCACCTCTTCGCTGATCGAGGAGAAGGCGTCTTCCTGTCCGGCCAGGTACTGCTGCCAGGCCTCGGCATCCCAGATCTCGCACGTGGTGCCGTTGCCGACCACGACGACGTCGCGATCGAGTCCGGCGTAGTCGCGCAGGATCTGTGGCACGGAGACGCGCCCCTGCTTGTCGGGCGTCTCATCTGACGCCCCGGAGAAGAGGACCCGCAGATAGGCCCGCACTCGCGCGTCCGAACGGGAGGCTTCGTTCAGCTTCGCGGAGTAAGCAGCGAACTCTTCGGCGGGCCACACGACGATGGAGCGGTCCTGGCCCTTGGTGAGGACGACTCCCCCAGCGAGTCCCTCGCGGAACTTCGCGGGCAGGACCACGCGGCCCTTGTCATCGAGGCGAGGCGTGTGGGTGCCGAGGAACATTCCCCACCACCTCCCACCTGGACGACTCCCCTAGGGCCCCTATGGCCCCCGGTGTCGCCACTGTACCCCACTTTCCCCCACTTTCAACCCTCACATGGGAACGGCGTGTGCGTTAGTACAGGTGTTCGAGCCGCATTGCGCGATCTCTACAGGACGTCGGCCGCACGTGACAAGCTCCGGGACATGGGGGACGAAGTACTGCGACCGGGTGCCTACGAAAGCGTGATCACACAAGAGCTTCTGCATCGACTCAAGGAGCTGCCCGAACCAGCAACTAGTTCACGCCCAATCGATCCTGCAGATCTACCGGATCGTCTAGCCATGCTGGTAAACGACCTTGTACGTCGCGCCCTGGCTGACTTCAGCGATGAAGAGAGAGTTAGCGCAGCTCCCCAAG
>CAZLZC010000285.1:0-1816 GCA_964563825.1 uncultured Actinomyces sp.
GGAGGCGAGGGCAAGCCGGTGCTGGCGATCAAGATCGACAACACCCGCGCCGCCCAGCCTCACGCCGGCCTGCAGGCCGCGGACCTCGTGTACGTGGAGGAGGTCGAGTGGGACCTCACCCGCCTGCTCGCGATCTACAACTCCCAGCTTCCCGACGTGATCGGCCCGGTGCGCTCGGCGCGCATCAGCGATATGGACATCATCGCGCCCTTCGGCAAGGTCGCCTTTTCGAATTCCGGTGCGCAGAGCAAGCTGCTCCCGGTGATTGCCGCAGCCAACCTCTACGACGTGTCGGCCGATAAGGCGTACGCGGCATTCACCAACGACCCCGGCAGGCCTTCGCCGGTCGACCACATGGCAGATCCGCGCATGCTGCTGGCGGCTGCGCCCGATGCGGCCCTGGCCCGCGATGTCGGGTTCGTGTTCTCCGAGGAACCGCCGGCAGGGGGCAAACCCGTGAAGTCGGTCACGATGACCTGGCCCTCGTCGGAGGTGTCCTTCACGTGGGACGAGGCGGCCGGCAACTTCATCGTTGGCCTCAACGGCGAAGAGTCCCGCTCCACCGAGGGCGGTCCCCAGCGCGCGGCGACCGTGGTCGTCCAGTCGGCGGTGCAGACGGATTCCGGATACGGCGATCGCTACGGCGGGAGGACGCCGTTCATCGAGACGGTGGGGAAGGGTGCCGCCCTGGTGCTCCGCGACGGCCGGATGTGGTCGGTGACCTGGGAGCGGCCCACCCTGGAGGACGGCACTCGATTCCTGCTCCCGGACGGCACGCAGATGCCCTTCGCCATCGGCCAGGAGTGGATCGTCCTCCTCGACAAGACGATGAAGCCCAAGGTCACCTGAGGCGGCCCGCACCTCTACCTGGCGCCTTCGGCACACCCGACTACGATGGGGAGGTGCCGCGGGCGTCGCGGCGCCCACGGTCGTGAGAGGTCATCGTGTCGGATTCCACCAGCCACGTCACCGGCACCACCCGCGTGAAGCGGGGCATGGCGGAGATGCTCAAGGGCGGCGTCATCATGGACGTCGTCACACCCGATCAGGCCAAGATCGCCGAGGATGCCGGTGCGGTCGCCGTCATGGCGCTCGAGCGAGTTCCTGCGGATATCCGCGCACAGGGCGGCGTCGCGCGCATGTCCGATCCCGACATGATCGAGGGGATCATCGACGCGGTGACGATTCCCGTCATGGCCAAGGCGCGCATCGGGCACTTCGCCGAGGCGCAGGTCATCCAGTCCCTGGGTGTCGACTACATCGACGAGTCCGAGGTCCTCACGCCCGCCGACTACTCCAACCACATCGACAAGTGGCAGTTCACCGTTCCCTTCGTGTGTGGTGCCACCAATCTGGGCGAGGCGCTGCGCCGCATCACCGAGGGCGCGGCCATGATCCGATCCAAGGGCGAGGCGGGCACGGGTGACGTCTCCAATGCGGTCACGCACATGCGGCGCATCCTTGGAGAGATCCGGGCACTTGCCGCGCGCTCCGAGGATGAGCTCTATGTCGCTGCCAAGGAGCTCCAGGCCCCCTATGACCTCGTCGTCGAGGTCGCAAAGGCGGGCCGCCTCCCGGTCGTGCTCTTCACGGCGGGCGGCATCGCCACCCCGGCGGACGCCGCGATGATGATGCAGTTGGGAGCCGACGGAGTTTTCGTGGGCTCGGGCATCTTCAAGTCAGGCGAGCCCGCGAAGCGTGCGGAGGCCATCGTCCAGGCAACCCGGCACTTCGACAACGCCGATGTCGTGGCCAAGGTGTCACGTGGGCTGGGCGAGGCGATGGTCGGCATCAATGTCGCCGACATCCCGGTCCA
>CAZLZC010000286.1:0-1814 GCA_964563825.1 uncultured Actinomyces sp.
GCGACGCTCATGGGCACGAGGGTGCGCACGATGGTTTCGTGGGTGACCGGGGCTCCACGGGAGAGCAGCCAGGAGCGCAAGGCCCCGGCCACGACGGCGAGTGCGACGTCATTGATCGTGCCCCCGCGCGCCTTGCGCACCTCGCGCAGATCTTCGAGCCTCAGGTCGACCGTGGTGAACCGGCGCTGCTGACCCACCTCGACGATGAGGGGATTCGGCTCGTGGGGGCGCACCGCGGCGACCACGGTGGCAACCGCATCGCCCACGGCCTGCCGCGCGGTGCCAAGCCCCCCGCGCATGACATCGACGAGTGCTGTCGGATGCCCGACCACGTCTCCCAGGGCGCCGGCGACAAGCTCGACCGAACTCGGCCCACGCGCGGGACGCCATGTCGTGACGGGAGCACCGCGCACCTGGTCGCTCTCCTCGAGGATCACCTCGCCGAGGTCCACGGCGGTGATGCCGTCGACCATGGCCTGATGCGTCTTGCTGAGCAGCGCGAAGCGATTCCCCTCGACTCCCTCGACGAGGTACACCTCCCAGAGGGGGTGGCGTCGGTCGAGTGGACGGCTCATGATCCGCGCGACCAGGTCGTTGAGCTGGCGCAGCGAGCCGGGAGCCGGCAGCGCGGAGCGGCGTACATGGAAGGTGACATCGAAGCGCTCGTCGTCCACCCAGACGGGTGACGCGAGGCGCCCCGGGACCTCGCGGAGCCGCTGGCGATAGCGCGGGACGTAGGCGATGCGGTCCCGGATGAGCTTGACGAGGCGCTCGTGGTCGAGCACACCCGGCTGCTCCTGGAAGAGCGTGAGGCTGCCCACGTGCATGGGCGTGGCAGGACCCTCGAGGTAGAGAAACGACGAGTCGAGGGCGGAGAGGCGGTCGGCCACGATGCCATCGTGCCACGCCACCCGGCGTGATCTCGCCGCTCAGGCGAGATCGATGCCGAACAGTGTCTCGAGCTCCGTGAGCGTCTCCTCGTAGGTGACGTGGCGCACACCGACGAGGCCGAGGTCCGCCGCGGCCGTGATGTTGTGCGCTAGGTCGTCCACGAAGACGCACGCGGAGGCCGGGAGGTCCATGAGATCCAGGGTGAGATGGAAGATCTCAGCGTCAGGCTTGCGCATGCCGACCTCCCCTGAGATCACGACGACGTCGAACATCCCGTCCCACAGATCCCGGGGGTAGAAGTCACCCCAGGAGTTGGAGAGAAGGGCCGTGCGGATCCCGCTCTCGCGCGCGCGGCGCACGAGGGCATTCATGTCGTGTGCGTGCTCGAACTCGTCGAACATGCGCGCGAGGAACCCCTCGGCGACCACGGGGGTGCCGGTGCGGCGACTCAGCTCACCTGCCAGCACCTCCTCGAAGTGCGGCACCTCGATCTCGCCACGCTCGAGAGCGTGAATGGGGTTGAGCATCGCCTCGAGCTCGCCCTCGGGCCCCAGCCACGTGCGCATGATGTCGGCGTACGCGGAGAGATCGATGGCGTGGCGCTCCGCCCAGCGACGGACGGAGGAGTTGATGTCCGTGGTGAGCACGCCGCCCCAGTCGACGATGAGTCCGGAGTAGGCGGGTGCGTCGGGCATGCGCTGATCCTAAGCGGGTACCGCCTCGCGCTCCCCGGACACGGCCATCGTCCGACGCGCGAATTCCCGGAGAACACCGCGTGCCGACGACCGTGGTGCAGCCTCGGCAAGCGTCCGGCCCTGTCGAAGGCAGGCGTCGTACGCCGCACGGTCATCCGGCACGCATGTGATGTCGGTGACTCCGGCGTGGCGACGTAAGGCTTCGCGGATCTGGCCCTCCGGATCGCC
>CAZLZC010000287.1:0-1804 GCA_964563825.1 uncultured Actinomyces sp.
CGGCGCGCGCGCGTAACAGCGACGTAGAAGAGGCGGCGCTCCTCGGCGAGGGCCTCGGGGGCCACGGACTGCGCGTGCGGAATGGAGCCCTCGGCACAACCGGCGACGACCACGGCCTCCCACTCCAGGCCCTTGGCCGCGTGGATCGTGGCGAGTGTGACTCCGCGGGCCACCGGCGCGTGCTGCGCAGCGGCCCGCCTATCCAGCTCGGCGACGAGACTCGTGAGATCCCCGCCCTCGGCCCCGTGGGCACTCGCCAGATCGACGATCGAGGCCAGCGACTCCCAGCGCTCGCGCACGGCTCCGGTCGTGCGCGGCGCCTCTGCGCTCCACCCCATGGCGCTGAGGACGGATGCCACCTGCTCGGGCAGTGCGCTGCCCTCGCCCTCACCGCTGCGAGCGGCGCCGCGCAATCTGGTGAGAGCCTCACGCACCTCGCGACGCTCGAAGAAGCGCTCACCCCCGCGGAGCACCAGCGGGATGCCGAGCGCAGACAGCGACTCCTCGTAGGCGGGCATGAGTGCGTTGATGCGCACAAGGATCGCGATGCCCTCGGGCGGCACTCCCTCGCCGATGAGGCCCGCGATGTGGGAGGCGACGGCCTGAGCCTCGGCGACCTCGTCGTCGAAGTCGCGCACCTCGGGCTCAGGACCGGGACCGCGCTGGGAGACGAGGCGGCCCGCGCCGTCACACACATCGACCAGCAGCGCATTGGCCAGGGCAACGACGGGCTCCGTGCTGCGGTAGTCGCGGACCAGCCTCACCTCGGTGGCGCCAGGGAATCGGCGTGGGAAGTCGCGCAGGAAGCGGTCGGTGGCACCCGCGAAGGAGTAGATCGTCTGGGCCGCGTCGCCCACGACGCAGATGTCATTGCGATCCCCGAGCCACAGGTCGAGGAGCCGATGCTGCAGGGGACTGACGTCTTGGAACTCATCGACCGTGAACCATCGGTAGGCCGCCCGGACTTCGTCGAGGATGTCGGGTCGCTCCCCCATGAGGCCGACGGTCATGAGCAGGACGTCGTCGAAGTCCATGACCCCGCGATCGGACTTGATCTCGTCATACGCGGCGTAGACACGCGCTACGTCAGCCGGGGAGAGCGGCGGCGTGCGCTGGACTGACCGCTCCGCATAGTGCTCCGGGTCGACCTCCACCTGCTTGGCCCAAGCGATCTCCGCGACGAGGTCGCGCACGGTGGCGGTGTCGGTGGCCACCGCGCACCGCGATGCGGCCTCCGCGACAAGGGGGGTCGTCTTGGCGAGTACGTCGTGCGGCTGCCCGCCAATGGCCCGCGGCCAGAAGTGCCGGAGTTGCCGGAGGGCGGCGGCGTGGAAGGTGCGCACCTGCATGCCCTCGACACCGAGCCGCATCAAGCGCTCACGCATCTCACCTGCAGCTCGTGTGGTGAACGTGACCGCCAGCCCACGCCTCGGGTCGTGTGCACCGACGCTCACGGCATGGGCGATGCGGTACGTGACCGCACGCGTCTTGCCGGTGCCGGCCCCCGCCCAGACCACGACCGGACCACTCACGGACTCCGCTACGGCGCGCTGCTCCGGATCGAGCGCATCGAGGAGGTCGGAGGTCACGGGGGAATCGTCGCACCCCGGTCCGACGTCGACGTTCGCGCGTTGCCGGGGTGGCCGCGTTGCCGAGCCAGCCGGGGCACGGGAGGATCTCCCCATGTCGACCGAGTCAGCTCCCCTCACGATGTACACCACGGTCTGGTGCGGCTTCTGCCAGCGACTGAAGGCCCAGCTCGGCCGCGAGGGCATCGAGGTCGTCGAGGTCGACATCGAAGCCG
>CAZLZC010000288.1:0-1799 GCA_964563825.1 uncultured Actinomyces sp.
CCAACGACTTCACCAAGGATGTCCTCGAGACGCGGCTGCGCCCCGTCGTCACCGCGGCGCTCACCGCCCAACTCGGCCGTGAGGTGCGCCTGGCTGTCACCGTGGACCCTGGCATCGCCGCACCCCCCAGTGAGGACGAGATCGACGCAGTGGCCGACGCCACTTATCCGGTTGAGGCAGACACCCTCGATGGGGTAGTCGACCGACCGGGCATGGGGTCACCTGGCCAGAGTGGTGACCGTGTAGCTGCGCGCAGTGAGGACGGGCGCCTCAACGCGAAGTACACCTTCGACACCTTCGTCATCGGCTCATCCAATCGATTCGCGCATGCCGCAGCGGTTGCCGTCGCGGAGCAGCCGGCCAAGGCATATAACCCGCTCTTTGTCTACGGCGGGTCTGGGCTGGGCAAGACCCACCTCCTGCACGCCATCGGCCATTACGCCCGCACTCTCTACAAGGGCACGCGGGTGCGTTACGTCAGCTCGGAGGAGTTCACCAACGAGTTCATCAACTCGATCCGTGACGACAAGTCGTCGGCGTTCCAGCGGCGCTACCGCGACATCGACATCCTGCTGGTCGACGACATCCAGTTCCTGTCAGGCAAGGTGCAGACGCAGGAGGAGTTCTTCCACACCTTCAACACGCTGCACAACGCCAACAAGCAGATCGTCATCACATCCGATCTCGCTCCCAAGCAACTGCAGGACTTCGAGGACCGTATGCGCTCGCGATTCGAGTGGGGCCTCACCACCGACGTTCAGCCCCCTGACCTCGAGACCCGTATCGCCATTTTGCGCAAGAAGAACGCACAGGAGCGTCTCCAGGCGCCCCCGGAGGTGCTGGAGTTCATCGCGTCCAAGGTGTCCAGCAACATCCGTGAACTCGAAGGCGCACTCATCAGAGTGACCGCGTTCGCCTCACTGAACCGCTCGGCAGTTGACCTTGGCCTTGCCGAACTCGTGCTGAAGGATCTCTTCCCCGCCGATGCTGGTCCCGAGATCACGTCCGCCCAGATCATGACGACCACCGCGGCGTACTTCGGTGTCACGGTCGACGACCTGTGTGGCACCTCGCGATCACGGGTGCTCGTGACCGCTCGGCAGATCGCGATGTACCTGTGCCGTGAGCTCACCGATCTGTCCCTTCCCAAGATCGGGCAGGCATTCGGCGGCCGAGATCACACGACCGTGATGCACGCCGATCGCAAGATCCGCCAGCTCATCGGTGAGCGGCGCAGCCTCTACAACCAGGTCGCTGACCTCACAGCCCGCATCAAGTCCCAATCCCGAGGATGATCATCTGCCCCACACGCCACAAGGTCACCGGAAGATCACGGCGTCCCCAGAATGGGGAATACCTGTGGACAACTCACAACCTCTTCCTCACAGCACCTGGGCAACCTGTGGATAACTACCCCGGCTGTGTGCATCTGTCACGACGGCTCACCCGCCGTCCCCTGTCCGGCCGGCCCGACCCCCAGGGTGTCCACAGCGGCTGTGGACACCAAAAAAGCCTGTGACGTGGCACAACTTTGTTCATCCCCAGGATCCACCGGTGCTACGACGATGACGAGTAATCACATCGGGAGACTCATTAACCCCCGTAAGCCAGACAACTCCCGTGGACAACCCCACGTCGTGACTCCCCCTAGCCCCGCCATGACCTCGGTGGCAGGATGACGCGTCTGCGGGCACGGGTGTGCCCTATTCGGAGGTAGCCGTGAAGTTCCGCGTCGAGCGCGATCCCCTAGCCGACTCAGTCGCCTGGGCCGCACGCACGCTGCCCAGCCGTCCATCACT
>CAZLZC010000289.1:0-1798 GCA_964563825.1 uncultured Actinomyces sp.
CCAAGGCGCGCGAGGTGCTCCTCAAGGCTGACGACCTGCCGGGCTTCCTCATGGATGTCCGCGGCGGGGTTTAGCACTCGGCGCTCGATGGCGCCTTCGTCGCATTAAGTCCCGCATAGTGGGGACACGGATGTATGTCCGTGCGCAGCGCGCTTTCGTTCACGTGCTCCTACTCTGGCTATGTGTCTGATGCGGCGCTCGCCACCCCCGGGGCCCTGATCAGCGCCGCCCTGTCCGAGCGAGGCCTCACCCTCGATGACCTAGCCCAGACGACTCGTCTGCGCCGCGGGCTGCTCGAGCAGATGGAAGCGGATGATTTCGTCGACACGGGCGGCGACGTCTACGCCCGAGGTCATCTGCGGGTGATTGCGGGGGTGCTGGATATCGACGCCGAAGTGCTGCTTGCCGCATACGACACTGCGCCTGCGGTCCTACGACCTCCCGCACCCTGAGGCGCCACGGCGAGTCTCTACTCTGAGGGGATGAGTCCCCGCGTCGGTGTCCTGCGCCTGGGCTGCGCACGCAACGACGTCGATGCTGACGAGCTCGAGGCGCGCCTGGTCGCCGACGGGATCCCCGTCCTCGACGACGCTGACGACGTCGACGTACTCCTCGTCAACACATGCGGCTTCGTGGCCTCCGCCAAGAAGGACTCCATCGACGCGATCCTCGCGGCCGCTGACACGGGTGCTCGCGTCATGGTCACCGGCTGCCTCGCCGAGAGATACGGGCAGGAGCTTGCGGAGTCGCTCCCGGAGGCAGCGGCCGTGCTCAGCTTCGACGACTACACCGACATCGCCGATCGCGTGCGGCGTGTGGCGGCGGGCGAAAGCCTCGAGGCGCACGTGCCGTCCGACCGACGGCGCCTGCTGCCTATCGCTCCGGCCGAGCGAGGCGGCTCGGAGTCGGCACCCGGTCACGCGGGGCTGCGTCGCGCGGTGACCGGCCCGGTGATGTCGGTCAAACTCGCCTCCGGCTGCGATCGCCGATGCACCTTCTGCGCGATCCCCTCCTTCCGCGGCTCCTTCGTGAGCCGTCGCCCGGAGCAGGTCATGGGCGAGGTCGTCGACCTCGTCGAGGCAGGCGTGCGCGAAGTCGTGCTCGTCAGCGAGAACTCCACCTCCTATGGCAAGGACCTCGGTGACATCCGCATGCTCGAGGGCCTCCTCCCGGCGCTCGCACGCGTGCCCGGGATCCTGCGCCTGCGCGTCAACTACCTCCAGCCCGCGGAGATGCGCCCGGGCCTCGTCGATGTCATCGCCAGCACCCCCGGGGTTGCGCCGTACTTCGATCTGTCCTTCCAGCATGCGAGTCCCCGCGTATTGCGGCGTATGCGTCGCTTCGGGGGAACCGAAGACTTCCTCGGTCTGCTCGAGTCGATCCGGGCGCGCGATCCTCGCGCGGGGGTCCGCACCAACGTCATCGTGGGATTCCCCGGAGAGACGGAGGAGGACCTCGACGAGCTCGCTGCCTTCCTCGAGGCTGCGCGGCTCGATGCCGTGGGTGTCTTCGGTTACTCCGACGAGGAGGGCACGGAGGCGACCGCACTCGACGGCCACCTCCCCGAGGAAGAGGTCGAACGCCGTGCTGCGCGCATCGCCCAGCTCGTCGATGAACTCATGCTCGAGCGCGCGCAGGAGCGGATCGGCGAAGAAGTCGAGCTCCTCGTCGAGGAGCCCGGGCTCGCACGCGCAGCGCACCAGGGTCCCGATGACGCCGCGACGCTCATCGATGCGTCGTACGCCGTCGGCGAGGTCGTGCGCACCACCGTGATCGACGTCGATGGGTTCGACCTCGT
>CAZLZC010000290.1:0-1791 GCA_964563825.1 uncultured Actinomyces sp.
GATCGACGATCGTCGCCCTGGTGATCGTGCTCGTGCGACGCAGGCGCTCGGCGCCAGCTACGCCGAGCCCGCAGCCTTGAGATCGCGCCGCAATTCCGGCGGAAGTGCGAACACCAGGGTCTCCTCGGCGGCCGTTACTTCCTCCACGTCGCCGAATCCCCGCTCGGCAAGCCATGCGAGCACACCATCGACAAGCACCTCGGGCACGGATGCTCCGGAGGTGAGCCCCACGGTCGACACTCCGTCGAGCCAGGCCTCGTCGAGTTCGTCCACCCCATCGACGCGGTAGGAACTCGCCGCCCCCGACTCGAGTCCGACCTCGACCAGGCGCACGCTGTTGGAAGAGTTGCCGGATCCCACGACGATGAGCAGATCGCACTGCTCGGCGATCTGCTTCACCGCGGCCTGGCGGTTCTGTGTGGCGTAGCAGATGTCGTCGCTCGGCGGGCTCTGCAGATGGGGGAAGCGCTCCTGCAGCCGGTCGACCGTCTCGAGCGTCTCATCGACCGACAGCGTCGTCTGAGACAGCCACACGAGCGGGCGCTCCGGATCCACACTCACCATGTCGGCGTCCGCGGGCGACTCCACCAGGGTCATGGCATCGGGCGCCTCACCCATGGTGCCGACGACCTCCTCGTGGCCCTCGTGACCGATGAGCAGGATCTGCATGCCCTCAGCGGCGAAGCGCTTCGCCTCCAGGTGCACCTTGGTGACGAGCGGGCAGGTCGCGTCGATCGTCTTCAGGCCCCGCTCATCCGCCTCGGAGTGCACCGACGGGGCTACGCCGTGAGCGGAGAAGACGACCGTCGAGCCCTCGGGGACCTCGTCGAGCTCCTCCACGAAGATCGCGCCGCGCTCCTCGAGCCGGTGGACGACGTACTTGTTGTGGACGATCTGCTTGCGCACGTAAACGGGGGGGCCGTAGAGGTCCAGGGCCTTCTCCACCGTCACCACGGCGCGATCGACGCCGGCGCAGTAGCCGCGCGGAGCTGCGAGGAGGACTTTGCCGGGCATATCTCCATCGTATGGTGCGCGGGTCGCCCCGGCATCCGTGGCCGTAGCCTGCCCCCATGGCCCTAGAGACCTCGCCGGAGGCCCCCGCCCCGGTGCGCACCGTCTCGGGACTGCTCTCCGACTGGATCGGGCGCCTCGGCGCGATATGGATCGAGGGCCAGATTGCCCAGATCTCCCGCCGACCCGGCATGCGCACGCTGTGGATCACCCTGCGCGACACCGATGCCGACCTCTCGCTCAGCGTGGTCGCGGAGACAAGTGTCGTCGACGTGGTGTCACCGCCCCTGGCCGAAGGCCAGCGCGTCATCGTCTACGGCCGGCCGGAGTTCTACGCCGGACGCGGCTCACTGCAGATCCGTGCTCGCGAGATCCGGCCCGTCGGCCGAGGTGCACTGCTCGAGGAACTCGAGCGCTTGCGCGCGCTCTTCCAAGCCGAGGGACTCTTCGCACCCGAACGCAAGCGCCCCCTGCCCTTCCTGCCGCGCCGCGTCGGCCTCATCTCGGGTCGCGCGAGCGCCGCACTGCGCGACGTCACCGTCAACGCGCGGCTGCGATGGCCCGGTGTTGACTTCGTCATCCGCGAGGTGGCGGTGCAGGGATCCACAGCAGTGCCGTCCATCGTCGAGGCGCTCGAGGACCTCAACGGGCACCCCGACGTGGAGGTCATCGTCATCGCGCGCGGTGGCGGCAGTGTCGAGGATCTCCTGCCCTTCAGCAATGAGCGCCTCATCCGCGCCGTGGTCGCCTCGCGCGTCCCCGTCGTGACGGCGATCGGGC
>CAZLZC010000291.1:0-1758 GCA_964563825.1 uncultured Actinomyces sp.
GTCACCGCGGACGTCCTCGCGGGATCCGGCCATCACGACCCCGACCGCCTCACGGAGGCCCTCCAGGGCCTGATCCAGTAGGAGGCGCGGCCACCGAACCCCTCATGGCAGGATGGCGCGGTGGCCATGACTGCTGAGGTGAAAGACGAGCTGAGCCGTCTGCCCGTGACTAAGTCGTGCTGCCGCAAGGCAGAGGTCTCCTCTCTTCTCCGCTTCGGCGGCGGCCTCCACATCGTGGCCGGGCGAATCGTGGTGGAAGCAGACCTCGATGCGGGTGCGACAGCGCGTCGTCTGCGTAAGGACCTCACGGAGGTCTACAACCAGGAGAGCGAGATCGCCATCGTGCAGGCCGGCGGACTGCGCAAGGCGCAGCGTTACGTCGTGCGTGTCGTATCCGGGGGTGAGCACCTCGCGCGCCAGACCGGTCTCGTCGACGGATCCGGGCGTCCCGTGCGTGGCCTGCCGCCGGCAGTGGTCTCCGGGGGAGTGTGCGACTCGGAAGCAGCGTGGCGCGGCGCCTTCCTCGCTCATGGATCCCTCACCGAACCTGGCCGGTCTGCTGCGCTCGAGGTCACCTGTCCCGGGCCCGAGGCAGCCCTCGCTCTCGTAGGCGCGGCCCGCCGTCTCGGTATCCCTGCGAAGTCACGCGAAGTGCGGGGTGTCGATCGCGTCGTCATTCGTGATGGCGATGCCATCGGCGCCATGCTCACCCGCATGGGTGCCCACTCCTCGGTGCTGGTCTGGGAGGAACGCCGGATGCGCCGGGAGGTGCGGGCCACCGCCAACCGCCTGGCCAACTTCGACGACGCCAACCTGCGCCGGTCAGCCCGAGCGGCCGTCGCGGCTGGCGCTCGCGTGCGCCGGGCCATGGAGATCCTGGGCGAGGACATCCCGGACCACCTGGCGGAGGCGGGCCGCCTGCGCCTGGAGCACCGCCAGGCCAGCCTCGAGGAGCTGGGCGCCCTCGCAGACCCCCCCATGACCAAGGACGCCGTAGCGGGCCGAATCCGGCGGCTCCTGGCCACGGCGGACAAGCGGGCGGCTGAGCTTGGGCTCCCCGGCACGGACGCGGCTTTGGCCGAGGCAGACATCGACGCGCTCGAGGCGGAGCTTCAGGCCGAGCTCGATTCCTGAGGGTCTGTAAACGCGTACGGTAGGGTTGCGGGAGACCGCTGCTCGGCGCCGCACGGCGGCGCCCCGTACTCAGGAGAACCTCGTGAGCATCACCGTCGGCATCAATGGATTCGGTCGAATCGGCCGCAACTTCTACCGGGCCCTGGTGGCCTCGGGGGTCCAGGACATCGAGGTCGTCGGCATCAACGATCTCACCGACACGGCCACGCTGGCGCATCTCCTGAAGTACGACAGCATTCTGGGGCGTTTCCCTCAGGACGTCGGGTACGGCGACGGCACGCTGACCGTGGGCGGTCGGACCATCACGGTCACTGCCGAGAAGGATCCGTCTGCGCTGCCGTGGTCGAAGCTGGGTGTCGACATCGTGATCGAGTCCACCGGGCACTTCACGGACGGCGCTCAGGCCCGTGCCCACATCGACGCCGGAGCCAAGAAGGTCATCATCTCTGCGCCAGCCAAGAACGAGGACATCACCATCGTGATGGGTGTCAACGAGGGTGACTACGACCCGGCCAAGGACACCGTGATCTCCAACGCCTCGTGCACGACCAACTGCCTGGCGCCCATGGCCAAGGTCTTGGACGACTCCTTCGGGATTGTCCGCGGGATGATGACGACGATCCA
>CAZLZC010000292.1:0-1755 GCA_964563825.1 uncultured Actinomyces sp.
GGGTGCTCGAGCATCCACTGCACGCCCGACGCGACCTCACGGAGGTTGTGCGGGGGAATGTTGGTGGCCATGCCCACGGCGATGCCGGCGCTGCCGTTGACCAGGAGGTTGGGGAAGCGGCTCGGAAGCACGACAGGCTCGAGGGTGCGCCCGTCGTAATTGGGCGCGAAGTCGACGGTCTCCTCGTCAATGTCGCGCACCATCTGCATGGCGAGGGGCGCCATCCGGCACTCGGTGTAGCGCTGCGCAGCGGGCGGGTCGTTGCCCATCGAGCCGAAGTTGCCCTGACCCTGCACGAGCGGGTAGCGCAGTGACCACGGCTGAGCCAAGCGCACGAGGGCGTCGTAGATCGCGGTGTCGCCGTGCGGGTGGTAGTTGCCCATGACATCGCCCACGACGCGCGCGGACTTGGAGAAGTTGCGATCGGGGCGGTAGCCACCGTCGTACATCGCGTAGAGCACGCGGCGGTGGACGGGCTTAAGGCCGTCGCGCACGTCGGGCAGCGCACGGGAGACGATGACGCTCATCGAGTAGTCCAGGTAGGACCGCTCCATCTCCTTCTGGAGATCGACCGGCTCGATGCGACCTCCTGGAGGGATCACGTCGATGTCATCGGGCACGTCAGGCTCCTGTCGGCTGGGTTCTTTGCGTACGGGTAAACACGGGTCTAGATGTCGAGGAAGCGCACATCGCGTGCGTTGCGCTGGATGAAGTTGCGGCGAGACTCGACGTTCTCGCCCATCAGCACGCTGAAGGTCTCGTCAGCCTGCGCGGCGTCATCGAGGGTGACCTGCAGAAGCACCCGACGCTCGGGGTCCATGGTGGTCTCCCAGAGCTCATCCGCGTTCATCTCGCCGAGGCCCTTGTAGCGCTGGATGCCTTCCTCCTTGGGCAGCTTCCTGCCGGCCGCCACGCCCGCCTCGATGAGCGCATCGCGCTCCGCAATCGAGTAGGCGTAGTCAGGAGCCTCGCGCTGCCACTTGATCTTGAAGAGCGGCGGCTGCGCGAGGAAGACATGGCCCTCGGTGACGAGCTGCGGCATGAAGCGGAAGATCAGCGTGAGCAGCAGCGTGCGAATGTGCTGGCCATCGACGTCGGCATCGGCCATGAGCACGAGCTTGTGATAGCGCAGACGATTGATGTCGAAGTCCTCGTGCACGCCGGTGCCCAATGCGGAGACGAGGGCCTGCACCTCGTTGTTCTGCAGGACCTTATCGATGCGGGCCTTCTCGACGTTGAGGATCTTGCCGCGGATCGGCAGGATCGCCTGGGTCCGGGGATCACGACCCTGACGAGCGCTTCCACCCGCGGAGTCACCCTCGACGATGAAGACCTCGCACTCCTCGGGCTCCCGGCTGGAGCAGTCGATGAGTTTGCCGGGCATGCCAGCGCCACCGAGGAGTCCCTTGCGATTGCGGGCAAGATCGCGGGCTTTGCGGGCCGCGATGCGCGCCGTGGCGGCGTTGACCGACTTGCGCGCGATCTCCTTGCCCTCGGCGGGATTCTGCTCGAGCCAGGCGCCAAGCTGATCGTTGACGACCTTCTGCACGAAGGTCTTCATCTCAGTGTTGCCCAGCTTGCCCTTGGTCTGCCCCTCGAACTGCGGCTCGCGGAGCTTGACGCTCACGATGGCAGTGAGTCCCTCGCGCACGTCTTCACCAGCGAGGTTGGGGTCCTTGTCCTTGAGGATGCCCCACTCACGAGCGAACTTATTGACCAATGTGGTGAGTGCCGCGCGGTAGCCCTCTTCGTGGG
>CAZLZC010000293.1:0-1753 GCA_964563825.1 uncultured Actinomyces sp.
TTGATGACAACGCCCGCGCCGTGTCGCAGCGCGCGTTCCTGCGCAATCTCGCTCGTGGCGAGGCCTACCAGTCGGAGGCGCCCACGCTGTGGGACGTCACCTTCCGCACTGCCGTGGCACAGGCCGAACTCGAGGATCGCGAGCGCCCCGGTGCCTACCACCGCATCGGCTTCGCGCGCGTCGATGGCGGCGAACCCGTCTACATAGAGACAACCCGACCCGAGCTGATCCCCGCATGTGTCGCACTGGTGGCCCATCCCGATGACGAGCGCTACCAGCCCCTCTTCGGGTCGACCGTTTCCACACCACTCTTCGGCGTCGAGGTGCCCGTCGTCGCTCACGCACTGGCGGACCCCGAGAAGGGCTCCGGCATCGCGATGATCTGCACCTTCGGCGACCTCACCGACGTCACCTGGTGGCGCGAGTTGCAGCTGCCGACGCGTCCCATCATTGGCTGGGACGGCCGCATCCTCCCGGAGGCTCCCGCCTGGATCGAGACCGCTCAGGCGCAGGCGGCGTACGCCGAACTCGCCGGCAAGACCGCCCACTCCGCCAAGGAGCGCATCGTCGAGTTGCTCCGCGAGTCGGGCGACATGGTCGGTGATCCGCGCGAGATCACGCACGCCGTGAAGTTCTTCGAGAAGGGCGAGCGCCCACTTGAGATCGTCACCACCCGCCAGTGGTACCTCACCAACGGCGGCCGCGGACCCGAGCTCCGCGAGCAACTGCTCGAGCGTGGACGGGAATTGCGCTGGCACCCCTCGCACATGCAGGTGCGCTACGAGAACTGGGTCGAGGGTCTCAACGGCGACTGGCTGATCTCGCGGCAGCGCTTCTTCGGCGTACCCCTGCCGCTGTGGTACTCCCTCGATGACGAGGGCAACCCGATCTACGACACCCCGCTCGTGCCAGACGATGCCGACCTGCCCATCGACCCTTCCAGTGATGCACCGGCGGGCTACTCAGAGGATCAGCGCGGCAAGCCCGGCGGCTTCATCGGCGACCCGGATGTCATGGATACCTGGGCGACGTCGTCACTGAGTCCGCAGATCGCCGGTGGCTGGAGCCGCGATGAGGATTTGTGGTCGCGCATCTTCCCCATGGATCTGCGCCCGCAGGCCCACGAGATCATCCGCACCTGGCTTTTCTCGACCGTCGTGCGCAGCCACCTCGAGTTCGATCGCCTGCCCTGGAGCGACGCGGCGATCAGCGGGTGGATCCTCGATCCCGATCGCAAGAAGATGAGCAAGTCCAAGGGCAACGTCGTCACGCCGATGGGCCTGCTCGATGAGCACGGATCCGATGCTGTCCGCTACTGGGCCGCATCGGGTCGCCCCGGCACCGACACCGCCTTCGATGTCGGCCAGATGAAGATCGGCCGGCGCCTGGCAATCAAGATCCTCAACGCGTCGAAGTTTGTCCTCGGCTTCGAGCCCATCGCTGACCCCTCGGCCGTCACCGCTCCACTGGATCGCGCGATGCTCGCCGACCTCGCCGAGACCGTGCGCCAGGCGACGGCAGCCTTCGAGGACTACAACTACACCCGGGCCCTCGAGCTCGCGGAGACCTTCTTCTGGTCGTTCACCGACGACTACGTCGAGCTCGTCAAGGATCGCGCGTACGGCGGCCAGGGCCCCGAGGGCGCCGCGTCCGCCAAGGCCGCCCTCGCTATCGCCCTCGACGTACAGCTGCGTCTCTTCGCGCCGTTCCTGCCCTTCGTCACCGAGGAAGTGTGGTCGTGGTGGCAGGAGGG
>CAZLZC010000294.1:0-1750 GCA_964563825.1 uncultured Actinomyces sp.
CTCTGACATGCAACGACTCGCGACCGCGGGCCTGCTCATCTGCCTTGCCCTCCTGGCCGGGCTCCCCGCGCCCGCTCAGGCAGCCCCCGATGTCAGCCCCCGCGTGGTCAACGGCGAGCCCGGACCCTCGGAGGACTTCGGATTCCTGGTCGCCCTCGGTGATCGTTCGCGCTACCAGGCACTGGGCATGGACCGGGCGCAATTCTGCGGGGGGACCCTGGCGTCCACCACCCGCGTGATCACCGCGGCCCACTGCGTGTCCACGAGCAACGCCCGCGATCTGGTCGTCGGGTCATTCTCCGATGGCGATCTCTCCAGCGAGTCTGGCCGCGTCGTCGAGGTGTCTGCGATCAAGGTCAATCCGCGCTACAGCGCGGTGACGCAGGCCAACGACATCGCCGTGCTCACCCTGAAGGAGCCGCTTCTCGGCGTACCGACCCTCATGCCCGCAACGGCCGATGAAGCGGCCACGCTCACCGCACCTCGCGCGCCCGCGACCGTCGCCGGCTGGGGAGCGATCAATCAGCGGGAGCCGTGGCGCTTCACCTCCGTCTATCGCATCGGTCAACTCGTCGTCTTCCCCACGAATTCCTGCGGAGGCGGCGATCCCTTCACCATCGACGGCGTGACATTCCGGGGCTACGGACCCGATTCCGTCGACGCACGCGTCATGCTCTGCGCGGAGGGGGTGCGCAGCAGCGAGATCGTGGACAGTTGCGTCGGCGACTCCGGCGGTCCCCTCGTCGGTGGGCTCGGCGCACAGCGCCGTCTCATCGGCCTGGTCAGCTGGGGACTCGACCAGTGCGCCACCCGCCAGGGCGCCGGGGTCTACGCACGGGTCTCGGCTTTCACCCGTTTCCTCATGGACGCGGGCGTGCCTTTCGCGCCCGAGCCGACCGACATGCCCCTGGCGCCACGCATCACCGACGTCACCACGACGTCGACGAGCATGACCATCACCGTGGCACCGGCCAACGGTGGACTCCAGCCGGACGAATACTCGATCTCCGCTCGTGATCCAGATGGGCGCGTCACGTCGTGCTCGGCCACAGCCCCGCCGCGCCCTGCGACCACGCAATGCACTATCTCCGAGCTCACGCCCGGTACGCCCTACGCGGTGTCGGCTATCGCCATCGCAGGAGGCAACCCCTCTGCCCCCAGCGCGGAACGCGTCATCACGCCCGCGGGACTGCCTTCCAAGCCTCGCATCGTGAGGACCGAGGTGGAGCGCGGAGGTTACGCCGGCTTCGTCGTCAGCAACATCAGTGGCAACGGCTCGCCCCTCATCCGCAAGCGGGTGCAATGCTCGGCGAGTGCCCACCGCACCCGGTACGCACCCATCGTCTCCGACGGCCTCGCGCTCGTATCCGGGCTGCGCCGCGGCACGACGTACACGTGTGTGGCCATCGTGACGAATGAGTACGGCTCGAAGCAGTCTGCGAAGGTCCGCGTCAAAGCGCGGTAGCGCCCACTAGGCTCGCGCCATGCTGGCGGCCTACTACTCGCAACGGGGCAACTCCGACGTCCTCACGGTCGACGAGATCGCCACTCCCGGACCCGGTGTCGGCGAGGTGCGCGTGCGACTGCAGGTCGCCGCGGTCAACCCCACCGACTGGAAGTCACGAGCCCACGCCGCTCCTATGGATTTCGATGTGCAGGTGCCGGGTCAGGACGGGGCCGGCGTCATCGAGGCCGTGGGACCCGGTGTCGATATCGGTCGCATCGGCGAGCGCGTGTGGGTCTACCACGC
>CAZLZC010000295.1:0-1747 GCA_964563825.1 uncultured Actinomyces sp.
CCGAGCCGCCCCCGAGATCGTCACCGATCGTGGTGAGCAGGGGTACGACGAGAGTCGAGTCGAGCACCGACAGGGTGCCGGTGAGGATGACCGCCACGAGCACGCGCACGCCGACGCTGGGCGGGATGCGCTGACCGACCACGGGCTCAGAATCCCACGGAGATGCCCTACTCAATTCAGATTGTGGACAAATGAGCCGTGACACCCGCGGTGTCCGTAACGGCCTAACTGACTTCGAGGACTCCATCGACGCGCCGCGGAATGCCCCACGGGTTGCCGTCGCGCAGAGGTGCGGGAAGGACCTCCTGCGGCATGCCCTGCCAGGTCACCGGGCGCACGAAGCGATCGACGGACGCAGCACCGACGCTGGTCGTCGCAGGCGCGGTCGTCGCGGGGTAGGGGCCGCCGTGCTGCATGGACCAGGTGACAGCCACACCCGTCGGCCAGCCGTTCCACAGCACGCGACCGGCATGTGCGACAAGGCGCGGCATGAGCTCATCGACAATCTGCTCGCCCGCGTCGCCATGAATGCCTGCGGCCAGGAGCCCCGGCAGCGCATCGGCGAGGGCCAGCATCTGCTTCGGGTCGTCGTACTCCACGAGCAGTGACATGGGACCGAAGCACTCCTCCATCAACTCGGGCGTCGCAATGACCTCGGCGATCGGCACGGCGAAGAGCGTGGGCAGGACGGTGTCGGTCTCCTCCTGCCAGCCACCGCCGTGCAGGACGTCGACGCTCGCGAGATCGATGCGCTCGCTCACGCCGTGGAGGAAGGCCTCGCGGATGGGCTGGGTGAGCATGCCCTGGCCAGGCACGCCGCCGACGGCCGCGACCGCCGCCGCGCGGATCGCCTCATCGCGCGGAGCGACGAGCAACCCGGGCTTGGTGCAGAACTGTCCGGCGCCGAGGGTGAAGGAGCCGACCCAGCCCTCGGCGATCGCCGCACCCCGCTCGGCAGCCGCCTGCGGGGTGACGAACATCGGGTTGATGCTGCCGAGCTCACCGTAGAACGGGATGGGACGCGGGCGATCCGCTGCGAGGCGCGCGAGTGCGAGGCCACCGCGCTGGCTGCCGGTGAAGGCGACCGCCTCGATGCGGTCGTCGTTGACGAGGTCGATGCCGTCTTGCAACTCGTGCGACACCATCGTGAGCACGCCGCGCGGTGCACCTGCCTCGGCTAGTGCCTGCTGCGCGACCGTCATGATCGCGTCGCTCAGCCGCGGGTGTCCGGGATTGGGCTTGACCACGACCGGGCAGCCCGCCGCGAGCGCGGATGCGGTGTCGCCGCCAAGCGTGGAGAAGGCGAAGGGGAAGTTGGAGGCGGCGAAAACCGCGACCGGGCCAAGCGGCACGTTCATCCGGCGCAGGTCGGGCCGCGGCGGAGTGACATCAGGCAGCGCCTTGTCGAGGACGACGCCGAGGAAGGCGCCATCGCGCACGACCTGGGCCATCAGACGCAGCTGGCCACTGGTGCGACCGACCTCACCGGTGAGTCGATCGACTCCGAGTCGGCTCTCCTCGATCGCAATAGGCACGAGGTCGTCGCGCGCAGCATCGATCGCATCAGCGATCGCTTCGAGGAGCGCTGCTCGCGTAGGCAGGTCGGTGTCGGCGTACCACTGGCTCGCGGCCTTGGCTGCCGCGCAGGCCTCGTCGACGCTCATGACTGTGCTCATGCCACTCCCTCTGCGATGCGGGCGCTGACGACAGCGTCCTCCCATGCCATGCCCATGCTCTTGAACACTCG
>CAZLZC010000296.1:0-1744 GCA_964563825.1 uncultured Actinomyces sp.
GGATGGAAGTGGGTGCCACGCTGGCGCACGATGATCTCGCCCGCGTTGACGGCCTGGCCACCGAAGCGCTTGACTCCGAGTCGCTGGGCGTTGGAGTCGCGGCCATTCCTGGAACTGGATGCGCCCTTCTTATGTGCCATGAGTCACGCCTTCGCCTTCGTGATGTCGGTGACCTTTACGCGCGTGAGGTCCTGACGGTGGCCCTGACGGCGACGGTAGCCGGTCTTGTTCTTGTAGCGGAGGATGCGGATCTTGGGACCACGCTCGTGGCCGACGACCTCGGCCTTGACCGCGATGCCCGCGAGCTTGGCGGGATCGGTGGTCACGGCACCGTCGTCGACGAGCATGAGGGCGGGGAGGGTCACGGTGGAGCCAGGCTCTGCCTCGACGCGGTCCATGACGACGACGTCGCCGACAGCGACCTTCTCCTGCCGGCCTCCGGCGCGGACGATGGCGTACACGTGGTGCTCCTCGGGGTGGTCGGCCCAGATGGGCCGGGGGGCGCCGCAGCGCCGAGGGGAAAGGCTACCCGACAGGCCCCTCCAGGGGCTAATCCGGGTCGGCCCGACAGGGACCGGCTTGGCCGACCCGCCGCGGGCCCTCAGGCCTCGGGGGCCTCCTCCTCGGGGACTGCTTCGGCAGATTTGGCGATGACGTCGGCGGGATCCACGCCCTTGCCCTTGCGCTTGCCCGCTTTGGCGATGACCGGCTTGGCCTCGGCCTCCGGCAGGTGGAGGGACACGTGGTGGCCGCGGCCGCCGCAGGAGTCGCACGTGGTCGAGAAGACCTCGAGCAGTCCCTGACCGATGCGCTTGCGCGTCATCTGGACCAGACCCAGCGAGGTGACCTCGGCGACCTGGTGCTTGGTGCGGTCCCGGCCGAGACACTCCACGAGCCGACGCAGGACGAGGTCGCGGTTGGACTCCAGGACCATGTCGATGAAGTCCACGACGATGATGCCGCCGATGTCGCGCAGCCGGAGCTGACGCACGATCTCCTCGGCCGCCTCCAGGTTGTTCTTGGTGACGGTCTCCTCGAGATTGCCACCCTGGCCGACGAACTTGCCGGTGTTGACGTCGATGACCGTCATCGCTTCGGTGCGATCGATGACGAGAGAGCCACCGGACGGCAGCCATACCTTGCGATCGAGTGCCTTGGTGAGTTGCTCCTCGACGCGGAACGCAGCGAAGACATCCTTACTGTCTGTCCAGGTCTCCACGCGTGCGGCAAGGTCGGGAGCGTCCGCGTCGACATAGGCGCGGACGTCCTTGGCTACGCCGGACCCGGAGACGACGAGCTTGGCGAAGTCCTCGTTGAAGACATCGCGGATGACCTTGACGGCGAGGTCAGGCTCAGCGCTGAGTTGGGCCGGGGGCTGGGCCGTGGCCGCCGCCTGCTCGATCTCTTCCCACTGCGTCTGGAGACGCTGCACGTCGCGCGTGAGTTCTTCTTCGCTGGCACCCTCCGCGGCCGTGCGGACGATGACGCCCGCGCCCTCGGGCATGACCTTCTTGAGGATGCTCTTGAGTCGAGTGCGCTCGGTGTCAGGGAGCTTGCGCGAGATGCCCGTCATGGAGCCATCGGGCACGAAGACGAGATAGCGGCCCGGCAGTGACACCTGGCTCGTGAGGCGTGCGCCCTTCTGTCCGATCGGGTCCTTGGTGACCTGCACGAGGACGGGATCGCCGGACTTCAGTGCCATCTCGATACGTCGCGGCTGGCCCTCGAGGCCGGCGGCATCCCA
>CAZLZC010000297.1:0-1736 GCA_964563825.1 uncultured Actinomyces sp.
TGCGACCGCAGGGATCGGCGCGAGTGCGGCGGCGGCAAGACCCACGGCCGCAAGGGCCGCAGCAGCAACGCGTGTACGAGAGGCCATCGGTTCTCCTCATCCGGGGAGCCCGAGCCTAGTCATGCTCATCCCTGGGGCCCGCAAGGCCCGAAAAGCTCCCCCGCTCTGGCCAGAACTTCCCGCGTGGCTCCCACATGTGACTCATGTGGCTCGCGATACTCCTGAGGTATGGGACGGCATGCGGCGCCCCGGGGGACACCGCGCTCCCGGCCGGATGCAGTCGCGTCGTCCTCCGCCGGAAGCCCTCGGCACGCCTCACGGCACTGGCGACTGCCCCGTCGAAGTGACCTCGTGGCCCTCGGCGTCATGAGCCTGATCACCGGCCTGGTAGTCGGCTGGCACCCGCCACTTTTTGGCGGCTCCACTCCGGCGGCCGCGAGCACACCGACCATCACGCCGTCAGCTGCCGCTGAGCGGCCACCCACGCGCGATCGGTCGACGCAGGACGGGCAGCAGCGCGAGAATGCCGGCAGCGATGATGCGAGGAGCCAAGACAGCGTCGCGGATGTCACCGATATCGAGCCGGCCATCTTCATCCCGGAGGATCAACGCCGTTCGATCACGATCGCGGGTGTTGGCGACATCCTCCTTCACAAGGAGATCATCGCCCAGGCGATCGAGGACGGCGGAGGAGCGCCCGACTTCCGACCTCAGCTCGAGGGCATTGCACCGCTGATCGAGTCCGCCGACCTCGCGGTATGCCACATGGAGTATCCGCTGGGCTCACACGAGGGTCCGTGGAGCGCGTGGCCCGACCTGCCCAATGGACCACCCCAGATCGCCGACGCCGTGGCCGATATCGGGTTCGATGCCTGCACGACCGCGAGCAACCACACGCTTGACCAGGGCTTCGAGGGCGTCGTGAGCACGATCGATGCCCTGGAGTCCGCGGGTCTGGCCCACGCGGGATCGGCAGGTTCGGAGGCCGATGCCGCGGAGATCACGATGATCGACGTGCACGGCGTTCCTGTCGCGCTGCTGTCGTATACATACGGCTTCAATGGGATCCCCCGCCCCTATGACTGGTGCTGCAACCTCATCGAGCCGGGTATGATCACGGCCGCCGCAGAGCGAGCGCGCAACGCGGGTGCACGACTGGTGATCGCAGGCCTGCACTTCGGCGTGGAGGGAATCTCTGCACCCACGGAGAGTCAGCGCGACCTCGTCCAGGAACTCGCCGACTCGGGTCTGGTCGACCTCGTGCTCGGGCATCACGCTCACGTCGTGCAACCGGTGTCGAAAGTCGGGGACATGTGGGTCGCCTACGGCCACGGCAATCTGCTCTCCGCCCAGTCCCGCAAGGATCCCCGGACGGGTGACGGACTGCTGACGCGCTTCACCTTCGCCGAGCAGTCTGATGGTTCCTTCGTCGGGACGACCGCGGTGGGATACGCCATCGTCAACTACGACTTCCCGTTCTCCCTCGCGCCCGTGCCGTCGTACGCCGAGCCTGGCGGCAAGGCGGACGCCACCTGGGCCCGGGTCAGCGATCAGGCTGTCATGCCCGGAGATGCGAGCGGATTCGAACTGCGTCGAATCGACTACTGACTATCCCGCGAGGAAGGACAGTCGCACCTGGCGGTGCGGATTGTCGACGTTGGGGTCAACCAGGACCACGCTTTGCCAGGTGCCCAGCTGCATCCGGCCTTCGAGCACAGGGACAGTGATGCTCGGAG
>CAZLZC010000298.1:0-1721 GCA_964563825.1 uncultured Actinomyces sp.
AGCGTGCGCAAAAGGTCGGAGTCGACCTCGATCGGGTAGTCCGGATGCGGTTGGTAGTCGCCCTCGGGCGTGAGCAAGCAGATGACGTCATCGGTCATGGTGTGGACCCTATCGTCGCGGGCCTTGTGAGCCCAGTGACATCCAAGCACCGGTTGTGCCCACGGGCTGGACTCTTCGGCCATCGCGGGCCATGGGAGTCGCGATCCGTCGCCATGCGTCCCATACTGACAGCGTGATGAGTAGTGGAGCCCCCTCGCGTGCGGTCAATCGGTCCAGGCCACTTGCCCGAGTAACTGTCCTGAGCAGTGCGATGGTGGCGGTGCTGATCGCGATGCTGCTCTCAGCCACCCCGGCCCTTGCGCATCAGCCCGTGCAACTCACGTCCGCGGATCGCACGCCCGCCAATGGCCCGCTCCTGGTGGACGGCACGGTGTCGTTCGCGGTGTACGCCACGGTGCGTGACAGGGCCACGCGCGGCTTCCGCGTGGGCATGCGCGAGGGACAGCGCCTGGAGATCCAACTGCTCATTCCCGATCGCGCACCGGCCAATCGGCTGTCGAGCAGCCAACTGCCCCTCGTCACGGTCGTGGACCCAGCAGGACGGCGTACCACTCTCACCATTGATGAGCGCACGCCGTTCTACGAGCCCTACTCGGGCACGTCGTATCTCTACCTCGCGCGACTGTCTCAGTCGGCGCGCTCAGGCACCTACCAGGTCATCGTGACCGGACGCGATCGGACAAAAGTGCCGGTTGTCATCGGCGTGGGCTACCGCGAGGTGCCTGGCACCGTCCGCGACTGACCCGCTACCCCACACGCGGCTAACTCGGCGAAGTTCGCAACCACCCTAGTTTTTGCCAGTTGCGGCGACTTCCGTGCGTAAGGAAGTCGCCGCAACTGGCGAAAAGTGAATCGAGTGGATCAGATGCCGAGGATCTTGGCCTTGGCAGCTGCGAACTCTTCCTCGGACAGCAGACCCTTGTCCTTGAGAGCACCCAGTCGCTCGATCTCGGCGACGGCATCCACCTGGGACTCTGCGGCGGGTGCGGCAGCAGGCTGCTGTGCGGCTTCCTTGTCCGCCTGCTTGTCGGCCTGCTTCTGGGCAACGCGACCGCTGACAGCGGTGGCGGTGCCGGCGACAACGGCGGTGCGGGCAACGGCGCGGCCAATACGCGGCATGGGGGGCTCCCTTGATCGGTGGACCATTCGTGGATGCGTGCTCTGCCAGACTACGCGCCTTCGTCAAGCCCCGACCCCGCATGGGGGTAGCCGGGCACGAGGGACCGCCTCACGGGCAGGACCGGTCAGTGCACGCGCGCAATGCCCTCCGGCTTCAGTCCGCATTCGTCGGGACCTAGGTCCTGACTTGTAGAGTCCGCCGAGTCATGGATCCAGCACCGTCAACCGTCCGCTCCGGCCCGCTGCTGTGGTTCAACCTCATCATCGTCTGGATCGTCTGGGGATCCACGTACATCGGAATCCTCTTCGCGACGGAGACGATCCCGCCCTTCGTCGCCATGGGGAGCCGATTCCTCGTCGCCTTCGTCATCATGGCGCTCATCACGGGCATCTTCCGCGGGTGGTCCGCACTGCGTGTGACCCGTCGGCAGTTCGCGAGTGCGAGCTTCATGGGCGTCGCGCTGCTCGGCGTGGGCCTCGGGACGGTCGGACTCGCCCAGGACTACGTGCCCACGGGCGTGATGGCCCTCATCATCGCGTCC
>CAZLZC010000299.1:0-1719 GCA_964563825.1 uncultured Actinomyces sp.
CTCCTGAGACGGCTGTGGCCGCGGTCATCCAGGGGGGAGTGCCCAGCACGGGCCTGACGGTGGCTGACGAACGCCGCCAGGTGCTCGAGCGCCACCTTGCGCAAACGCTGCGGTTGGCACAGGACGTCGCGTCGGGGGAGGTGCCGCAGCCGGATGTCGTCATCTGGCCGGAGAACGCGGTGGACATCGATCCCTACGCCGATCGGGCGGTGGCCGATGAGCTCACGGCCGCCGCGCGCGCCGTCAACGCACCGATCCTCGTGGGCGCGATCATTGACGCTCCAGGGGATCCCAGCCGCATCGCCAACGTCGGCATCGTTTGGGACCCGCAGACCGGACCATCTGACATGTACATGAAGACACACCCCGTGCCCTTTGGGGAGTACATCCCGTTCCGTTCCCTCGTCGCCCCACTTGTCGGCCGGCTGGACCGCGTCCCGCGTGACATGGCGCCCGGTAGTGAGCCAGGGGTCTTGCAGGCCGGTTCGGTGCTGCTCGGCGACGTCATCTGCTTCGAGATCGCCTACGACGAGGTCGTGCATGACGCCGTGACAGGCGGTGGGCGCGTGATCGTGGTCCAGACGAACAACGCGACGTTCGCGGGCCTGGGCCAGCCGGAGCAGCAGGTGGCCATGTCGCGGCTGCGCGCCGTCGAGCACGGGCGGGCCGTGCTTGTTGCAGCGACCAGCGGGATCAGCGCTGTGATCTCACCCGACGGCGCGGTCGTATCCGAGATCGGAGAAGCGAACGTGGGCTACCTGGTCGAGGTCGTCCCGCTGCGAGACGCGCTCACCGTGGCGGACCGTCTGGGACAGGTACCGGAGTGGATTCTTGCCGTCATGGGTCTCGCCGCGATGGTGTGGGCAGCGGTACGTCGCCGGGGGGCAGGCGTGGTCGCGCCTGTCGCCCCATAGGCTCGACCTGTGTCCGGAGGCGTCCTCGTCATCATTCCGACGTACAACGAGTCGGAGAGCCTCCCTGGCGTCATCGAGCGCCTGCGCTGTGCTGTGCCCGATGCCGATGTGCTGATTGCCGACGACAACTCACCCGATGGCACCGGACGTCTCGCCGACGATCTCGCGGCCAAGGACAGCCACATCCATGTCCTGCACCGTGCGGGCAAGGAGGGCTTGGGCAAGGCGTACCTCGCCGGCTTTGCGTGGGGCCTCGAGCGCGGCTACGACGTCCTTGTCGAGATGGACGCCGACGGCTCCCATCGCCCCGAGGAACTGCCGAGATTGCTGGCGCAGATGCCCCACGCCGATGTGGTGCTCGGGTCTCGGTGGGTGCCCGGTGGCTCGGTCGTCAACTGGCCGGCCTCGCGGCGGCTCCTCTCGCAGGGCGGCAGTCTCTACACCCGCATGGCTCTGGGGATCCCCACGCGTGACGCCACGGGCGGCTACCGCGCCTATCGCGCAAGCGCGCTCGCATCGCTTGACCTAGCGACCGTGGAGTCCAATGGCTACTGCTTCCAGATCGACCTGCTGTGGCGTGCACTGCAGCGCGGACTCGTCGTTCGCGAGGTCCCCATCACGTTCGTTGAGCGGGAAGCCGGCACGTCCAAGATGAGCAACCGGATCGTCCGCGAAGCATTGCTCAACGTCACGCGCTGGGGCGCGTCGCATCGCTGGGCCCAGGTGAGCAGGCGGTCATGATCAGGCGCCTGGGCTGCGTGCTGCTCATCGCCTACCCCATCGTGGAGATCGCCGTGGCGGTCGT
>CAZLZC010000300.1:0-1719 GCA_964563825.1 uncultured Actinomyces sp.
GCACCGAGCAACGCCGTCACACCCGTGGCTGCACCCAAGGCCTCGATCACCATCACGGGCAGTCGCGACGGACAGCGCATCACGATCACCGGCACTGCTACGCACCTGAACAGCCAGACCGTGCGGCCATGGATCAGGTTCCCCGGCGAGACGACGTTCAGCCAAGGCAGCGCCGTCATCGCCATCGCGGCCGACGGCTCCTTCACCTGGAGTCGCAAGAGCGGGAAGAAGATCTACGTCTACATCGCCCACGGCACCACCAGGTCCAACACCGTCACCATCCCCGCCCGCTAATGGAGAGTGGTGCCAGCACCACTCGGGCAGGGTCACCGAGGTGCGGCGTCACGAACCGAGACACTTCGGGCACGGTCCGGGGCTAGGGTCCTCCAATGCGCTCCCCCGGCCGCATCGTCGTCCTCTCGCTCGCAGCGGCCCTCGTCGTCGCGGCGGGAGTGACTGCGGTGCCCGCCACATCTGCGGTGGGCGCTCCGGCAGCCGCCTCGCCCCGATCGGCACCCGACGGCATCGTCGGCTCGTACTCGGCACTAGGCCAGGGCATCAATGCGCTCCCCAACAACCCTCGCTTCCCGTACCCAGAGGTGCGCGCGATTGCCCTATGGGACGACACCATCGTCGCCGGATACGACGACTCGGACACAGCGAGCGGGGTCCCGGGCACCCGCTCCATCGCCGCGTGGTCTGACGACACCTGGCACGCACTCGGGACGGGGACCTCTTGGAGCGGTAACCCCTTTGACGCCCTCGATAAGGGGGTCTACGCCCTCAGCGCACTCACGGACGACACTCTGGTGGTCGGAGGATCGTTCAGGGATACGAGCGGAGTGACGGGCACATCCAACATCGCGGCGTGGTCGAATGTCGACGACACGTGGCGTCCCCTTGGGGGCGGGGTGCTCAACGACGTCTACTCGCTCGCGAAGTGGACGGATGACACGCTCGTTGTCGGTGGGGCGTTCAATCAGACTTCCCCCAGCACTAGCGGTGCCAATTACGTCGTCGGGTGGTCCAACGGAGCGTGGCACCCCTTCGGACTCGGTGTGTCAAAGGTGACCACCCAACCCGAAGTAGGCGTCGCCGCGCGCTGGACGGACGATACTTTCGTAGTCGGAGGGACTTTCGATAGCGCCAGCGGCGTGGCCAATACGAGTCGAATCGCCGCGTGGTCAAATGTCGACGACACCTGGCACGCCTTTGGGACCGGCGTCGCAGCGGGAGTCGAGATCGACGCCATCGCACGGTGGACCGACGACACCTTGATCGTGGGCGGCGTATTCACCAACCTCGGTGGGATCGGAGGCACCAGCAACATCGCCGCCTGGTCGAATGCGGATGACACCTGGCACTCGCTCGGAGGTGGACTGACGGGCTACGCCTCACAGGACGGGGTCTTCAGCCTGGCTGTCGATGACACGCGTGGCCTGATCTACGCCGGCGGTGAGTTCGTCACCAGCCCAGACGATTCGATCAGTCGATTCGGTGCGTGGGACACGGGAATCAACGCGTGGATCCCTCTCCGATTCGCCAACCTCACCCCATTCGACAATGGGATCTGGGATTACTTCACAGTCAGTGCCCTCGCCGTCGATGATTCCGTCGTCTACGTCGGCGGCAACTTCGTGAACGCTGGACGAGTCGCCGCCGCCGATGGCATTGCGAAGTGGACCTGGCAGCCGCCGCAGGGGTCGAGCACGTTCACCA
>CAZLZC010000301.1:0-1718 GCA_964563825.1 uncultured Actinomyces sp.
GCAACGCTGTCGTCGGTGGGGAGTTCGCGGCGCAGGATGATGGATCGACGTACGTCGTCCAGTCCCTGGTTCAGGGTCGAATAGGCAATGACACCCCACGCGCTGTCATACATGAGCACGGGGCCGCCGGCCTGCCATGCGACGTGGTTGCAGAAAGCGAAGATGTCGTCGATGGGCGCTGTCGGTGGTGTCAGCGGCTTCGTATGCCTGGCCATGTCCCTCCCCGGTCAGGGCAAGGGTACGGTGCGGCTTCCCGGGCGGGCCCCGGGTCGTCTAGATTGCCACCATGATTCAGTCCTTCCAGGCACGTGATATCTCCACCAAGTGGTCCGATCTCCCGGGCGAGAAGTCCGTCACCGCAGGGGTGCGTACGGCGATCGCCGAGGTGTGGTCTGACGCCGGCTTCGACGTCGGCGTGTGGGAGCACTCCGCGGGCACGTCCACCGACTCCTTCGACGACGAGATCTTCGTCGTCATCGAGGGCCGGGGCACGGTGACCGACCAGCATGGCAACGTGATCGAGCTCGCCCCGGGAGTCGTCGGCGTGCTGCATCCGGACGACGTGACCACCTGGGTGATCACCGAGCCTCTGCGCAAGGTCTGGATCGTCCACTCGGAGGCCTAGCTCCGCATCACCCGATCGGCGAAGTCGGCGAAGGCCTGGCAGCCCAGCTTGGTCATGCTGCCGTCGGCGTTGAGCCAGTCGGGGTTGGTGGGCGACATCGCATTCCAGCTGAACACCTTCACGTTGGGGTAGGTCTCGGCCAGCCCCGCGATTGCGGCATTGGTGTCCTGCTCGAATGTGTAGCGCTCGGGGTCGTCGGGGATCTGGATGGTCGTCCACACGACGGTGCGATCGGGGCCGAGGATCTGCATGATCGCGTCGAGATCCTGTGCCGAGGCGCCGCCGTTGGCGCCGAGGTGGATGAGCACTCCGTCCGGGATGTTCTCCCCGCGCGCGCGCAGATCCACGACAGCATCGGTCACTCGCCGGTCGGTGGTCGCATCGATCTCGTAGTCGAGCTTCTTGAGGCAGCGCTTCGCACTGATGAGCACGTAGTCGCCGAAGGCAAGCACCGGACCGGTGTACGGCGTCCTGATCGTCGGCGTCGGCTCAGGGGAGGCCGATGCGGATGCGGGAGCGGACTCGGCGGCGACGGATGTCGACTCCCACGGCAGGAGTGGGCCCGGGCGTGCGATGGCAAGCCAGATCCCCGCGGTGAACGACGCCATGAGCAGCACCGCGATGCCGAGGGCCTTGACCCAGTCCATCGCCACGAATGTAGCCCGATCCGCGTGTGCGAGTGGCATAAAGACACGGACCCGGGATCATCGAGGGGTGATCACCACGCTCGCACGCCTCGTGCTCGGAGTCTTCCTACTCATCGCGGGAGTCGGCCACTTCATTAACCTCCAGGAGTTCACGGCTCAGGTGCCCCCCTGGATGCCCGCTCCGGAGTTCGTCGTCTACGCGTCGGGAGTGGTCGAGATCGCCCTCGGGCTCGCCCTCATCGTGGTGCGCAAGCAGCGCGCGATCGTCGGATGGATCGTGGCGGCGTTCTTCGTCATCGTCTTCCCCGGCAACATCTGGCAGTTCATCGAGGCGCGCGATGCCTTCGGCCTGGATAGCGATCTTGCGCGCGGCGTCCGACTGATCTTCCAGCCCGTGCTGGTCATCTGGGCACTGTGGTGCACTGGCGCGTGGACCGCTGCGCGCG
>CAZLZC010000302.1:0-1713 GCA_964563825.1 uncultured Actinomyces sp.
CGCCGAGGTTGTGCGGTGCCATGGAGGTCGCCATGCCTACGGCGATACCGGCGGCGCCGTTGACCAGAAGTGCGGGCAGCCCCGCGGGCAGGACGGTCGGCTCCAACTCGCGTCCGTCGTAGTTGGGGACGAAATCGACCACGTCCTCGTCGAGGGATTCGGCCATGGCCAGGGCCGAGGGTGCCAAGCGGCACTCGGTGTAGCGCATGGCCGCAGGGCCGTCGTCGGGGGAGCCGAAGTTGCCGTGGCCATCGACGAGGGGCAGGCGCAGGGTGAAGGGCTGGGCCAGGCGCACGAGCGCGTCGTAGATCGCCGAGTCGCCGTGGGGATGGAGCCGACCCATGACATCTCCGACCACCCGGGCGCTCTTGACGTGGCCTCGATCGGGACGCAGGCCCATCTGGTGCATCTGGAAGAGGATGCGGCGCTGCACGGGCTTGAGCCCATCGCGAGCGTCGGGGAGTGCGCGGGAGTAGATGACGGAGTAGGCGTACTCAAGGAAAGACGACCGCATCTCGCTGTCGACGTCGACGTCGATGATGCGATCGATGGATTCACCCTTGCGTGCCACGCAGAGAGCCTACGGGCGACCGCCCTGCGAGGACACGGCACGCGCCGCGACCCGCGTGGCGAGTCGGAGCGCTTCCTCGATGTCGGCCCCGCGTGTCCATGAGGCAAGGAACCCGGCCGCGAAGGCATCACCCGCGCCTGTGGTGTCGCGGTTCTCCGCGGGCTCGGCGGGGGCACTCCAGCGCTGATCCCCTTTGCCGACAACGGCGCCGTCCGGGCCCCGTTTGACCACGACGAGGAGGTCGCGAGCGGTGAGCGCGCGAAGGGAGTCGAGAGGGTCGGAGTATCCGCTCAAAGCCGCGGCCTCGTCGGCATTGGCGAGCAGGAGGTCGCCAGGCGCGAGCCAGGCGAGGAAGGCCTCGGGCCCGAGCGCGAGCAGGAGCGCATGTGAGGAGGCGTCGATGCTCACGGAGAGCGCGGCGGCTCGGGCGCGCTCGAGGGCGGTGAGAGCGGCTGCACGGGAGCCCTGCCGCAGGAGGGAGTAGCCGCTGACATGGAGGTGATCGCCGGCGCGCCACGGGAGCCCGTCGAGGTCCGAGACGGCGAGGCGCGCATTGGCACCCGGGTCCGGAAACATGGTGCGCTCCCCGTCGGGTGTGACGATGACCACGCAGCGACCGGTCGCCCGCTCCGGATCGCGTGCGACGCGCAGGGTGACACCGGCTGCGTCGAGCACGGCCAGTGCCGCGGATCCTCGTGAGTCATCGCCGACGCGCGCCACGAGTTCCACGGGCACGTGCAGGTCAGCGAGCCAGGCAGCGAGATTCGCCCCCGATCCGCCCTCTTCGTCGGAGATCGACGCCGGGGCATCGGATCCCGGCGCGGGTGCTGTGCTCGTGCGCGCGAGGACATCGACCATGACCTCGCCGACGACGCGGATGAGCGGGGGTTGCGTCATATCAGCCGTTCACCTGTCGGCGACAGCCACGCACGATGCGAGATCGGCATTGCGCAGGATGATCTCCGTATTGGCCTCCAGGCTGATTCCGCCGGATGCTCGATGGAAGTGATCGAGGAGGAACGGGGTGACGTCCTTGCCTCGTATCCCGGAGGTCTCCGCAAGGGCGAGGCCCTCGGCGAGCAGGCGGTCGTGCAGGTCGGGGTCCATCTGGAGGTTCTCCGGGAGCGGGTTGGCGACCACGA
>CAZLZC010000303.1:0-1675 GCA_964563825.1 uncultured Actinomyces sp.
CTTAGTGGCGGCGGCGATGACGACGGCGACTACCGCTATCTGCTCATGCCGGTGCGCCTCGCCGGCTGAGATGGCAACGTCTGCCGATCCGCCTGTGCGGGTGCGGCACGTCTCGCTCGTCGACGTGCGCAACTACGCGCACCTCGAGGTGTCTTTGGAACCGGGCATCAACGCTTTCGTCGGATCCAATGGGCAGGGCAAGACCAATCTCGTCGAAGCCATCGCCTACCTCTCCACGCTGGGCAGTCACCGTGTGGCCACCGATGCCCCCCTCGTGCGCCACGGAGCCGAACGTGCTGTCATCCGCGCCGACGTCGTCCGCGAAGACCGGTCGATGGTGCTGGAGATGGAGATCACCGCGGGGCGCGCGAACCGCGCCCGCATCAATAAGGCCCCCGTGCAGCGCACGCGCGAGATCCTCGGAATCCTGCGCACGGTTGTCTTCGCTCCCGAGGACCTCGCGCTCGTCAAAGGCGATCCAGGTGAACGCCGCCGTTTCCTCGATGACCTGCTCGTGCAGCGTCAGCCACGGCTGGCCGGCACACGCGCCGACTACGACCGCGTGCTCAAGCAGCGCAACGCGCTGCTCAAGTCAGCGGGGGCTGCACGGCGCAAGAGTCTCGAGGAAGTGGAGCGCACCCTCGAGGTCTGGGATGAGCAGCTCGCACGTCTAGGCGCGGAGCTGATCGAGGCACGCCGGGAGTTGACGGCCGCCCTGGCCCCACTTGCCTCCGAGGCCTATGGCGAGCTCGTCCCCGGCGGAGCGACCGTGGAGATTTCCTACCGGTCGACAGCGGACGACACCGAGGGCACCGATGCGGAGCAAGCCCTCCTGGCCGAAATGGCGCGGCGCCGCAAGGAAGAACTCGACCGGGGCATCACCCTCGTCGGACCCCACCGGGATGATCTCGACATGGTGCTCGGCGATGCTCCCGTCAAGGGATATGCCTCCCATGGCGAGTCATGGTCCGCGGCGCTCTCACTCAGGTTGGCGGCATACGACCTGCTCACCCATGAGTCAGGCGCACCTGTGCTGGTGCTCGATGACGTCTTCGCCGAGCTTGACGCCCGACGTCGAGCGCACCTCGCCGAGCGCGTTGCCGACGCACCCCAGGTTCTCATCACAGCCGCGGTGTCCGACGACGTGCCGGCAGCGATGACAGGCACGTGGTTCGACGTCATCGAGGGCACGGTGACACGCCGTGACTGAGCCGACACAAGAAACAGGCAGCGACCTCGCGAAGACAGCCTTAGCCCGGGCGAAGGCCAGCGCTCGCACTGCGCCGAGCAAGAAGGCACCGGTGCGGCGACCGCAGTACGGCGACGATCGCGACCCCCAGACAGTCGACAAGGTCATGCAGGGGTGGCTGCGCGATCACGGCTACGAGTCGCAGGTCGGATCAGGCTCACTCATCGCGCGCTGGCCTGAGATCGTGGGCGATGCGCTTGCTGATCATGTGGTCCCGGACTCGGTGCGCGAGACGGAGAATGGCCGCGAGCTCTGGCTTCGCGCGGACTCCACCGCATGGGCGACCCAGGTCCGCCTCCTTCTCCCGCAGATCGACGGGCGGATCCGGGCTCTCCTCGGACCGGGTGTGGTCGACCGGATCAAGGTCACCGGACCGGCGCCTCCCCAGCGCAACCCCGGTCCGAGGCGCGTGCCCGGCCGTGGTCC
>CAZLZC010000304.1:0-1661 GCA_964563825.1 uncultured Actinomyces sp.
GATCGCGGTGGCAGCGTGAGCGACACGATGTAGGTCGTGACCGGCCTGTCGACGCACGCCGAGGTGCGGCCGTAGGCGACGTGCTGCGTCCCGTCGTAGACAACCATAGGCGCCCGAGCGAAGGCGTTCGCAAGTTCACGGGCACCCAGGTAGGGAGTGGCGTTGTCGGCGACGGCGTTGATGACGACGGGTCGAGGTGACAGGCGCAGGATGGTCGTCAGCCCGGGCAGTGACTGGCCCAGCGGCGGCAGCCCGGCGCACTGCGCGCCTTCCGTAAGGACGGGGAGGAGGTAGGGCGTGCCCCCGACGCCGATTGCCTCGCCCCCGGCTCGGGCGAGGGCTTCCACGGTGGGCCGGTCGTGCATGTCACTGCAGTTCACGAAGCCGAGGATGGAGTAGAAGTCGGCGGACGCCCTCGGCTGGGTCGGGAGTGGATCCGGCGACCACTCTGGCGATTGGCCTATCTCCACGAGTTCGGCGAGGCGCTCGCCACGCTCGGCCGTGCGCGTGCGCGGGTTCGCGAGGGCGCGCCCGACCTCGTCGAGGATCTCCATGGCTTTGGGCCAGGATCCCTGCCGTGTGGCCAGGCCCTGCATTGCGCCGCCGAACTGCCAGCGGGTGAGTTCGGACCCGTCGAATAGCAACACTCGCTCGTCGAGGTATCTCATGGCCTGGGTGTAGGTCTTGGTGTAGCGACCGCCGAACGCGCCCAGCATGCGCTGCACGGCCGTCAGGTCGCCCCAGATGTGCTCGCGCATATAGGAGTGGATGCTGGGCGCCGGATCGATGGCGCCATCGAGCACAAGAGCGCGCAACCGCGAAGGGAACGCCTGCGCGTAGGCACGACCGACCGTCGTGCCATAGCTCATGCCCCACAGGGTGATCTGACGCTCACCCAGTGCCCGGCGGATGGCGTCGAGGTCGCGCACCACCTGCCACGTGCCGAGATTGTTGACATGCGCAGCGTTGAGCGATGCGCACTCGCCGTTGGCTTGCGCGACGGCGTCGTACCACTCCTGAGCGAGCGCGGTAACGTCGATTGGACCCGTCGCCGGGAACGTCGGCCTTTGCCACGTGCAGGGGCGCAGCTCGGGCTCAGACCGTCCCACGCCTCGGGGATCCCACGCCACGACATCGAAGCGATCCCTGACCTGCGCGGGCAACCATCGATAGACCACGTCCAGGAGGCTCACGCCCGCACCGCCTGGCCCACCGGGGTTGAAGGTGAGCACCCCGATGCGGTCGCCAACTGCGGCGATCCTGGCGACCCGGATGCGGTAGGTGCCCGACGTCAATGGTTCAGCCCAGTCGCGGGGCACGGTGACCCACGTGCACCGTGCGCGCGCCGGGAGGACCTCGTCGGAGCAGGGTCGCCAGTCGAGGTTCGCCTGGGTGGCAGGCATTGACTCCGCGCCCGTGGGGGCTGCACCCGCGGGGATGACGGCCGTGGTGACCACCAGGGCTACCGAGGCAACGACAGCGAGTCCGATCCGGATCATGGACGACGTCATGGCAAAGACTCCCACAGCGGCGTCGCTTATCGCACAAATATCGAGAGGAGCGGGGACGCCTTTCCTGCTTCCATATGAGGAAAGGGCAGATTATGGTTCTCTGCCGTTCGTTGGTGATGCCCGCGCTGGCCTTTGTGTCGGTGGCAGCTT
>CAZLZC010000305.1:0-1661 GCA_964563825.1 uncultured Actinomyces sp.
ATGAAGGCTGAGCGGGCCTCCGTGGCCGCATCAAGCGACGACGACGACTAGACGGCGTGTCCACTGGGGTGGGACCTAGGCGGGGCCTAGCGTTTCGCTCATGACCGAGACCGCTGCGCCCTCCACGCCTGTCTATCCGGCACGTCTGACCATCGATGCGCAAGCCTCGCTGAGCCGTGCTTCGACCATCTTCCGCATCATCCTCATCATCCCGATCGCCCTCCTCCTCCAGTTTCTGGTCTCGAGTGGCGAAAGCGCCGTCGTCGTTGTCGGTGGGGCAGGCGATGCCGTCTCGTCGACCACGTCGGTCGGCTTCGGCATTCTCGGGACGCTCTTCATCCTGACCGTGGTCATGATTCT
Source organism: uncultured Actinomyces sp. (assembly GCA_964563825.1). GTDB lineage: Bacteria > Actinomycetota > Actinomycetes > S36-B12 > S36-B12 > Mxb001. The sequence goes on from CAZLZC010000305.1 coordinate 361, forward strand.
CTTCCGCAAGGTCTACCCCCGGTGGTGGTTCGACTTCGCGCTGAACCTGCACAGGTTCATCACGCGAGTGACCGCGTACTTCTTGCTCCTGACAGACCGGTACCCCTCCACGGAGGACGAGCAGAACGTCCACCTGGACCTCGACTACCCCGATGTGAAGACGCAACTCAATCGTGGCTTGCCGCTCGTCAAGTGGTTCCTCGCGATCCCGCACTTCTTCATCCTGTTCTTTCTGGGCATCGCCGTGTTCGTCGTCGTGATCCTGTCGTGGTTCGCGATCATCTTCACCGGGCGTTATCCGGCGGCGTTCTTCGACTTCGTCGTCGGCTATCTGCGGTGGAGCTGGCGTGTCCAGGCCTACGCGCTCCTGCTGGCCACGGACAAGTACCCGCCTTTCAGCCTGCGCTAGTTAGGCGTCGTAGCCGGGACGGGGCACCGTGCCCATGAGGGTCGTCGCGAAGCCCCCATCGACCGTGATGTCCGCCCCCGTGACATAGCGAGCGCGGTCACTGGCGAGGAAGACCACCACGTCGGCGATGTCGTCGGCCCGCGCCACGCGCCGCAGCGGGATGGCAGCGTCGCGGCGCTCGGCGACACCGGGTGCCTGGTAGTACGCCTCGGTCATGGGCGTGCGCACGAGTCCGGGGCTGACCGTGTTGCTGCGGACGCCGCTCGGTCCGAGCTCATAGGCCAGCTGCTGCGACATCAGGGCCACGCCTGCCTTGGATGCGCTGTAGGCACCGCTGCCGGGTTGAGGATTGCGCGAGGAAATCGAGGCGACGTGGATGAGCGATCCGGAGCCGCGCTCCACCATCGCGGGGGCGAAGGCCTGCGTGGTGGTGAGGTAGCCGGTCAGGTTGATGTCGAGCACGCGCTGCCAGTCTTCGGCGGAGACGTCGAGTAAAGCGCCCGGCCTGCCGATACCCGCCGCATTCACAAGGATGTCCACGGCTCCCGCGGTGGTCGCCGCGCGGCGTACGGATTCGGCGTTGGTGACATCGCATGCGATACCGGTCACGACCACGCCCTCGGCTGCTGCCTGCTGCGCGCTGTCCGCCAGGGCGGCCTCATCGCGGTCGAGCGCCCAGACGGTCACGCCGGCGCGGGCCAGGGCGAGCGCGCAGCCCTGGCCGATGCCACTGCCGCCGCCCGTCACCGCTGCGGTGCGGCCAGCGAGGTCGAGCCAGTCGCTCACGCACTCGCTCCCACGTTTGCCCCGGCGGGCTGCGACGCGGCCAGCAAACGCAGGGCCACCTTCGTCTGCTCGACCTGATCGAGCCACAGGGGACGCAGGATGTCGA
>CAZLZC010000306.1:0-1659 GCA_964563825.1 uncultured Actinomyces sp.
GGATCCCGAGGCACATCTCGTCGGTCGTCCCCTCACCCCACGTGATGTAGCGCGGATCAGTGCCCTCGAGCGCGGGGAGCTGGCTGCGTAGCTTGGCATCGTGGGTGCAGGTGACGGTCAGGGTGTCACCCGCGTCGAGGGGGAACGGCTTGGAGAGTGGGCGCGCACCCTGGTTGTCGAAGTCCCATGTCTCGATATCAAGCAGGACCTCCTCGCGCGGGGTCCCGGCGTTCGCGACGATGGAAATCTCGCGACCAAGCAGGTGCATGTGACCAGCAGACGCATACACGGTGACGGGACTCTCGACCGAGTGGGTGCACGACTGTGTCGCAGAGGCTCGAGGCTCGACCAGATCGCCGTCACAGATCAACTGCAGGCCCCAGATGGTGCGCAAAGACTCGCCACCGAAGCGCTCGATGGTGTCCTCGACCGCGGTGTCACGGTCGCACAGCGGGCCGCTTTCCTCGGGCAGGCAGGGCAATTCTACGGGCGCGGGGAGCAGCATGGTTTCGAGTGGGCGCAGGTCAGAATCACCGGGAACTGTGCGCAGGCGCACGAATGTGTTGTCGGGCCCCTGACCCGCGAGAAGGTTGTAGTGCACCTGCAGGATGACGCTGCTGCCCTTCTCGAGGAAGACACCCGTGCCCTCGGGGTAGCGAGCCTCGCGTCCGCCAGGAGCCCAAGCAGCCAGCCACGGTGCCGAGTCCAAAGATCGCACCGCGTTGCCGCCAGTAGACGGCAGGTCAGGACCGCCGAAGCAGCTCCAGCCCTGTCCCTCCGTCTCGGCGTCCCGCTGCTGCGCGGCCGGGATCTGCTGCTCCCTAACGCGATAGAGGATCGCGTGATGAACCACAGCAGCGTTATCGGGTACGAAGCGCACGCCCGTGATGAATCGGTCCTCGGGAACGCCGGTGTCGAGCAGGAAGCAGCGGTAGTCGTCCGTCGCCGTGCCGTCACTGGAAGGGGTGTACGGCTCGACGAGACCCACCGTCACGATGCCGTCGGCGTCGATGCCTCCACCGCCCGCGGGGGCCGACTCCCCACCCGATGGCTCTGCCGAGGCTGCGGTCGAGGCCGGATTCGTCGCCTCAGGGCTCGGGCCTGCGCCGGGCAGGGCACTACAGGCGGCGAGCAGCGCGAAGGCCGCTAGGGCAGCGGCGCTGGATGCGAGGAGACGGGGCATGGCGACATGCTACGGGTTCCGCCTGCTCTGAGCGCGCGCATAGCAAGCGACCGCCGTGGCGGCCGCCACATTCAGCGAGTCGTCGACGGATGACATGGGGATCCGGGCCTGCCGCCAGGAGGATGCGAGGGCCACGGCGCTCAGCCCCGGCCCCTCCGACCCCACCATGAGTGCCACGGGCGTCGAGGACGCATCCGCCAGGGCCACCTCCACGGTGCCGCTCGCGTCCGGCGTGAGGGCGACGACGAGCCGTCTCTGGGCGAGGGCAGCGAGCGTGGCGGGCCACGCCTCGCTGCGCGCGAACCGACACCGAAGCACCGCGCCCATGGAGGACTTGACCGCTCGGCGATACAGGGGGTCGGCGCACCCGGGCGAGAGGATCACATCGCTGATGCCCTGGACCACGGCTGACCGGATCGCGAGACCGACGTTTGTCGGATCGACGAGATCCTCCAGGACGAGGACGTCGTTATCGG
>CAZLZC010000307.1:0-1653 GCA_964563825.1 uncultured Actinomyces sp.
GTGGCCAAGGGCACTCCGGGCCCGATTCCCGATCTCCAGGGGTGGGAGCGGGTCTTCGACGGCCCCGATCTGGCGCTGTACGCCGCCCCCGCTGGCTCCGTGGTCGCCTCCCACCCGGACCCGCGCGGCGTGGCGGCGGTCGACCTCGCCCTGTTGGGCGCGCTCCTCGCCGGATGGGTGGCAATCCTGATCCGGCGAGTCCGGGCGCGGGGGGCCCGACCTTTGGTACGGTGACGAGCGAAGGAGGCAGGCATGTCTGTGTGGATCGGGCCCATCATCGCCGCGGTCGTCGGTGCTGTCGTCGCTGCGGGGGCGTCCTTCGGCATCGTGTCGTCGCAGACCGCCGTGCCGCCTACGGTCGACGCGCCTTACGTCGTTTACGGAACGACCAACTAGTCGCCTGCCCCTTTGGCTTCGCGTGCACTGCTGCGATGAGCAGCTCCTCGAATCGCTTCGCAGAGGCGTCCCACGAGAACTGCGCTGATCTCTCTCGGGCGCGCGCCCCCATGGTCTGACGTCGCGCGGTGTCGGAGAGAAGCGCATCGAGGGCGTCGATGAAGTCTGCTTCCTCCCCGCGCACGAGAACGCCGGTGGCACGGTCAGCGATGGATTCGGTGACGCCGCCAGCATCCGCGTAGGCGACGGCGGGCACCGCGCGCGACGCGGCCTCCATGACGACCAGCCCCCATCCCTCCTTGAGGGAGGGCAGGGCAAGCACCCAGGCCCGGTCGACCTGGCGAGCCTTCTCGTCCTCGCTCACGTGACCCGTGAACTCCACGATGTCGGCGACGCCGTGACTGCGCGCAGCCTCGCGCAGGTTCTCGGCCCACCAGCCATCGCCGACGACGGCGACAGTGAGGCCCGGATGGCGGCTACGCAATCGTGCTGCTGCAGCGATGACGTGCTCCACGCGCTTGTGCGGCACGAGGCGACCGAGAACCAGGATGCGCGGTGACGGGTCGCGAGAGGCGCCACTGTCAGGCAACGCCTCGGTACCGTTGTGGATGACGGTGATGTCCTCGGCTGACACACCCTGGGCAATGAGTTCGCTCTTTGTGGCCTCCGAGACAGCGACGTATGCGGTGCCACGCAACGCACGCGGGGCGGCCACCGACTCGACGAACCAGCCCACGCGCGCACGCACGGGGTCGTAGACCACGGGCCACTGCTCACGATGCACGTGGTGGACGAGCATGACGGTCGGTATCGACGTCGCATAGCGAGCGAAGAAGGGAATACCGTTTTGAGTGTCGATGACGACGTCCACTCTCCCCAGGGCGCCGCGGCGCAGGAGCCTTCTCGCGCGGGAGTAGACGGTGAGCTTGGTGCCGACGCGGACGATGCGGATGCCATCGCGATCTTCGAGACTTGGTCCCGCAGTGTGTGCGGCGCACACAAGGGTCACGCGGTGCCCATCGCGGACCCATCGACGGGCGAGCTGCTCGACGTAGACCTCTGAGCCACCGCCCTCCGGGTTGGCGGTGTCGCGCCAGTTGAGGACGACGATGTGCACCGGGCCACGGTACGTGCTGCGCGACTCGCGCGTGCACCCGTCCCGCTGGGGTAACGTCACCGGGTGTCCGCCGTCTGGCCCGCCGGGGATCAGGGAGGCCCGTCAGGGGCCCCCGGCGTCTCTCGCGCGCGCGCCTTCAC
>CAZLZC010000308.1:0-1650 GCA_964563825.1 uncultured Actinomyces sp.
CGGTCTCTCAGACGGTCGCGCGCATGGAGCGTGACGGCTTGCTCACCGTCGAGGGCGATCGCCACCTCGAGTTGACGCCCCGGGGTCGCGAGTACGCCACGCGCGTGATGCGCAAGCACCGCATCGCCGAGTGCCTGCTCATCGATGTCATCGGCCTGCCGATCGAAGACGTCCACACGGAGGCGTGCCGCTGGGAGCACGTGATGTCTGACACCGTGGAGCGACGCATCCTGCAGATCCTCGACAACCCGACCGAGTCGCCGTTTGGCAATCCCATCCCCGGACTGGAGGAGCTGGTGCCGGGCGCCAAGCCGTCGGCGACGCGCGGTGACCACTGGGTAAGCCTCGATCGCGCCGCGGGCGACGACACGGTGCGCGTCACCGTGCGACGAATCGGTGAGAGCGCACAGGTCGACCCGGAGGTGGTCGCCCTGCTCCAGCGCGCGGGAGTCGTGCCCGGTGGTGCCGTACGCGTGCAGCGCGCAGCCACGGGAGTGCTCGTCGGGTCGGCGGGGGAGTACGTCGAGCTGCCGGGTGAGATCGCTAGCCAGGTTTCCGTCGAGCCGATCGGCTGACCCACTACCCCCAGGGGTATCCTTGGCGAAGTTCCGCCCGCCGGGCGGACGTGACCGACAGGGGCGGCTCCGCCGATCCGCAGGTCCCCACCCGAAGGTGCAGGTGAGCACATGGCCCCCATCACGATGGACGACGTCTGCCGGCGCGAGGTGGTCACCCGCCTCAAGCGCGTGCAAGGCCAGGTGGCCGGCATCATCTCCATGATCGAGGACGGCCGTGACTGTGGTGAGGTCGTGACCCAGCTCGCGGCGGTGTCACGCGCTCTCGACCGGGCAGGCTTCAAGGTCGTGGCCAACGGCCTGCAGCAGTGCGCCGCGGCCGAGGGTCGTGGCGAGAAGCCGCCGATGAGCGCGGAGCAACTCGAGAAGCTCTTCCTCGCCCTGGCCTGACCTGCCCTCACTAGGCTGGCCGACATGGCACCCCCGCGCAGGCCCGACGCACTCGACTCCCTCGCCCCCGGCTCACTTGCCGGTCGTACGGCGCTCGTCACGGGCGGTGGCACCGGCATCGGTCGCGCGACCGCGGAATTGCTGGCCCGACTGGGTGCTCGCGTGGCGGTCACCGGTCGTCGTGAGGAGCCCCTCGCCGAGGCTGTCGCCGCCATCGAGGCCGCGGGCGGATCGGCATCGGCGTACCCCTGTGATATCCGCGAGCCCGAGCATGTCGACGCCCTGCTCGACGCCGTGCTCGGCGACATGGAGCGCATCGACCTGCTGGTCAACAACGCCGGAGGGCAGTTCGTCTCGCGCGCGGAGGACATCTCCTACAACGGCTTCCGCGCTGTCGAGCGGCTCAATCTCGACGCCACCTGGTACGTCTCGACCCAGGTAGCTAAGCGCTCGATGCTGCCCGCGGGCTACGGCAAGATCGCCAGCGTCACCATGACGTTGACTCCGCACCGCGGCATCGTCGGCATGTCGCACTCATCAGCGGCACGCGCGGGTGTCGAAAGTCTCACGGCGACCTGGGCCCAGGAGTGGAGTTCACGCGGTGTGCGCACCATCGCCGTCGCACCCGGAATCGTGCACACCGAGGCCTGGGAGCGCTACGGCCTCGATCCCGAGCAGGTCGCCC
>CAZLZC010000309.1:0-1645 GCA_964563825.1 uncultured Actinomyces sp.
CGATCCAGTACCAGGTCGCGGACGAGGCGGGTCAGGTCGCGCACGCGTGGCTGCGGCCCCGCGTCGCCGGCGGTGGTGGTGCGCAGTCGGGCTGGTTGCAGGTGCGCAAGGTCATCACCAAGGGCGCCGAGCTGCGCACCGGCCAGGTCAAGCTCGTCACCGTGTGCACCGGCGACGCGGGACAGGCCGTGAAGCGCACCCACGTCATGGACACCGGCATCGATCGCGACACCTGGCGGGTGCGGGTGCCGGCGGGCATGAGCTGCAAGGTCCACGAGCGCGCTCATGGCGCACCCACCACCCCGGGCATGGCGCCGATGTGGGATTCCCGGCGCTGGCAGGTCGGCCACACCCCCTCGATCGACGTCGGCGAGAAGGTCCCTGTCGGCACCGCCACCGCCATCGACCGGCTGATCCTGTCCGCCAAGGGCGGCTGCGCGATCGTGGCCGGTGAGCTGGTCGGGGTCGCGGTCGGCACCTGCATCGTCACCTGGCGCGCCCCCGGTGCCTCTGTCACGACGACGACGCGCTGGACGCACACCACCGCCCGGGCGACCCGCACGGGCGAGGGCACCCTCACCCGCGCCATCCCCATCACCGGGGGTGCCACCACGCGGGTGACCTTCACCAACGCCTACGACGCCCGCGCCCACGTCGTCACCCGCACCGTCTACATCACCGACCCCTGCGCACCGGTCCCCAAGATCGGCCCCCGCCTCGCCGGCACCGACCCGGTCACCGACCCCGGCACCTGCAGCTGAGCCAGGAGGGGCCCGCAGCGGGCCCTTCCCAGGGGCCCAGGAGGGGGTCTACACTTCCCTCCGTGCACATCAGCATCATCATTACCTAGCGCATCGGCGCCGCCCGGCGGCATCGATGCGCAGCCCTTCGCACCCGCGAGGGGCTTTTTGCTTGAGGAGGACGACATGGCGACCCTGCCCCTGGGGGATTCCTTCCATGTCTATGACACGACCCTGCGCGACGGCGCCCAGCGCGAGGGCATCGCCTACAGCGTCAACGACAAGCTCGCCGTCGCCCGTCTCCTCGACGGCTACGGCGTGGGCTTCATCGAGGGCGGCTGGCCCGGGGCCATGCCGAAGGACACCGAGTTCTTCGCCCGTGCCCGCGAGGAGCTCGACCTGCAGACCGCGCAGCTCGTCGCCTTCGGCGCCACGCGCAAGGCCGGCGTCAAGGTCGAGGACGACCCGCAGGTGCGTGCCCTGCTCGACTCCCAGGCACCCGTCGTCACCCTCGTCGCGAAGTCCGACGTACTCCACGTCGCCGAGGCCCTGAAGACCTCGCTCGACGAGAACCTCGCAATGATCGTCGACACCGTGCGCTTCGTGCGCGAGCACGATCGCCGTGTCTTCCTCGACCTCGAGCACTTCTTCGACGGCTACAAGCACGACAGTGACTACGGCGTACGCATCCTCCAGGCCGCATTCGAGGCGGGCGCCGACGTCGGCGTCCTCTGCGACACCAACGGCGGCATGCTCCCGCACGGGATGTACGAGATCGTGCAGGACGTCAAGGAGCGCTCCGGCGTGCGCCTGGGCATCCACTGCCAGGACGACACCGGCTGCGCCATCGCCAACACCCTCTCCGCCGTCGAGGCGGGCGTCACCCACGTGCAGTGCACCGCCAA
>CAZLZC010000310.1:0-1630 GCA_964563825.1 uncultured Actinomyces sp.
TCGCGGCCGGAGGCGATGATCGCGAAGAGGCGCAGGAACTCGAGGTAGAGCCAGACGAGGGTCACGAGGAGGCCGAAGGACATGCGCCACGACTCGCGCTCGGGCAGGCCCATCGCGACGCCCTGCTTGATGGCCTCGAAGTCGAGCATGAGGCTGAACGCCGCGAGGCCGACGCCGAAGATGCACAGGAGCAGGCCGAGCGTGCCGACGCCGTAGAAGCCCCAGCCTCCACCGACACCGAACATCGCCGCGATGAGGGAGGCGATGCCGATGAACATGTACGACACCATCGCGACGAGCATGACCTTCATGAACTTGCTCGTGACCTTGACGATCCCGGTGCCGAAGAGCAGGAGCATGACGCCGAAGGTGGTGAAGGTGGCGAGCACCGCCTGGAGCACGAGGCCTTCGTAGTCGGACGCGAGCGCGATCTGGTTGTACCAGTAGCTCACTGCACCGAGCATGATGCCGGAGACGGCGGCGTAGAGGATCGTGAGCGGCGGGCTGACCTTGCGCTTCATCGCGTTGACGAGGCCGAGCACCAGGGTGGCGATCATGGCACCGAAGACGAGGAGGGTGCCCACACCGGGCATCGCCTCGGTGATCATCCAGCCCGCGAAGGCCATGACGACGGCGATCGCGAACATGATCGCGGACTTGACCATGACGTCGGCGTAGGTGACCCGCTGGTCGACCGGCGCCGGGATCTGGACGCCGGAGTAGATGCCGGCGTCGTCCGCCATGGGGGTGGGGGCAGGGGCGGGTGCGGGGGCACCCACCTGGGCCGAGGCGACCGCGCTGCGGCCCTCCTCGTAGGCAAACCCGGCCCCTGAGCGGCTGGCCTGGGCGGCGTCGCGGTCGATACGGGCGAGGACGGGGTTGGCCGTCTGCATGCTGCTCCTCCTGCGGTGGCGGGGCAGGTTTCCCCACCCCGTGGAGCGGGCCCTCGCCCGCTTCCTCTCCACGTTAACCGATTCGGGGCCGGAAGCAATCCCCACGTGGCGGACATTCACGATCGGGCGCCCGGTCAGGGCACCTAGGCTGGGCGCGCCTCCGTAGTCCAATTGGCAGAGACGCCCGGCTTAAACCCGGTCCAGTGAGGGTTCGATCCCCTCCGGAGGCACGTCGTCCGCCAGGGACAGTGCCCGACCGAGGACGTCATCGAGCATCGGCTCGGTGAGCCGGCCGGTGAAGGTGTTCTGCTGGCTGGGGTGATAACTGCCCACGAGCCATCGGTCGCCCACGCGTGCCGTCGCGCCGTGGCCGAACTTCGGTCGCGGCGAGGGCACCGGCTCGCCCAGGTCCGCGAGCGCGCGCAGGGCGGACTGCCACGCGAATCCGCCGAGGGCGATCAGCACACGCGGCGAGGTGAGTGCGATCTCGCGCACGAGCCAGGGTGCGCAGGTGTCGCGCTCGTCGGGAGTCGGCGCATTGCCGGGCGGCGCGCAGCGCACCGCCGCCGTGATCCGAACGCCGTCGAGCCGCTGACCGTCATCCGCCGACGTCGATGTCGGCAGCGCAGCGGCACCGACGCGATGCAGCGAGGCGAAGAGCCAGTCGCCGCTGCGGTCGCCCGTGAAGACACGCCCGGTGCGATTGGCCCCGTGTGCCGCCGGGGCAAGCCCCACGA
>CAZLZC010000311.1:0-1630 GCA_964563825.1 uncultured Actinomyces sp.
GCGGAGTCGGCGATGTAGATCGTGTCGGCGCCGTAGGACTGCATGAGCAGGGCCTGCTCCACGAGACCCTCGGGGGAGTTCATGTGCGCCATCATGAGGAAGCCAATGGCCTCCATGCCGAGCTCCTTGGCGACCTTGATGTGCTGCTCGGTGATGTCGGCCTCGGTGCAGTGAACGGCGATGCGCGCGACGGATACGCCGAGCTCGCGGACCTCGCGGAGGTCGTCTGCCAGACCGATGCCCGGCAGCATGAGACAGGCGATCTGAGCCTGCTGCGCCGTCTCGCACGCCTTGGCGATGAGTTCCTTCTCCGGGACGGCAGAGAATCCGTAGTTGAAGCTCGAGCCGCCAAGGCCATCACCGTGGGCGATCTCGATCACCTGCACGCCTGCGCGATCGAGACCCGCGACGATCTTGATGACGTCCTCGGCGTAGTACTGGTGGCTGATGGCGTGGGATCCGTCGCGCAGCGTCGAATCGATGAGGCGATAGTCGGTGGTCGTCATGCCGTCACTCCTCGGTGCTCCGCGATGGCCTCGCCGACGCGCATGGCGGCGGCGGTCATGATGTCAAGGTTGCCGGCGTAGGTGGGCAGGTAGTCACCGGCGCCCTCCACCTCCAGCAGGACGACGACCCGGTGCGGGACGACGCCACCCGGAGTGTTGTACGGCCCCTCTTCGATGACGGGAGGATTCTTCAGGCGATAGCCCGGTACGTACTGCGCGACGTCCTTCTCCATGGCGTAGATCGACTCCAGCACGGCGTCGTGGTCTGTGCCCTCGGGGAGTGCCCCAAACACGGTGTTGCGCATGATGATGGGCGGCTCGGCAGGGTTGAGAATAATGATGGCCTTGCTCATATCAGCGCCGCCGATCTCGCGCAGCGCCGTCGATGTCGTCTTGGTGAATTCGTCGATGTTCTGTCGCGTCCCCGGGCCCGCCGATTTCGATGACACGGTGGACACCATCTCGGCGTAGGGGAGCGACGGGACGGCGCGCTTGATGGCGTACACCATCGGCGTGGTGGCCTGGCCGCCGCACGTGACCATATTGATGTTGGGTGCGTCCAGGTGCTCGGTGAGATTCACCGCCGCGATGACCTTCGGACCCCGAGCGGCTGGGGTGAGGTCGATGGCGGTGATTCCGGCTTCGGCGTACTTCTTGGCGTAGCGCACGTGCACGTAGGCACTGGTGGCATCGAAGACCATGTCGAAGTCATCGCTGTGCTCGAGGATCCAGTCGGGACCCTCATGAGGGGCGTCGACGCCGAGAGCCTTCGCGCGCGCGAGGCCGTCGGATGCCGGATCGATGCCGACCAGTGCGGTGAGCTGCAGACTGTCACTGCGCAGCATCTTGACCATGAGGTCGGTCCCGATGTTGCCGGAGCCGACGATGGCGCATCTCAGGGGCATGCCGTGATCCCTTCGTGTCGGTGCGTGCGGTCAGGTGGTGCGCAAGGTGATGGGGCCGAGGCGATCGAATTCGGCGCGGAAGACGTCTCCTCGCACGAAGGGCACGGCAGCGTGGAGTGCCCCGGTCATGATGATCGCCCCGGCAGGCAGGGTGACTCCGAGGGGATACAGGGTGTTGGCCAGCCAGGCGACGGCATCGATCGGACCGCCGAGTGCGGC
>CAZLZC010000312.1:0-1597 GCA_964563825.1 uncultured Actinomyces sp.
TCGTAATTGGGGACGAAATCGACCACGTCCTCGTCGAGGGATTCGGCCATGGCGAGGGCCGAGGGCGCCAAGCGGCACTCGGTGTAGCGCATGGCGGCAGGCCCGTCGTCGGGGGAGCCGAAATTGCCGTGGCCATCCACGAGGGGGAGGCGCAGGGTGAAGGGCTGGGCGAGGCGCACGAGGGCGTCGTAGATGGCCGAGTCGCCGTGGGGATGGAGCCGGCCCATCACGTCTCCCACCACGCGGGCGCTCTTGACGTGGCCCCGATCGGGACGCAGGCCCATCTGGTGCATCTGGAAGAGGATGCGGCGCTGCACGGGCTTGAGCCCATCGCGAGCGTCGGGGAGTGCGCGGGAGTAGATGACGGAGTAGGCGTACTCAAGGAAAGACGACCGCATCTCGCTGTCGACGTCGACGTCGATGATGCGATCGATGGATTCACCCTTGCGTGCCACGCAGAGAGCCTACGGGCGGCCACCCGGCAAGGACACGGCACGCGCCGCGACCCGCGTGGCGAGTCGGAGTGCCTCCTCGATGTCGGCCCCGCGCGTCCATGAGGCGAGGAACCCGGCCGCGAAGGCATCACCCGCGCCGGTGGTGTCTCGGTTCTCCGCGGGCGCGGCGGGGGTGCTCCAGCGTTGCTCCCCGCTGCCGACAACAGCCCCGTCCGGGCCCCGCTTGACCACGACAAGGAGGTCGCGCTCGGTGAGCGCGCGCAGGGCCTCATGAGGTTCGGACTGCCCGGTCAAGGCGGCGGCCTCGTCAGCATTAGCGAGCAGGAGGTCGCCCGGCGCGAGCCAGGAGAGGAATGTCTCGGGCCCGATCGCGAGCAGGAGCGCCTCAGAGGAGGCATCGATGCTCACGGTGAGCGCCCCGGCTCGGGCGCGCTCGAGGGCGGCGAGGGCAGCTTCCCGGGAGCCCTCCCGCAGGAGGGAGTAGCCGCTGACATGGAGGTGATCGCCAGCGCGCCACGCAAGTCCGTCGAGGTCCGAGACGGCGAGGCGCTCATTGGCGCCCGGATCCGGAAACATTGTGCGCTCCCCGTCCGGTGTCACGATGACCACGCAGCGCCCCGTCGCTCGCCCGGGATCGCGCGCGACGCGCACGGTGACACCGGCTGCGTCGAGCACGCCCAGTGCCGTGGCTCCTCGTGCGTCATCGCCCACACGCGCCACGAGCTCCACGGGCACGCCGAGGTCAGCGAGCCAGGCAGCGAGATTCGCTCCCGATCCGCCGTCTTCGTCGGAGATGACCGCCGGAGCGTCGGATCCCGGCGCGGGTGCTGAGCTCGTGTGCGCGAGGACATCGATCATGACCTCGCCGACAACTCTGATGAGGGGGGATTGCGCCATGTCAGCCGCTCACCCGTCAGCGACAGCCACGCACGCTGCGAGATCGGCATTGCGCAGGATGATCTCGGTGTTGACCTCGAGGCTGATCCCGCCGGATGCTCGGTGGAAGTGGTCAAGGAGAAATGGAGTGACGTCCTTACCGCGGACCCCGGAGGTCTCCGCAAGGGCGAGGCCCTCGGCGAGCAGGCGATCGTGCAGGTCGGGGTCCATCTGGAGGTTCTCCGGGAGCGGGTTGGCGACCACGA
>CAZLZC010000313.1:0-1588 GCA_964563825.1 uncultured Actinomyces sp.
TGCGACCTCGCCGTGCTCACCTCGGACAACGAGGCGATGCCCTACTCGCTGGTCGAGGCTGCACTCGCCGGTCTGCCGACAGTGACTACCAATGCGGGCTCGGCATCCGAGGTGGTCGTGGACGGCGTCACCGGCTACGTCGTACCCCTCTCGCCGATGGCGGTCGCGCGCGCGGTGCAGCACCTGGTCTCCGACCCCGAGTCGATGGCATCGATGGGTGCAGCTGCGCGCGAGCGTGCCCTCGTGGAGTTCTCCCCGCAGCGGATGCTCGCCGAGCACACGGCGGCGTACGAAAAGGCGATTGCCTCCCGGCGGTAGCCGCTGTCCACAAGCATCGCAAGGCCCTGGTACCGGCACCCCCAGGTGCCTACGGTCGGTCGATGCCGCCACCACGAGATCAGATATGCACATTTGACGTTATTAACGCAGCGCATTACTATTTGTCGTGATCGAGTCATTCGGATCTCCTGACACCGAACGCCTCGCCCGCGGATTTCGCGTGGGGCGCTTCGAAGGCATCGAGCGGGTGGCCCGACGCAAACTCCGACAACTCCACATCGCCGGCAAGCTGGAGGACTTGCGCATTCCTCCGGGGAATCGACTCGAGAAGCTCAAGGGTGATCGGGAAGGTCAGTACAGCATCAGGATCAATGACCAGTACCGAGTGTGCTTCGCATGGTCTGCAGGCATCGCGCGAAGTGTCGAAATCGTCGACTACCACTGAGGGGATGACATGGGACGAAAACTGCCGCCAGTCACGCCGGGCGAGCTCCTGTGGGAGGAGTTCCTCGTTCCCATGGGAATCACCAAGTACCGACTGGCGAAAGAGATCCACGTGCCGGCACAGCGCATCGGCGACATCGTCGCCGGAAAGCGATCGATCACCGCGGATACGGATCTGCGTCTATGCCGCTTCTTTGGACTCAGTGATGGCTACTGGCTGCGTGCGCAGGTAGCGCACGACACTGAAGTAGCGCGCGATGCCCTCGCTGACGAGATCGCTTCGATTACGCCCTGGTCGGCGGCGTAGCGGCTCTAGACCTGAGCAACGTGAACATCGGCTGACCGGGCTACCGCCGCCAGCCGTGAATCGAAGGTCGACAGGGATGCTCCTGATCTAATCGCGGCGTCGAGGACGCAGCAGTCGGGGAGGGGGAGTCGAGTCGCTGCCCGGCGTTGAGCGAGACGCCAAGGTTCGTCGGAATCGGGAACCGTGACCTTCAAACCAAGGGCCGCGTATGCATCCTGCAACTGCTGGAGCCGGCCGTGCTGGGCGGCGCCGACTGCGGATTCAGCGACCGTGATCGGATGGGCCAGCAGTCCTTCCTGTAGAGCTCCCCGTCTCAGGAGCGAGGATGCGGCGCCGTGGTGCGCATCGTCGGGATTCATGGCGGCGATGAGCACGCTGGCATCGAGAACCATAGGCACGTTCACGGCGTAGTCCGCTCCCAGTCGTCGCGAAGCGCATCCAGGTAGCCCTCGGGGTAGCACTCGGAGAGACCCGCGAGGCTCTGCAAGGCGTTCTCAATCTCCAGCGTCCGCTCGATCGGGCTCTCCGCGAGGGCCCGAGCGCCGCGCACGATGAGGT
>CAZLZC010000314.1:0-1567 GCA_964563825.1 uncultured Actinomyces sp.
CCGGCGCGGAGCTCCGCAGAGTCTGCACGGCCTCGTCGAGGACGGCAGGATCGACGAGGCGGCCGAAGATGATGCTGATCGCGATGAGCGTGGGCGTTACGGCGATGGCGGCCCAGAAGGCAACGGCGGCAGCCGAGAGGCTGATGCGCTCACGCGACTGTGCCGACGCGACGGCGACAGTGAAGTTCACTGCCTGGGTAAGCCGAGGGTGCTGTGCCAGGTAGGCGGTGATTCTCGGCTCGACGGCCTTCATGTCACACGAGGGCGAAGATTGCCGACGCGATGAGGCTCGCAATGCCCAGGTAGATGAGCACCACGCCGATGGCCGCGATGCGCAGGGGTGCGCGCTCGTCACTTACGGCGATGGTGAAGGCGTGCGTGTAGACCTTGCGGAACGGCGTGGCCTCGCGGGCGGGATTGCCCTGGGGGTCACGCTGGAACCAGTAGGCCTTCTCGCTCGACATGCCGTAGAAGGCGAAGCCGAGGCCGAAGAGGATGAGGAAGATCCCGAGCAGTAGGAAGGTGATGACGGTGACGGACACGCGAGAACCCTAGCGGCTCCGCGCTAACCTTCGGCATGCCCCGTGAGCACGGCGCCCCGCGTGAGGTCGACGTCGTGGGCGGCCCGGTGCGCATCTCCAGTCCGAATCGGCCGATGTGGCGCGACGGCGACGAGGTCATCACCAAGCTCGACCTGGCCCTCTACTACGCGGACGTGGCGCCAGCCCTGCTTCGGGCCGTGCGTGACAGACCCACGACACTGCAGCGCTGGCCTGATGGCGTACTCATCGACGGGGAATTCAGCGAGAGTTTCTACAACAAGCACCTGCCCAAGGGTGCCCCTGACTACGTGGCTACCGCGACGGTCACCTTCCCTTCGGGGAGGACCGGAGTGCAGGTCTGCCCGGACAATGAGCGCACGCTTGTGTGGGCGGCGAATCTCGGCACGGTCACCTTCCATCCGTGGCCGGTCACCCGCGCGGACGTGGATCGCCCTGACGAGCTCCGTATCGACCTGGACCCGCAGGAGGGCAGGGGGTTCGCGGATGCTGTCGAAGTGGGGCTCGCCCTTGCCGAGATGCTGCGTGCGTGGGGAGCGGACCCCTACGTCAAGACGAGCGGCGGCCGAGGTCTGCATGTGTTCGTGGCGATCGAGCCGCGCTGGGAATTCCTCGACGTCCGCCACGCCGCCATCGCTCTGGGACGTGCACTCGAGCGGGAGATGCCCGACCTCGTCACCACGGCATGGTGGAAGGAGGAGCGCGGGGCCCGGGTGTTCGTGGACTACAACCAGATGGCACGCGATCGCACGATGGCCTCCGCATGGTCCGTGCGGGCGCGTCCGGGTGCCCCCGTTTCTATGCCGGTCACCTGGTCATCGCTTGCGGAGGTCGATCCCGCCGACTTCACCCTTCGCACGGTTCCGCTGATCCGCGAGGAATCCGGCAATCCCTGGGCCACGCTCGGCGAAGCCCGCTTTGACATCACGGTGCTGCTCGATCTGTGGCGAGAGGACGGCGACGTCCGCGGGATAGGCGAGATGCCATTCCCGCCGGACTACCCGAAG
>CAZLZC010000315.1:0-1546 GCA_964563825.1 uncultured Actinomyces sp.
GATCGGCCCGATGGCGCTCACGCGCATGATGTGCCCGGACATCGCGATGAAGGTTGAGGCCGCTGTCACCTCGGTCCTCCAGGGTCAGGTGCCCTATCTACTGAATGCCGACGTGCTCGCGGTGGGCACAGCCGCCCGCCTGCTCGTCTACCGCAGTGATCTGCCGCCCGCTGCCTAGCATCGATTTCCCTCGAACTCGTTCGACGACGTACCCTCGATGAGATATCTGGGAGGACACGTGAAGATCGCCCTAGCCCTCACGGCGACAACGGCATTGGCGGCCACGGCGCTCGTGGCACTGCCCGCGACTGCCGCGCCGATCGAGCCGCGCACCAAGAAGGTGTACTCGCTCACCGCCGAATTCACCGGTCGCCAGGTGCTGCCCAGCGGCAACCCGCGCGGCGTCGGTGACTTCACCGTCACCACGGGCACCGTCACCGGCAATGAGGGCAACGGCACCTTGACCACCGTCCTCCGCGTCGTCGCACCGGGCAAGAAGTCCGACGCCGAACTGCGCGACACGCAGTCGCAGGTGCAGTTGAAGGGCGGTCAGCTCTTCGCTCAGGCGGTCAACGAGGACCCCAAGGGCAAGCCACCGGAGACTTTGCACATCATGCCGGTGGTGGGCGGCACCGGTGTCTACGCAGGAGCGCGCGGCACCCTCAACCTCATCCCGCAAGGCAAGACCGGCAAGTACCTGATGATGTACGACGTCTTCGTGGAGAAGAACCTGCGCAAGTCCACCTTCGCTTTCCCCGCTCCTGTCACCGAGCGCGTGGGCAGCGGCATCGGCAGCGTGGTGCTGCAGCGTGCCGTGCAGGATGACGTCTCCTACGTCTCGGTTGCGACGAATCTCGGCTCAGCCAAGGGGGGTACGCGTCAGAGCATCGACCTCCAGGTCTTCGACGGAGACTCCACGATCTTCGCCCGCACCATTACTCCCGCTGCACCCCGCAAGCCGGTCAGCTACGCGGTCCTCGGCGGCACGGGTGACTACGCAGGTGCCCGCGGGGAGCTGGTCGTGAGCACCGATGGCCGCAGCATCGAGACGCGCATCGCGCGACCGTCGGGCCAGGCCAGGCCTCTTGCCTGGAACAACATCGCCAGATCGACGGTCGACGACTCGACTGTCACGGGAACGACGTCCTACGCTTCGGGCACGTCGACGCCGGCATCCGGTAAGCAGCCCAAGGGCGACTACTTCTCCTCGGTCCTCACCTACCCGGCGGTCGACGGCGTCCAGCCCGTCATCACGATGTTCGAGCAGGGCTTCACCACGGGCACGATTGTCGTCACGGGCATCACGCTCGCCGGATCGCCCGGGCGGCTGGCGGTCATCGGTGGTACCGGCGAGTACGGCGGGGCGGCGGGCTCAGTGGGCCAGTCGACGACGCGACCTGGCGTGACGCGCATGACGGCGAACTTCTGGCGCTGACGGGCCCGCGGACCTCCCCACCCGGGCCGCTGGCTCGCCCATAGACTGACGGCGCAGCCGACCCCGAGGAGATCCGATGGCCCGCGTCGTCGTCGACGTCATGCTCAAGCC
>CAZLZC010000316.1:0-1541 GCA_964563825.1 uncultured Actinomyces sp.
TCGCCCTGGAGTTCTACGCCGCCTACGCCGACTATCGCGATGTCGCGCGCATCACACGGGAGATCATCCAGGAGGCTGCGCTCGCAGCCACCGGAACTCTCGAGGTCGTCCATGCCGACGGCAGCGTGCACGATCTCTCCGGCGTGTGGCCTGAGATCGACTTCTACGGCTCCGTCTCCGCGGAGGTGGGCCGCGAGGTCACACCGGCGACGTCCGTCGAGGAGCTCGCGGGCCTGTGCAGAGCAGTAGGGATTGAGCCCCAAGCCCACTGGGTGGCCGGCAAGTACGTCGAGGAGCTCCTCGACCACTACGTCATCCCCGCACTGGACCGGCCCACGTTCGTTATGGACTATCCCGAGGACACGTCTCCGCTCACGCGGGCGCACCCTGATCGCCCCGGTGTCGTGGAGAAGTGGGATCTCTACATCGACGGATACGAGCAGGGCACGGGCTACTCCGAGTTGGCCGACCCCGTGATCCAGCGGGAGCGCCTCCTCGCTCAGGCCGCTCTCGCGGACCGCGGTGATGACGAAGCTATGCCCGTCGACGACGACTTCCTGCGTGCGCTCGAGATCGGCATGCCGCCTGCGGGAGGCGTGGGCGTCGGCATCGATCGCCTGCTCATGACCCTCACGGGCCTCGGCATCCGCGACACGATCCTCTTCCCACTCGTCAAGCCCGAGCGGTGAGCACCCATGACGAGTGAGGCCGTGATCCGTCCCGCGCGCACTGCGGATGTGGCTGCCGTGCGCAGGCTGGTGGGCCTTTACACGGAGGACGGCCGGCTTCTGGCGAAGGCGCCCGTCACGCTCTACGAGGACGTGCAGGAATTCCTCGTCGCTGAGATCGACGGCGTGATCATCGGCTGTGGTGCACTCCACGTGATGTGGGAGGACCTCGGTGAGATCCGCACCCTGGCAGTCGATCCCGAGCATGCGAGGCACGGCATTGGCGGGCGCATCCTCGATGGGCTCATCAAGCGGGCCAAGGAGCTGGGTCTCGCGCGGCTCTTTTGCCTCACCTTCGAGGTCGATTTCTTCCGCAGTCGGGGATTCGACGAGATCGAGGGGAGTCCCGTCGATCACGCGGTCTTCGAGCAGCTCCTCCAGAGCTACGACGAAGGTGTCGCGGAATTCCTCGACCTCGAGCGCGTGAAGCCGAATACCCTCGGCAACCACCGCATGCTTATGCTCCTGCGGTGAAGCTCCTCGCAGCCATCGCCGGCACGGTGCTCGCCGCACTCGCCTTCGCCGCTGCACCGGCGAGTGGCGCCCCCGCAGCAGATCGGCCCCTCGCGGGCACGGTCATCGCCCTCGACCCCGGCCACCAGCTCGGCAATTCCAACCCCAAGTTCTTCGATGAGCTCGCGCAGACCCACTTCAACGGCCACGAGACCAAGGGCTGCAACACCTCCGGCACCGCTACCAATGCGGGTTTCCCGGAGGCCACCTTCAACTGGAATGTCGCCGTGCTGGTCAAGGACAGACTCGAGGCGCTGGGTGCGGATGTGCGGATGACCCGCCACTCCAACACCATGCGCA
>CAZLZC010000317.1:0-1540 GCA_964563825.1 uncultured Actinomyces sp.
TCGGTCGTCCCCTCACCCCACGTGATGTAGCGCGGGTCGGTGCCCTCGAGCGCAGGCAACTGGCTGCGGAGTTTGGCATCGTGGGTGCAGGTGACGGTCAGGGTGTCACCTGCTTCGAGGGGAAATGGCTTCGAGAGTGGACGCGCACCCTGGTTGTCGAAGTCCCATGTCTCGATGTCGAGGAGGACCTCCTCGCGCGGGGTCCCGGCGTTCGCAACGATCGTGATCTCTCGGCCGAGCAGGTGCATATGACCAGCGGAGGCGTACACGGTGACGGGATTCTCGACCGAGTGGGTGCAGGACTGTGTCGCGCCGGCCCGAGGCTCGACCAGGTCGCCGTCGCAGATCAGTTGGAGGCCCCAGATGGTGCGCAGGGATTCGCCACCGAAGCGCTCGATGGTGTCCTCGACCGCGGCGTCACGGTCGCACAGCGGGCCGTCTTCCTCAGGCAAGCACGGCAATTCAACGGGCGCGGGGAGCAGCATGGTCTCGAGTGGACGCAGATCGGAATCCCCAGGAACTGTGCGCAGGCGCACGGATGTGTTGTCAGGTCCCTGTCCCGCGAGCAGGTTGTAGTGCACCTGCAGGATGACGCTGCTGCCCTTCTCGAGGAAGACACCCGTGCCCTCGGGGTACCGGGCCTCGCGACCGCCAGGAGCCCAGGCGGCAAGCCACGGTGCCGAGTCCAATGACCGCACCGCGTTGCCGCCGGTGGATGGCAGGTCGGGACCGCCGAAGCAACTCCAGCCCTGCCCCTCAGTCTCGGCGTCGCGCTGCTGCGCCGCCGGGATCTGCTGCTCCCTGACGCGATACAGGATCGCGTGATGAACCACGGCAGCGTTGTCGGGCACGAAGCGCACACCTGTGATGAATCGGTCCTCGGGTACGCCGGTGTCGAGCAGGAAGCAGCGGTAGTCGTCCGTCGCCGTGCCGTCACTCGACGGGGTGTACGGCTCGACAAGCCCCACTGTCACCATGCCGTCGGCGTCGAGGCCCCCACCACTCGCGGGGGCCGGCGCCCCACCCGATGGTTCTGTCGTGGCTGGAGTCGTGGCCGGATCCGTCGCCTGAGGGCTCGAGCCCGCACCGGGCAGGGCACTGCAGGCGGCGAGCAGTGCGAAGGCCGCTAGAGCAGCGGCTCCGGATGCGAGGAGACGGGGCATGGCGACATGCTACGGGTTCCGCCTGCTTTGAGCGCGCGCGTAGCAGGCAACCGCCGTGGCGGCGGCCACATTGAGCGAGTCCTCAGCGGTGGACATGGGGATTCGCGCGCGACGCCACGAGGATGCGAGGGCCATGGCGCTCAGCCCCGGCCCCTCCGACCCCACCAGGAGCGCTACGGGCGCTGAGGACGCATCCGCCAGGGCTACCTCGACGGTGTCACTCGCCTCGGGCGTGAGGGCGACCACGAGTCGGCTCTGGGCGAGAGCAGCAAGGGTGACGGGCCATGCATCGCTGCGGGCGAACCGACAGCGAAGCACCGCACCCATCGAGGACTTGACCGCTCGGCGATACAGGGGGTCGGCGCATCCGGGCGAGG
>CAZLZC010000318.1:0-1539 GCA_964563825.1 uncultured Actinomyces sp.
AGAAGCTGGATGCGAAGTCATCGACGTCCATGCCGCGGGCCCGGTAGGCCTCGACGTAGGTGAATGCATTGGCCAGGGTGAAGGCGAGCTGTGTGATCGGGAAGGCTCCGGCTTCGGCGATGTGGTAGCCCGAGATGGAGACGGAGTAGAACGAGCGGACCTCGTGCTCGATGAACCACTGCTGGACATCGGCCATGCTGCGCAGGGCGAATTCCGTGGAGAAGATGCAGGTGTTCTGGCCCTGGTCCTCCTTGAGGATGTCCGCCTGCACGGTGCCGCGGATCGTCGCGAGCGTGCGCGCGGTCACCTCCGCGCGCTGCTCGCTGGTGAGCGGACCCCTCGACGCCTCGGCTCGTTCCAGCTGGTCGTCGACAGCGCAGGCGAGGAACATCGCGAGGATGGTCGGCGCAGGCCCGTTGATGGTCATAGAGACCGACGTAGAGGGATCGCACAGGTCGAAGCCGCGGAAGAGTTCGCGCATGTCGTCGATCGTCGCGATGCTCACCCCGGAGGTGCCGACCTTGCCGTAGATGTCGGGGCGTTCCGCGGGATCGCGGCCGTACAGGGTCACGGAGTCGAAGGCGACCGACAGGCGGGTGGCCTCGCGGCCCTCGGCCAAGAGGTGGAACCGGCGATTGGTGCGAGCGGGATCACCCTCGCCGGCGAACATGCGTGCGGGCATCTCGCCGTCGCGCTTGAGGGGGAAGACCCCCGACGTGAAGGGAAAGCGGCCGGGGAGGTTCTCCGAGCGAAGGAAGCGGACCAACTCGCCGGCTGAGGCGCCACTGGGCATTCCTACGCGGCAGATGCGTGTGCCCGACAGGGTGGTGCGCCACGCTCCGGGGTCGTCGCGCAGGGCGATGACGTCACCGGGCCAGTCGTGGAGCCCCTGAGCGATCTCGGGCAGGAGATCGGCGGCGCGGGCTTCACGAGGCTCGGCCAGGGCGGCAAGCCCCGTGATCTCGAAGGCGCGGTCGAGCGCGGCGACCTCCTCGGCTACGTCGGCCTGCTCCTGAGTCACGCGGTGGTAGTCGCGGATGGCCTGGGCGATCTCGGAGAGATAGCGCACCCGCTCGGCAGGGACGGGTCCCGCGCCCGCGGTGGTCACGCGCGATGCGGGAGCATCGGGTGCCTCCATACGCAGCCCGCGCTCGATGAGCTCGCGTTCGAGATGCTGGGTCAGCGCGGTGACGCCGTCGTCGTCGAAGTGGGCGGCCGAGGTGCCGAAGACGGGCATGTCCTCCCATCGACGAGTGAAGTCACCCCGGTTGCGCAGGACCTGTCGGGATACGTCGCGAAGGGCATCGAGGGCTCCCCGGCGATCGAACTTATTGATAGCAACGACGTCGGCGTAATCGAGCATGTCGATCTTTTCGAGCTGGGTCGCTGCTCCGAACTCTGGCGTCATGACGTAGAGCGATACGTCGGCGAGGTCGGTGATCGCGTGATCGCCCTGGCCGATGCCGGGAGTCTCGACGATGACCAGGTCATAGCCCGCGAGCGCGCACGCGCTGACTGCCACCGGCAGGTGGGCGGGCA
>CAZLZC010000319.1:0-1512 GCA_964563825.1 uncultured Actinomyces sp.
ACGGAGTGGAACTTCCCGAACTCACCGAGGCTGACCGCGCGCGTCTCTCGGCGCCGCCGACAGCAGGGGCGTCTTTGTCCACCTACGAACAGGTGCTCGGCCAGTTGCTCACCGTGCGCGACGCCGCCGGTGTGGATGAGGCTGTCGCCATTCTGCGGGAGGTGGCCCTGCAGAGTGAGTCCGTGGCGGCGGAATGCGGTCGCCTCTACGCCCAACTCACCGTCGATACACCCGCAACCCTTCCGGTCACGCAAGCCTGCCCTGGGGGTTAACTGGCACCATCTCGACATGGCTGGCACCATCACGCCATGAAGCGCATGAAGGTCGTCATCATCGGGGCCGGGTTCGCAGGCCTGGATGCGGCCAAGCTGCTGCGCAAGACTCAGCAGATCGACGTCGTCATCGTCGACCGCCACCCCTACCAGCTTTTCAGTCCTCTTCTCTACCAGGTGGCCACGGGTGCACTACCCGAGGACGACATCGCATATCCCGTGCGGGCAGCGATTCCTGGCGTGACCTTCATTCGGGGAGATGTCATCCGCATCGACCCTCAGGCGCATCGCGTCCGTCTCTACGACGGCCAGGACGTCAGCTACGACCAGCTCGTCATCGCGACCGGCAGCGTGGGGACCACCTTCGGGATCCCCGGCGTCGAGGAGCATGCGCTGCAGATGAAGTCGATTGCTGACGCTCGTCGCATCAAGTCCCGCTTGCTCAACACGTATGAAGACGTGCAAGAGGGGCGCCTGCCGCGCGAGGCCCTGCGTGTTGTCGTCGTCGGTGGCGGGCCGACGGGTGTCGAGGTGAGCGGCGCAGTGGCCGAACTCCAAAGCAGTCTGGTGCGCGAATACCCCGACATCGCTGACAAGGCGACGGTCACCCTCGTCGAAGCTGGTCCGCGACTCCTCCCCTCCTTCACAGAGGAGTCGAGCGCGCACGCCAAGGAGGAGTTGGAGGATCTCGGCGTCACGGTCAAGGTCGACACAGCAGTGGACCGGATGTACGAGCGAGATGTGCACCTGAAGTCCGGCGAGATCCTGCCTGCAGGGACTGTCGTCTGGGCGGCAGGGGTCGCCGCTCCCGAGCGCTGGTCGGAACTCGGCACGACCGGGCCTTCCCGGCGACTCGTCGTCGATGAATTCCTGCGGCTGCCGGGCGTGCCTGACGTCTGGGTGGTGGGTGACACGGCCGCCTTCAGCACTGACGGAGGCGCCCCCTTGCCCATGGTTGCCCCGGTGGCCATGCAGATGGGCCGGCACGTGGCACGCAACATCACGGCGCTCGCGACGGGCAAGCTGATGGAGCCCTTCCGCTACCTCGATAAGGGACAGATGGCAACGATCGGTCGGCGTCGTGCTGTGGCCGAGACGCCCCAAGGGTTGCGCCTGCACGGCACGCCCGCCTGGCTTGCCTGGCTCGGTCTGCACGTGGCCTATCTCGCGGGGGGCCGCAACCGCGTGAGCGTGCTCGCTGACTGGGCGTGGAACTACCTTGCCTGGAGCATCGGCCCGC
>CAZLZC010000320.1:0-1511 GCA_964563825.1 uncultured Actinomyces sp.
CCTTGCGGCCGTGGGTCTTGCCGCCGCCGCACTCGCGCCGATCCCTGCGGTCGCAGGCGACAAGGGCACGATCGTCATCGCACTTGAGGCGCCGCTCACCGGCAGCCAGGCATCCAATGGCAAGGACATGCTGCGCGGTGCGCAGCTCGCCGCGATGCAGGTCAATGCGCGTGGGGGCGTGCTCGGGCGCACGATCAAGCTCGTGGGCGTGGATGACAAGGCGGATCCCGCTCTCGGTGCACAGGCGGTGCAGGAGGCCAAGGCCGCAGGCGCTGTCGCGGTGATCGGGCCCTACAACTCCTCTGTCGGACTGGTCAATCTCAGCCTCTATGAGGAGGCGGGGATCGTGCCCTTGCGCATGACCTCGGACAACCGCACGGAGGGCTACGGCGCCACTTTGCAGCCCATGAACTCACAGATTTCGCCCGTCGAGGTCGACTACATCAGCGGGCTCGGCATCGACTCGGTCGCCATGCTCGTCGATCCCTCGGCGTACACCAAGAGCATCGCCTCGCGCACGGCCAAGGGCCTGGAGAAGGCCGGCATCAAGGTCACCCAGACCGTCATCCCGGCTGGCGCTTCGGACTACTCCGCCGAGGTCGGAGAGGCGCTGGCCACCGGACCCGACATGGTCTACTCCGCGACTTACTACCCCGAGGGCGTGCTCATCGCGGAGGAGCTCGCGCAGGCCAATACGACGGCCACGTGCTTCATGAACCTCGCCAACGTGGACGATGCCTTCGTCGAGGAGGCGGGCATCACCACCTCGCGTACCTGCACCTTCAGCGGCGTCCCGGCCGCGCCCCAGCTCCCGTACGCCGGGGACTACGTGGCCGCCTACCGCGCGGAGTTCGACGTGAATCCGGATGTGTGGGGAGCGTTCACCTACGACTCGGCATGGGTCCTCTTCCACGCCATGGCGCAGACGGGCACGACGAAGTACGCCCCGCTCCTCGACGCAGTCCTGCACACCCGCGGCCTCCAGGGCGCCACCGGCCCGATCGACATCCGCTCAAAGTCGGGCAACCGCGAGGACGTGCCGATGTACATCCTGAAGGTCAACCGCAAGGGCGACTTCGTCATCGTGGAGTAGCGCGCGCGGCGTGCCGTTACCGTGGCGCGCCGAGACCCTGTGCCAGGGTCATATCTCCCATGACCGCCCTCGCCCAGACCTCCGCGTCGCCGTATCTGCGCCGTTGGCAGATTCGCGCACTCCAGGGGTACCTGGAGGCCGGGCCTCGCGATTACCTCGTCACGGCTACTCCCGGATCGGGCAAGACGACCTTCGCTCTCACACTCGCGGGCCGACTGCTCGCTCAGCGGATCGTGCAGCGCGTGATCGTGGTGGTGCCCACCGATCACCTGCGCGGCCAGTGGGCTGATGCTGCGGCGCGCCTCGGCCTGTGGCTCGACCCGGATCTGCCCAACTCCGTGGGTCCCGTGCGTGAGGGCACACACGGGTACGTCGCGACGTATGCCCAGGTGGCCGCCAAGCCGATGCTGCACCGCAA